>NZ_JBFNXR010000046.1:0-21068 GCF_040813635.1 Novosphingobium rhizovicinum | reverse complement strand
GGGCAATGCCGGTTGCGACACGAGTTGTAGGCGATCCGCCAATGCCCGCAGTCGTCGCAGGCCTCGACGTGACCACCCAGAGCGGCGGTGCGGCAGTTCTCGATGGCCGTCATGGCCTTGAGCTGGCCGAGACTGAGATGCCCGGCATGGGCTGCGCGATAGGCGGGCCCTGCACTCCGGAAGATATCGGCGACCTCGAGTGAGGCGCGCACCGCGCTCAGCCGGGGGGTGACCTGCCTTCCATCACGGCAACGATCTGGTCGAGCGGGCTGGTCACTGCCCGCATGGTCTTGCTCGACACCTGAGTGTAGATGCCGGTCGTGTTGATGTTCACGTGTCCCAGCAAAACCTGGATGACGCGGATATCGACGCCCTGCTCGAGCAGGTGAGTGGCGAACGAGTGCCGCAACGTATGCGGGCTTACCCGCTTGTGGATCTCGGCGCGCTCGGCCGCCTCCTGCACCACGCGGTGCAACTGGCGAGCCGAGACCGGATCCGTGCCGCTGCGGCCGGGAAACAGCCAGCCATGGGGCAACATCACCCCGCGGCGTTTGCCTTCGCGCCACCATTGCCGGAGCAAATCCAGCAGGTGCGGTGAGAGAGCATGGCATTGCGGTCCTTGCGTCCCTTGCCCTGCTCGACACGGATGATCATGCGCTCGCTGTCGATGTCATCGACCTTGAGGTGGGCAACCTCCGAGACCCGCAGGCCCGCGCCATAGGCCACGCTGAGGGCTGCCTTGTACTTGATGCCTGGCGCAGCCTCGAGCAGCCGCGCGGTCTCCTCGACGCTCAAGACCACCCGCAACTTGGGCGCGACGTGAATGACGACAAGCCCCAGCGCCATCTCCGGCCGCTTGAGGGTGATACCGAAGAGGAAACGCAGTGCCGACACGGCCCCATTGATGGTCGCGGGGCCAACGGCGCGTTCATGCTGATCCAGCTGGAAGCGCCGAAGATCTTCGAGGGTAGCGGCATCGGGGGGCTGACCGAGAAAAGCAGCGAAGCGCTGAACGTGGCGGATGTAATCCTTCTGCGTGTGCTCCCCAAGGCCACGCATCTGCATATCCTGCAACATCCGCTGGCGCAGTGACGTGTTCGGGGCGGCGGTCGTGACAGTGTCCATCGTGAGTTCCTTTGCGTTGAAGGAACTCCACGATCAGAAGGAGACGCCGCCCTGCCTAAAGCCTGGACAATACTACGCTACGCCACCCCAAGCGACCCTCCCGCGCAGCGGGTTCGTGCAGTGGTCGCGAGCTGCCGCCAACGCCGAACTGTTGATAGCGGCTTTTCGCATTCGTAGCCCGCTGTTCCGAACTGTCTGGCCTCTCGGCCATTCTCTTGGCCTCCTGTTCACCTCGGCCTGTGAACTCACATCCCGATCTCGATCCCTCTGCTGCGGCTTCTGCCCACCATATCAGCGAGGCTCTGCCCCATGCTGCGCGTTGGCATCTCGGGCAGGCCGAAGTGGCTTCTCCGCTGGCGTAGCAGTGATTCCAGCTGGGGATCGCGCTCAAGGCTCTTGGCCATCCCGATCATTGTGTCAGCGACCCGATGGGCGCGGCTGCTTTCATGGTCTTGCAGGAGCAATCTGCGCTGCAGGTCGAGCGCCTGCCAACGCTGGACGAACACATCGGCTCGCAGCACCGGGTCGGTACGCATTTCCGCTTCGAGCTGCATGGCGCGCAAGGCCGCCTGAGTTTTGCCTTGTGCAGCATCGGTAATCAGCCGCGGATGGGTTGCCATGGCCTGCTCGAGATCGCGACAGGCGTGGGGCCGCAAAGCATCGAGCGCGGCGCGGCTCTTGGCGAGTTCGCTGCGTTGGTCCGGGGTGTAAGGGTCGCCCACCGATCGCGCAAAGCGCATGGCCGAAACGATCTTGCCGTGACGCTCCACCGCCGGTGCGAGTTCCGGTGGAAGTGCCACCTGCTCCAAGGCGGTGACCAGGGCAGCCGTAGGCCGCTTATCCGGCCCCAGCTCGCGGGAGTGCGATGGCAAGGGGGCGTTGGCTCTCCCATGATTGTGGTCGGGCGTGTGGTGCGCTGTCCTGGTCTGTGCCTTGCCTAGTTCAAGGCCATCGAAGATGCCGCGCCTACGCGGCGCTGCTTGGGCCGCATCAGCCGTTCGCGTGTAATCCGCCACCATGTCCTTGCTGCGATCACGTCCAAGCGTGCGCACAAGGCGGGTACGATCGACAAAGTCGTCGCCGCCGTAGTGCAGATCGACGCTGTCGCGATGACGCGACAGCGCGACATAGGCACCATGTCGATCCAGTCCGGGTGTAGCGAGCACATGGACCTTGTCGACGGTCATGCCTTGCGCCTTGTGGATCGTTGCTGCGTAGCCGTGATCAATCTGATTGTAGTCCTTCAGATCGAACGCGACGGCCCGGCCATCGTCGAGCATGACCGCCATGCTGATCGGGCTGACACTCCGGATAGTGCCGAGCGAGCCATTCTTCACGCCAAGACTGCGCTCGTTCTTGAGAAACATGACGCGATCGCCGCGGGCAAAGTCGCGGGTGCCACGCTCCACGCCAAGCGTCACCTCTTCCCCGAGTTGTCCTGCTTGGCGCATGCGCCCTCGTCCGGCTTCATTGAGCGCCTGCACCTCCTCGTTGGTGTGGGTGAGGATGATGCGGCTCGCATCGGGGTTCGCTTGCCGGTCCTTGTCCCAGCGCTCGATGAGATGGGTGCGAGCTGCATCCCTGGTCTCGGCCGCATGGACGTGCCCTGCCCGCTCGTAGGCGGCGAGTGCCTCTCCGGTGCGCCCGGTCGCCAAGTGCCGCGTGGCATCGCGCTGCCAGTCCTCACGTTGGCGACGAACTTGTGTGATCTCGACCGCACCGTGCCGTTCTGCAATCGAGCGGAAGGCCGCACCCGCCTCGATCGCCTGCAGTTGCTCTGGATCCCCGACCAGCACCACCTTGGCTTCGCGCTTCTCGGCCTCGGCAAGCACGCGCTCCATCTGGCGCGTACCGATCATGCCGGCCTCGTCGATGACGAGCACCGATCTGCTGGTCAGAAGCTCGCGCTCCTGCCCCCACTGATGCTCCATGCTGGCAATGGTGCGACTGGCGATCCCGGAGCCGCTTTCGAGGTTCTCGGCCGCGATGCCGGACAAGGCGAGCCCACGCACGTCGTAGCCCGCATGCTCCCATGCCTCGCGTGCCACGCCCAGCATCGCGCTCTTGCCAGTGCCGGCATAGCCGACAACGCTGGTGAGCCCCCGACCGCTCGTCACATGCTCAAGGCTCCCGCGCTGCTCGGGCGAGAGCACCATGCCACCCGATTGCGCACGAGCCAACGCGCGCTCGATATGGCGTTCGTCGACGCCATGGCTGCGTGTCGCATCCAGCCTGATGGTCGCGCGCTCCAGGCGCCGCTCGGTCTCGATCATGGCGCGCGAGGTAAAGCGGTCTTCGCCGCGGCCATCCCTGCCGAGCGAGACCAGCTCGGGCGAAGCACGAACCGCCGCGAGCACCTCGTCAAACTGGTCCTTGCCCTCGCTATGCCGGTGCACGAACTTGGCGAGATCGCGGGTGGTGAAAGTCGACTGCTGGTGGGTGATCGCCTCAAGCGCGATCTCTGGGCGAGCAAGGATCCGTGTCCCGTTCTCCCACGCGATCGCATGATGCTCGTCGAGCCGCTCACTGGAGAGCCCCTGCCCCGCCATGCGCGAGGCGGCCGGACCGACTTTGTGCTGCGGTTCAAGCTCGATGCCTTGCGCTTCCAAGGACCGGTGATCGACACGGGCATCGATGTCGAGTTCGGCGAGCCGCGTGTTGACGTGGTCCGCCCAGGCCTCACGCCAGTGGGTGAGCAGCTCGGTCTTGTTCCATTCGCGCACCTTGGGTCCGAAGCCTTCTTCGGTAACCTGCCGCAGGCCGAGCATCACATGCGCGTGCGGCTTGGGCAGGCCATCCTCGCCCATGTCCCAGTGCACGTTGAGGTCAGCGACCATGCCGCGCGCCACAAACTCGCGGGCAACAAAGTCGCGCGCCAGGCGAATGCCCTCGGCTTGGTCCAACTCACGCGGAATGGCGAACTCGATCTCGCGCGCCAGCTGCGCGTCCTTGCGCAGCTCGGCGGCCTCGACATCGTTCCATAGGCACTCTCGGTCCTGCCAGTGCTCGGGTGCGCCGTCGGGCAGCATGACTTCGGAGTGGACCACGCCGGCCTTGTTGGAGAAGTCGTGGGCACGGTCGAGCCGCTGGTCGTGCAGCCGCGAGGCCGAGCGGTAGGCGGCCGCTGCCACGGCCGAAGAGCCGGAAGCGCGGGAGATGACCCTGGCCGAGAAGTGGTAGATCGCCATGACGGCAAACCACTTACACCCCAAAAGCGACGTCGGCACGACGTATAAGCGCGCCCTCGAAAGATTTCATCACTCTCGGGAATGCGAAATCTCAGGAGATTTCACCGCATTGCGACTGATCGAGAGCGGCGATAACTGGGCCGTCCGTCACCACTACGAGAGGCCGGACAGATGCGCAAACCTCGTGACTATGATTCGGAGCTGAAGGCGCTTGAGCTCAAGGCGCGGCAACTCAAGTCCCGGCGACAGAGCCAGCTGGGCGAGCTGGTGATCGCAACTGGAGCCGATGCGCTCACATCCGAAGAGCTTGCCGGTGCCCTCCTCGCTGCCGTCACCACCCATGACCACGCCATGAAGGAGGCGTGGCGCAAACGCGGCGCCGGCTTCTTTTCAGGCGGGCGGCCAGGTGCTGGTGACAGCGCTGGCCGCGAGCCGGGTGGCGCTGCGTCGGGCGCAGGCAGCACGCCACCGCCTAGCAGCGAGCCAGGCGCGGCATGACACGCGCGGGTGGCAGGTGAAGCGACGCGAGCGCACTCGGCAGCTGATCGAGCTGGGCGGCTTGGTGGTTAAGGCTGGTCTGGTGGAGCTCGTCGATGATGATCGGACAGTGATGCTGGCACTGCTTACCGAAGCAGCGGCACGGCTGCGCAGCGAGGATCGCGAGGCTGTGCTGACGCTATGGCGGCGGCGCGGCAAGCGGGCCTTTGCGGCTGACGATTGATCTTCCGCATGCCGTTCCGTGTATCGTAGCACGTGCACGACGAACAATTAGGATGTCATCATGGATGCTTACGCCATGCACGAGCACTACCAGAAGCGGATGGATGTGATCGCAGACCGCTTCTACAAGGCAACCGGCGTAGCCACAGTGGTCTGCTTCAGTTTTACCTGGACCATCTTCAGCGCCGACAAGACCCTGATGCGAGATCCGTTGATGATCGGCTTCCTGACGCTCTGCGGCATGTTCGTCGTCCTGGGGTTCATCCGGCCGCGAGCGGTGAAAGCGGCCAAGCAGGTTCAGCAGCTCTACGAGCAGGATTACCGCGCCAGGTTCGGCGAGGGTGCAAGTGTGCAGCTGACCGGCATCTTCCCTTAGCTGGCCTCGCGGGCCGCCGCTTCCAGTTGCGCGATCCGCTCGGAGCAGACGGCCTGAACCACGCGCCCGAGTTCCTCGACTTGTTCGCCCAGCCAGCTCAGCTCTTCCGCGCTGATCCGGTAGTGCTGGGAGTAACGCGCCTTGACGTAAGCTTCCTTGAGCTTCTCGAACATCGCGCGCTGCTGACGAGTGTCGGTGGGCCAGACGTATGTAAGCCGTCGATCGAGGCGCTCGGCTTGCGTGCGCAGGAAGCCGAGATTGTGCACGTGGGGGGTGTAGAAGGTCGTCACGAGCAAAACACAGTGGTACAGTGCTTCGGTGCCCTGGTGGAGGAGAAAGGCTGCTTTCTTCCAGCTCCTCCGCTCCATGTAGAACTTGTAACCTTCCAGGAACTCAACCGCGCTTGGCACCCACTCCTCGAAATACTCCTTCGCCATCTCCAAGGCGGCGTGCGGGGTCTTCGGCTTGGGCTGGTGCAGCTGCGTGTCGTCGCTCTCGTAGAGCGCGACCCCGTCGCGGGCGACGTCCATGAAGAAGTAGCGGCCATGCGCCAGCCCATCGTTCACCTCCTGCAAGGTGTGGACGATGAAGTTGACCGGTGTCTTGAGCGCGGCGGTGACGCCGTACTCGCGCATCAGCCGATCATCGACCTTGGACCAGTACTTGATCCGGTCGGTCAGCCGCTTGTCGTTGACGATGATCAGCAGGTCGTAGTCCGACTTGTAGCCCTTGGCGGTGTGCGGCTCGTCGACCCAGGTGCCGCGCGCGTAGCTGCCGTAAAGGATGACCTTGAGGATCCGGCCCTTCTTCTTCCACTCGTGCTGCGCGAGCGCGAACGAGTCCTCGAGTTCCTCGAAGACGATCTGCACCACGCGCTCCAGCTCGCGCTGCTTGGCCGGAGGAAGATGATCGAGATCGTTGCGCATCGTGGCCCTACCCTGTCGGCATGCCCGAGCGATGGCAAGCCATCGCTCGGGTCCCTTTGCTGATCACCACGGCCACAAGCGCCACCACCAGGGCTCGGGCTCGCGGATGCTGCGCGAGAAGATGATCAGCGCCTGGACGAACTGCGCATCCACTGCCGCTTCGGTGATGCCATGGCGCCGCGCCAGCTCGGAACGGGTCACACCTTCCTCAAACCGCAACGCCAGGAACAGCTCTCGCTGCAGGTCGGTCATGCAGCCAAATGCGCGATGGGCCTTGCGCACAAAGGCACGCGAGGGACGCTGCGCGCTCATGCTTGCGCCTCCCCGCAGCTTAGCAGGAACTCCGCTGCCTTGCTCGCCGCGCTCGCTGCCCGGAAGATCGCCTTCTCGTCGGCGCGCAGCACTTCGAGCCAGGCACCGACGTAATCAGCATGCCGCACTGTCGGCACGATGCCGAGCGAAGCGCACGCAAACGCACTTGCCATCTCGGCGACAAGCTCCTCTCTGGCATACGCGCCAGTCCCGAACTTGCCAGCTTGATCGCGCCCTAGGCGGCTGGTGTGTCCGGTCCAGTGACCCAGCTCATGCAGCGCCGTGCGGTACCAGTTGATGGGCTCGTGAAAGGCAGCTTGCGGCGGCACCGCCACGTAGTCCTGCACCGGCGAATAGTAGGCCTCACCGCACCCGATCCGGACGTCTGCCCTGCTCGCCTGGATGATCCTGTCGGCCTGCTCGACGGCGACGATCGGATTGAGCGGCAGAGTGCTGCCGATCAGCGCGTCTGGAAGATCCTCGCACTGGTCGGTGTTGAACACCACGAAGCGCTTGAGGAACGCAACCGTCCTCGCCTCACGATCTTCGCTCTGTGCCTTGTCGACCTCGTCCCTTGGCGTGAAGCGATCAGCATAGCAGATGACGGTGCCCTTCTCGCCGCGACGCACATGTCCGCCCGCCTGCTCGGCCTGCCGGTACGTCAGCCAGCGCTGCGAGGTGAAGCCCTGCTCCACGCCTGCTGACCATAGGATCAACACGTTTATCCCGGAGTACCCGCGCCCCGACACCGCATTGCCCGGCATCGTGCAGGCACACCGGCTTGCATCCCACGGCTGCACCCACGGCAACCTGCCCGCCTCCAGCTCAGTGATGATCCGCTGCGTGACCTCGGCGTAGAGGCTCTGACGATGGTCCTTCATGTCCTTCACTCCTCAAACCGCCATTGACCGGCGCCAGGGTGGCGTGGGGCGGCAGGAGCGGACCCAAAGCCCCGCCGGCCAAGGCGGGGCGCACCTGCAAGGCCGCAATGAAATGGAGGACCCGGAAGCGAAGCGGCACGGGTTGCGCCCCGGCGAGGCGGGGCTAACGGGTAGCGACGCCCCCCGTCACCTTGATACCGCCAAAGGCCAACGCCGCCGCGCGATTAACGCGGCGACCGCTGGCGAGCTGCAAAGCAGCTCGACCGGCTTTGCGAACAGCGGGCCGGAATGCGTCATGCGATCGTCACGGCTCTGCCGACGAGACGCCGAGAGGCGACTCGGCCGTAGCGCAGCGCAGGTAGAGCGCGGTCAGGGCTCAGCCCTGAGACGCCAAGACCACCTTCTACTTAACTGGCAGAAGCACTCAGTGCTGCCCTGAGGGTGCTGTTGGGTGACGTTGGGATCAGAACGGCTCCCCCACCTTGACCGGCGCCGGAGCTGCCTCAAGTCTCGTGCACCGGGGCACAGGACAACCGACTTCAGCTCAGGAGACGCCACCATGTCCGGTACATCAACCGACCGTATCCTCCGCCTCAAGGCCGTGCTCGACCGCACCGGCCTCTCGCGGGCGACACTTTACCGCAAGATCCAGGGCGGCACCTTCCCAAGGCAAGTGCGCATCGCAGAGCGATGCACGGGTTGGCGCGAGTCCGCCATCAACGAGTGGTTGCAGAACCCGATGTTCTACACCGTCGAGGGCAGCTAAGTCGACCTTGGTGACTGTCCGGAAACAATGACTTGATTGCGGTAAGCGGACATTGGAGTTGTCGATGGCCTTGAGGCAGCACCCGACCAACTCAAGACATTTAGCGTCGTTGATGTGAGCGTCAGTTCTTGCTGGAACCTGCCATTCGGTCGCGCAAACTGGCCGGTCGGCTATTGCGTCCTAATTCCAGTCATTCCAAGGCCGCGCAATCGACCTTGAAAGCTGCCCTTTGCCCGACGGTCCTGCGATAGATGGTGAGCAGGGCGAGATCGTCGACATGGTCGCCATTCCCGGTCGCGGGATCGTGGCCGATATTGCCGCATTCCAACACCACGTCGGGCTTCATGGGCCATTCACGGTTCCAGCTCACCGACGTGCGGCTCCGCTGGATAATTATCGCCCGCGAGGCCAAGCGCATTCCAGCCGGCAAAGGCAGGAAGCGGCGATGACCGTGCGCTCGGTGAAGGCGCCGACGGTCAGCGCGTTCCAGGCCTGGGCTGGACTTTCGATCGGCATGGTGTCGTTGCGCGCAGGATAGTCGGCCTGCGACGATCTGGTCGCGGAATTTGCCCACCGCGGCGGTCATGAAGCGCTGGACGTCGTCGCGTCCGAAGGTGATCGCGTCCAGCTTGGCTGATCAAGAAGACGGGCGACCGTGGCAACGATCGCCAAGGCAGTGATGGCGACGCAGATGGCGCGAGGACGATTGGGAGCAACGATCTCGGCTCGCGCGATCGACTGCGCGGTGATCGCGCCGTAGAGATCGGGATTGTTGGCGCCTGGATCGAGCAGGATCTTGACCGATGCCAGGCGGGGGCGGACCGTCAATGGTACATTGCCGTCGAGCACCTCCATGAGGTCGCCGTGGAGCGTCATCCCGCACATCTGCGTGCATGCCAGAAGTTGGACTTTTGAATATCGGGTAGGCTAATCGACACTGATCGGCGGCACAGACCACCCGGGAGCAGCGTCCGGGTCCCCAGGATTTCGCAGGCCCAGCTCTGAGCAACCGAGTCGACCAAACCAGCCTCTGGTATGATCCGTACGGTGGCAAGAAAACCCGGGTACGCCGCACAGCACGCGAGCGCATCCGGGTGTTCGCGATTACTCCTTGAAAAAGCCTGCCAGCCGGCAAGCCCGCCACCTACCTCAAGGAATATCGCAGCCGCACACCGTACATCCGCGGTTCGTTGACGATGCCGGCCTCGAACCCATAGGACGCCCAGGCGTTCGCGATCGCCGAATGGAACTTCTCGTTTGTCGCGTTGGTCATGAACAACGCAAGGTCGACTGGTGAGTTCATCACCTTGTTCCAATTGACGTTCAGGTTCACCAGCTGCGAGCTTGGCAGCAGTTGATATTGAGGCGCGGTCGCCGTGCCGGCCAGTTGCTTGCTCGTGTAGACGTAGGTGGCGCCCAGGGAAACATCGCCGATGCTCTCATCCACTGGCAGAAGGATGGTGCCGGTGAGGCTCAGGCGATGCTTGGGCGAAAACGCCAGACGGCCGCCACGAATGCTCGGCGACGCCGTCGGGCGAACATCCGCCCAGACCAGGCGCTGCTCGGGCGCCAGCGCGTAAGTGGAGGGATCGAGTTCCTTCAGGCGCGCATTGAGGTAGGTGTAGCCGCCGTCCACACGGAAGATGTCGAACAGCGTCACGGCGGCGTCGGCTTCGATGCCCCAGATTTTCGACTTGCCGGCGTTGATGATGGCGTTCCCGCCGAGAAGTGGGCTGGTGGCAGCGCGGATCAGCGAGGCGGCGATCTGTTGATCGCTGAAGTCATTATAGAACACGGCCGTGTTGAAGTAGCCCCGCGCGCTGGAGCCGCGCAAGGTGACCTTGGCGCCTGCCTCGTAGGTGTCGACCTTTTCCGGTCCCCAAGTCTCGAAGTAGATGTTCGCGCCGGCGGCGCCACCTCCGCGGTAGCCTCGGGCGTACTTTGCGTAGAACAGCAAGTCCTCTGTCGGCGTGAAATCGACACCGATCAGCCACGTCGGCCGGTCCGACTTGGCGGTGAAGGTGACGTTGCAGGCCTCGTACCCTAACGGTGCGGTCGCTACCGGGAAGTTAAACCCGGGGTTCACCGGAGAACTCGTGCCCACCGGGTAGCGGACCCTGACGGAGTTGCCGCAATAGTAGACCGGAGTATTGGTCGCCGGGAAGCCGATCGTCTGGCTGGCGTAGTCGTGCCGCATCCGCTCCCAGGTGTAGCGCACCCCGCCGGTGACGGCCAGAAGGTCCGAAAGTCTGTAGGTCGCCTGCGCGTAGAGCCCGCGGCTGCGGAACGACGCCTTGAGGAACGGCCTGGAGACGGTGCTGACGAAGACCCGGCCGGCGGCGGGAAGGTTCAGCGGCGGCGCCGCATTGCATTGCAAGTCTTGGAGATTGGGACAGTTCAGGCCGATCCCGGTCGCTTGCGAGCTGACGCCGAGCGGATCGCTATTCTCGAAGTAGCCGCCTGCCTGCCAGTTCAGCTTGCCATCGAAGCCGCGGCCCTGGAGTTGAAGTTCTTCGGTGTAGGTCGCCTGCCGGCTGTTATAGTATCCGGGCGTATTGTTGAGCTGCACCAGGGCCTTTGCGAAGGTGCCATCTGGATTGACGAGATTGTCACCTTGCAGGCTCATCCGCGTGATCTCGCGAAATTCGCCATAGCTCGCAATATTCTTAATCGTCAGCGTGTCAGATGCACGCAGTGTCGTGGTATTGATGATCTGCCACGTCTCCGCCTGGAACTTGGGATCCCGTTCGTTGCTCTCAATGTCCCACCATCCGTCGCCGCGAGCGTTCTGACGATCGACCTGCGCACAGGCCAGACGGGCATTCGCCGCGATGTTCGCCGCGGGTTCCCGATTACAGCCAAGAACCCGCAAGGTTATTCCGTTGTTGTCGGACTTGCTATACGTCGCGACGGTATAGTTCTCGAGGTCAGGCGTGAGCTCTGCCAGGATGCTCAGACGGGCTGCGATGTAGTCGCTGTCACCCAGCCGGTCCGGACCGGTGCCGGATCGATTGCGCAGGTAGCCGTCGCGCTTCATGCGGTCGACACCGAGACGGACCTTGAACGTGTCGGCCAGCGGGATATTGGCGACCGCCTGAAGCCGGCGCATGTCGTAGTTGCCGTAGGATCCCTCGACATAGCCCTCGAGCTTGTCGGTAGGCCGGCGCGGGACAAGAAGGACGGCGCCGCCGGTCGTGTTGCGCCCGAACAGCGTGCCTTGCGGTCCTTTCAGAACCTGAACGTTCTGCAGGTCAAACATGCTGCCCACGCCCACGCCGTTGCCGGACGTAGTCGAGCCACCGGCGCGCGGCGCCACGACATCGGCGAAGTAGACGCCCACGGAAGGTTGGGTCGCCAGATCCTGAACAAAGCCGCGGATGATGAAGGACGCCTTCTCGGGTCCGAACCGGGAGTTCAGCGAGAGGGACGGCGTATAGATCGCAAGATCGGCTGCGTTGACAATATTGCGGTTGTCGATCTGCTGCTGACTGAAGACCGTAATTGAAATCGGCACATCTTGGAGGTTCTCCTCCATCCGCCGGGCGGTCACCACGATCGCGTCGGTCTCCTCGGCCCCGCTTACGTCGCTCGCGGCCTCGACTTGCGCCTGCGCCGGCGGGGCCAGGAAGAAGCCGATCGCCGTTGTCGTCAGCGCGATTTGCCTAAGATTGCCGATCATCACTGCTCTCTCCCATTATGGACCATCGATGTTGCAGTTTGGGCCGGTTCAGGCCCGAACGTGGATTTGCCACGATTACGCGGTCGTGGTCTTCAACTGTGCCTTCAGCAGCACCAGCACGCAGACCGATGCGAGAATGCCGAAAGTCAGGAAAGCCGTGTCGTAGTTGCCGGTCAGGTCGAAGATCATCCCGAACAGCGGAGGTGTGATCAGCAGCGCGACCAGGATGACCAGGTTCAGCAGCCCTGTCGCCCTGCCGATGCTCGCCTGGCCGAACAGGTCCGGGACGATGAGCCCTTGCAGCGGGACGACCAGGCCGCCGAAGAAGCCCAGCAGAGCCACCCCGATCGCGATCACCGCGTAGCCGTGCTCGGCGCCGACCAGCGTCGCGCATCCTAGTCCGAAGCCGGTCAGGCTGGCGATGACGAGCAGGCGAGAGCCGACCCGGTCGGCGAAGGCGGCGAAGCCCAGCTTGGCAATGAATCCCGACGCCGCGAAGATCGAGATGAGTAGTGCAGCGCTCTGCGCGCCGATCCCTTGGTCCAGCGCGATCGGCACGAGATTGGTGACCATGCCCTTCATGCCCGCCAGCACGATGCCGAAGGAGACCGCCAGCAGCCAGAACGAAGAACTGCTCACGATTGTCCGGCTCGACAGCACCGAGGAAGCCTCGCCGTCCCGGCGCGCGATCGGCATCTGCGTGTCGCCGTCGGGCAACAAACCGCGATCGGATGGCCGGTCGACCAGCATGGCCACCGCAGGAAACATCAGCAACGCGATCACGGCAGCCATGATGCGGAAAGACGTCCGCCAGTCGAACGCATCAAGCAGGAGCTGGATCAAGGGCGGGAACACGAGGCCGCCTATCGCCACACCGGAAATCGCGAGGCCAAGCGCCCACCCCCTCGTCCTGACGAACCACCGCGAAATGAGGACCGAGGCGGCCATGGGTCCGACCAGAACGTTGGCCGCCGCCATCAGCAGGCCATAGGCGAGGAGCACCTGGTTGAAGGATGTCGCAAACGAGAGGGACACGTAGCCGGCAACCAGCGAGGCGGTGCCCGTCGCCGTGATGAGGCGTATCGGCAAAGTATCCATTTTGGCGCCGAGGACCGGCGAGAGCATTGCCGAGACTAGGGACATTACGGTCATCGCCAACATCAGAACCATGCGCGACGGGTTGAACTCTTTGGCCAGCGGGACCGCGACCACGCTGTAGGCCGAGGCGATGGTGGCAGCGCCGACTGCCAACAAGACCATGCTGGCGAAGACCTGCCTCCATCCGATCCAGAAATCCGGCTTCATCCTGCTCTCCTCTCCCCATCGACGCGCACCGCTGGAGTGCATGTCGGTGCTCGGTGGAGGGCTCTTTGCGGCCCTTCCGCCTCGCTCCGTGTTCTCTGTTCCTAGGCGATCGGTCCCGGCCGACGCGCCTTCGCAGCGCTGGTCAGGCGATTGCGCCCGCCGCTTTCAGCGCCTCGATGCGATCCCAGTCGTAGCCCAGTTCGCTCAGGAGCATCTCCGTGTGCTCGGAGGCTTGAGGCGCCCGTCCGGTGCCCTCCGCCCGCCCCCCGAACTGCACCGGCCCGCGCACGACCTGGACGGCGGGCCCGCCGTCAGACGGTTCGATCTCCACGAGCATGTCGTTGGCGAGAGCCTGGGGATCCTGCAGGAATTGCTCGGGGCTTTGTATCGCCGCCCACTGCCCCGGAAAGGTCGCGAGGCGTTTCTGCCAATACGCCAGCGGACGGATGGCGAAAGCCGACGCGATCCGCTCCCCCGCTTTCTGCCACCTGTCCATCAGGCCTAGGCCCGTATTGTAGTCGGGATCGGAGGCGAGCTCCGTTAGTTCCAGATGCTCGAAGAAGCTTTGCAGATAGGAGTCGGGCTGCAGTGTGAAGAGGCTGATCGTGCCGCCGTCCTGCGTCTTATAGAAGCCGACCAGCGGGTTGCCGGGCATCGGCCCTTCCTTGGGATACTGGTTGCGCGGCGCCTCGCCCGCGAAGCTTGCGGTGTTGAGCGTGACGCCCGCGGCCCACCACGCGGTGCTCAGCAGCGAGACGTCGACCTCGATCGCCTCGCCGGTGTTGCTGCGGTGGAACAGCGCTGCAGCGACGCCGCCTGCGATCGTCATACCGCCGATGGAGTCCCCGAAGGCGCCCACGCCGGGCATCAGCGGCACGTCGAGTTCAGGCGGCGTGACTGCGTGCGCGATGCCGCTTCGCGCCCAGAACGTTGTGATATCGAACCCGCCGCGTTCCCGCTCGGGCCCGCGCTCGCCGTGGGCGCTGCCGCGCACGTAGATGATGTTCGGGTTCGCGGCGCGGATATGCTCGACGTCGATGTTCAGCTTCTGACGCTGAGAGGGCAGGTAGTTGGTGAGGAAGACGTCGCAGTCCTTGACCAAGTCGTAGAGCAGCGCCTGCCCCTCGGGGTGGGACACGTCGATACCGATACTGCGCTTGCCGCGATTGGCGTGCTCCATCATCGGGTTGCGATCGGCGTTGACGGTGCGGCCCAGGGCGCGGATCAGACCGCGCTGGGCATCGCCGCGGACCGGGTGCTCGACCTTGATCACGTCCGCGCCCCACTCTGCCAGCAGCACGCCCGCCGACGGCACGAAGATGAACTGCGCGACTTCCAGGACGCGGATGCCTTTGAGAACCTGCATGACTATGCCTCCACCATGAGTTCGCGCAGCCGGGCGATCTGCTCCGCAGAAACGTTCGCGTCGGCCAAGTAGGCGTCGAACGAGCCCCATCGCTCGTCAATCGTGTTGATCGCGGCGGCGAGATAGGCTGGGTCCACACCGATGACGGCATCCAGCGCCGCTTCGTCTATGGTGGCGTTCAGGATCTTGCCCAGCTGGCGCTGGACGCGCGCGCGATTATGCGGGGCGGCGCCGAAGCTGCGAGACAGGAGGTAGTCGCGCGTGATCGCCTCCGGGTTCGCTCCCAGCAGGCGCAGGAGCAACGCAATCAGGACGCCGGTACGATCCTTGCCCGCGGTGCAGTGGATGAGCACCGGCATCTCGCCCGCCGCCATCGTGGCGATCAACGGGGCCAGATGCTTCGCCAGCGCGCCCGGCATTGCGCGATAGGTGTCGAGCATGCGCGATCGCACCTGTTCGCCGCCGAGCGCTTCACCCCGGCCCTGCCAATCGGCGCCGCCTTGGGCCCGGAAATCGTTAGCGACGTCGCAGCTCGTCACGCGCAGCCCCCATCCGGCATTGCCCGCCTGGCCGCGACATTCGCCGGCAGACCGGAGATCGAAGACCAGACGAATGCCGAGCCCGGCGAGCGCTGCCACCGCGCTCGCATCCACGTTCGCCGGGCCTTCGCACCGGAAGAGCAAGCCCTTGCGCAGCCGGCCGCCATCGACAGTAATCCCGCCGAGATCGCGGAAGTTGAGCGCTGCGAGTGCGGTTGAGGAAGCTGTCATCGCTGCCCTCCATCGACGCGCAACAGCGCTCCCGTGGTGAACCCGGAGGCGGGGCTCGCGAGCATGAGCGCCGCCGTGACGATCTCGGCCGGGTCACCGACGCGCCCGGCCGGCAGGATCCTTGCCAGGGTCGCGCAATCGTCCACCGTCCAGTCCGCATGGGCCTCGGTGAGGAAAGGCCCGGCGGAGATCGCGTTGACGCGCACCTTGGGAGCGAACTCCTTCGCCAGCGACACCGTCATGGCATTGAGCGCGGCTTTCGCCGAGGCATAGGGTACAATCGCGGGCACCGCCATCAGCGACGCGGTCGAGCTGATGTTGATGATCGCGCCGCCGTCTCCGTCACGCATCGTCGCCGCTATCCGGCTCGATAGGCGGAAGGGACCCTTGAAGTTGAGGTTGAGCACCGCATCGAACAGGCGCTCGCTCACCTCCTCGCTCGGGGACGCTGGCGACATGCCAGCATTGTTCACCAGCACGTCCACGCGGCCGAATAGGCGATAGGCTTCGTCCGCTAGGCGATCGCACTCCGCCCAGCGGCCCAGGTGCGCCGAGATGGGCAGAGCGCGGACCCCCAAGCCGCGCAGCTCGTCGGCCACGCGTGCGCAGTTCTCCAGGTTGCGGCTGGCGATGATGACGTCCGCTCCTCGTTCGGCGAAGCCGCGCGCCATCTGGTAGCCCAATCCGCGCGACCCTCCGGTCACGAGGGCCACCTTTCCGCCGAAGTCGAAGAGCGGATCGCGGATCACGCGTTTACCAGCTCCGCTGCGAAGTGGCGCTTTGCCTTTTCGAGCCGGGTCGGGATATGATCGGTGCCGAACAGCCGGTCGCCGGGGATCGCCTTCTTCAGGAAGTGCTTGGCGACCTGGATCTTGTGCACCTCGGTCGGTCCGTCCGCCACCGACAGGCTCGGGATGCCGGCCCACATCTTGTAGAGCGGTGTCTCTAGCGAGGCGCCGAGCGAGCCGTGCAGGTGGACGGCTCGGTGGACGATGTCGTGGAACACCTTGGCCAGCGTGACCTTGCACATGCCTATCCACGGACGCGCGGCGCCATGCTCTTCCCGGCCCGCCTCGGACTCGTCGATCAGCCAGGCGGTCTTGAGCACCAGCAGGCGAAACTGCTCGAGTTCGCAGATGGAGTCGCCGATCATGCCTTGGACGAACTGGTGGTCGGCGAAGCGCTTGCCTTGCGTCTGGCGGGAGACTGCGCGCTCCAGCATCATCTCGATCGCCCGACCGCACATGCCGACAGTCCGCATTGCATGGTGGATGCGCCCGCCCCCTAGGCGCGCCTGCGCCACTTTGAAGGCTTGTCCGGGCTCGCCCAGCATCGCGTCCTTTGGCACCCGCACCTTGTTGTAGCGAATGTAAGCGTGCGCGCCGCTGTCGTCGTCCGGATCGGGTGAATCGCTCATGATCTTGCTGTTGCGGATGATCTCGATGCCCGGAGCATCACCCGGCACCAGGAACATCGACATGCGCTCGTGCGGCTTGTTCTCCGGATTGGTGACCGCCATCACGATCAGGAACTCGGCGAAGCGTGCGTTGGACGAGAACCACTTCTCGCCCTCAATCACCCACTCGTCGCCTTCGGCCCAGGCCTTGCACTCGAACTCCTTAGGATCGGCGCCGGCTTGGGGCTCGGTCATTGAAAAGCACGACACGATCTCGCCGGCCATCAGCGGATCGAGATAGCGGCGCTTCTGCTCCTCCGTCCCGAAGAGCGCCAAGATCTCGGCATTGCCGGTGTCGGGCGCCTGAGTGCCGAAGATGGTGGGCGCCCAGTTCGACCTGCCGATGATCTCGTTCATCAGCGCGAGTTTCACCTGGCCGTAGCCGGGGCCGCCCAGATGCGGGCCGAGGTGGCACGCCCAGAGCCCCTGCGCTTTCACCTTCTCCTGCAACGGCCGGATGATGTCGCGGGCCTTGCTGTTCTTGACGTCGTACATATCGACGGCACGCGGGAACAGCAGGTCGACGAGCTCACATTCTTCACGGACAAATGTGTCCATCCACTTCAGCTTTTCCTGGAATTTTGGTTCGACGCGAAAGTCTATCATGGATCTCTCCTGATGGCCGGAGGCTGTGTCTTTGGGATGTCAGCCGTACTTGCGGACGATGTCCGCGGCGGAGGCGAAACTGTCGGCGACGATGGCGGCGAAGAAGTCGCCGATCTCACGGCTCAATTTGCCGGCGGCCGCCTGCGCGACCTTGTATTCCATGATGCAACCGCCCTTGAAGCGCGCCAGCACCAAGTAATAATCCAGCATAGAAACGTCGCGGCCCGTTCCGCTGGCGTAATAACGGGCAAGCTCCTGCCGCGTCGGCATGTTGGCGGCGTCCATCATCGAGTTAGGCACCACGTCGGGTTCGCGTTCGTCACGTAATCCGCCTAGGAACCAGCCGATGTCGATCATCGGGTCGCCGACCGTCGACAGCTCCCAGTCGATCAAGGCGTTCACCCGCACCGGATGTTCGTGGGAGAACAGCATGTTGGGCGTGCCGAGATCGCCATGGATGATTCCCGGCTTCCAGTTCACCGGCGTGTTGTCACGCAGCCAGCGCTCCGTCTCGGCAAAGCCAGGCAGCTCGCGCCCGGCGTAGCCGTACTTATCCTTGTACGAGGCGAGCTGGCTGGACCACCGGTCCACCTGGCGTTCCAGGAACTGGTCCGTCTTGCCGAAATCCCCCAGCCCGACAGCCTCGTACTCGACGTTGCCCAGAGCGACAAGCGCATCCATCACGGCATAAGGCAGGCGCCAGGCGAACGGCGGCTGGTCGAACGGAGCCGGATGTTCGGCCCGGCGATCGACGATCTTGCCGGACCAGCCCTCGACTCGCTCCATGACGTAAAAGACCGCTCCGATTACGTCGGGATCGTCGCAGCTGGCGAAGCAGCGCGGATGCGGTACGGCGGTCCTGTCCAGCGCGCTCAGGACCCGCGCCTCGCGCAGCGCGGTGCGCTCGCTGCCAGGCGGCGGGGTGACCGGCGGCCGCCGCAGCATCATCACGCCGTTGCCCCGATCCAAGCTGAGAATCACGTTCGAAAAACCGCCGTGGACCATCTCCACCTGCAGCGGACCGTCGCCGAGCTGCGGCAGCTTCGCGTCGAGCCAGGCGGTCAATCTCGGGATGTTCACCAGTTCGTCGAGACCGTTAGCCAAGATGGTGTTCCTTGTGATCTTTTAGATAGGCTTCGGTGCCGACCCGGAAGTCGCGCAGTTGACCGACGAGCATGTCACATCGTTCAGGGGTGACGATGGACAGGAGGACGTCCAGACTGGCTTTCGCGCGCGCATCGACCTCGTCCTTGACCCGCTCTCCCGCCGGGGTCCCCACCAGCAGCGGTGCGCGCTGATGATCCGGGTTTGCGATCGGCTGAATCAGGCCTTTGGCGATCAAGCTGTTCGCCGCACGCTGGATGACCTGCCGGGGATTGCCTAGGCTGCGGCCGATGCGCGGGACCGTGGGCGGCGTACTGGCGTCGATCGTCGCCGAAAGCACGGTGGCTTCCATGGGCGTTAGGTCTTTCGACGAAGCGGCCTCGGAAAAGACGCCGCGTAGACGCGGCGTCAAGCGGAGCAATTCATCGACGAGCGCCGCGATGGGGTGGAGGGACCTATGTGTCATAATGGGATTAGAGTGCCTATATGGAACCTAGGTGTCAACTGGCAAAGTTCCATAACTACAAGTTGAACGAGGATCCCTGCTCGGTGAGACGGTCACGACCATACCGGCGTGTGACGGCTGCGGCGCGGATGCCGCCAACGCCGCGCGACAAGGATCGGTCACGAGGCCTTCCAATGGCACTGTCAAACCAAGTGCACCGGCTGGTAACAAGGGCAGGGTACGGCAGTTCGATGCCCCGTCCTCGCAAGCCTGCCAGTCCGTTCCGCTACTTCAACTCGTCGCCAGAGGTGATCCGGCTGGTGGTGCTCATGTACGTGCGGTTCCCGCTCAGTCTGCGGAACGTGGAAGACCTGCTGTTCGAGCGCGGGATCGACATCTGCCACGAGACGGTGCGGCTATGGTGGAACAGGTTCGGTCCGATGTTTGCAGGCGAAGTCAGGCGCAAGCGGGTCAGCTGCATGCGCGGGTTTCGCCACTGGCGCTGGCACCTGGACGAGATGTACGTCAAGCTGAACGGTGAGATGGTGTACCTGTGGCGTGCTGTTGATCAGGAAGGCGAGATCCTGGAGAGCTTTGTCACCAAAACCCGCGACAAGCAGGCAGCACTTACCTTCATGAAGAAGGCGATGAAGGGGCATGGCCCGCCTGAGGCGATCACAACGGATGGCCTGCGCTCCTACGGTGTAGCGATGACCGAGCTTGGCGATCGTGAGGCGCAGGAGGTTGGACGCTGGGCCGACAATCGAGTGGAAAACTCGCACGTGCCGTTTCGACGACGAGTGCGTGCCACGCTCAGGTTCAGGCAGATGAAGAGCAGCATTTGACGCCACCGTGGCGCCTAGCTGCTTTATACCAACCTGCACTGATTAGAACCGACGTGCCCATTGGCGCCGGCCGATGGTCATGATGCGCCAAGGCTGATCGACGAGCCTGTTCCAAGCTTCGCAGCAATGATCGACGATGTTGTCGTGGGAGGTGAAGATGCGGTTCGACAGCCAATTGTCGCGCATGAACTGCCAAACGTTCTCTACCGGGTTCAGCTCTGGACATTTGGCCGGCAGCGCAACGATGCTGATGTTGGCAGGTACCTCGAGCTTTCCGGTCATGTGCCACCCGGCCTGATCCATCAGCACCACAGCATGCGCGCCCGGCGCGACGGCGAGCGCGATCTCGGCCAGGTGCAGCGTCATTGTCTCGGTGTTGCAGAAGGGCAGGACCAGCCCGGCACCCTTGCCCTGTTCGGGGCAGATGGCTCCGAAGATGTAGGCTGATTTGGTGCGCTGGTCCTTGGGCGCCGAGGGCCGGGTGCCGCGCTGCGCCCAGCGGCGCGTGATTGTGTTCTTCTGGCCGACGCGGGCCTCGTCCTGAAACCAGATCTCTATGGGTGTGCCTTGCGGGAGTGTCGCCCTGACCTTTGCCACTTCGGCGGCAAAGCCCCTTTTTTGAACGCCTCCATGGCCAGTTCGTTCTGCGTATGGTGACGAGGCCGGGCCGTCAGCTTCACATAGCCCAGTTTCTTGAGTTCGCGGCTGACGGTGGTCTCGTCGAGCGACACCGCGAACTCCTCGTGCAACCACTGCACCAGGTCGATTAGCCGCCAGCGCACGACGCCATGGATTGCCGGGATCGGCCCGCGCTCGACGGCTTCGACCAGTGCCCCGCGCTGCGCGTCATTCAGGATCGATCGTCTGCCTAGAGCCTTGCCGTCCAGCAGCCCGTCAGGACCGCTGGCATTGAACCTCATTACCCAATCGCGCACGATCTGCAGGGTAACGCCGCCAATCCTTGCCGCCTCGCTCCGGCTGCCCCCATCGTAGATCTGTGCCACAGCCAACAGCCGCCGCGCCTGGGGCGCGCTCTTCGACAAACGAGCCAGGCGCCGCAACGCCGGTCCGTCGAAATCCTCCCGCAAGTCGATCGCCTGTCCCATCATCGCGTCCTCCTGATGCAGGACGCCAATGATTCAGACTTTCACCGCCTTGGGAATCCCCTTCGTGAGTCAACCTCAACGCAAGTTGGTAT
>NZ_JBFNXR010000045.1:0-7172 GCF_040813635.1 Novosphingobium rhizovicinum | reverse complement strand
ACCGGGGTCATCTCGTCGAGCTTGTAGGCCGAAAGACGTTCTACGACTTCGGGGCCCAAAAACTCGGCCAAGGGGCGAGCCGCCTGGTCCGGATTGAGGAAGATGAACCCTGCGAATGTGTCCACCGGCACTTCCACCAAGCCGTGTTCAGCCTTGTCGATGTCGCCGACCAGATCGGGCCGAGCTACCGCCAACAGCTTACCGTCAAGACCATAAGTCCACAGGTGGTAGGGACAGGTGAACCGACCCGAGTGGCCCCTCGGCTTCTCGCACAGGATGTTTCCCCGGTGGCGGCATGAATTGACGAAGCCGCGAAGTTGACCCTCGCGGCCGCGGACGATCACGAATGATTGGTCGAAGATCTTGTAGACCTTCCAGTCGCCAGTGTTCGGAAGTTCATCCGCACGGCCGACGATCTGCCACACCTTGCTCCAGATCCGTTCGCGCTCTTGTTCCTGGATTTCCGCAGACGTGTAGCGACCCGTCGGGATGCGCCAGTTGAACGCCTCCAGGTCGATGTCCGCGAATTCGCTGACGGTAGTTTGCTGGTGCATCGCAGATGTCCTCCCGAGTCGTGTGCTTAGCTTATCTGATCTACCGAATGGACAAAATGGATAATAATAGCGTCTATTCTCTTTAAGTGACGCTCGGCTCTGCTTCCGGCATTTTGATGCGACATAGCCTGGGCTAACGGCTAAAGCTCGCTACGAGCGCGTAACGCGTACCCTGTTGGCGAGCGGGGTGCAGAATGGTGATTGCCACCCATCAGAGGGGCGCCCTGCGCCGAGCTTGCCTGGGCTCGACGATTGCGGTCCGGTGCCGGGTCTTGGCGTGATGAGCGCGGTGCAAATCTGACCATACGTTCCGCTGTGCCCGGCCGGTGGGCGTACCGCAGTACGCTCCCGCAGGCGTTGCGCAGTCTGCGCGCCGGCGGGTGGCGAATCCTGACGTCGACCGTCCTCAGAACCGTGAGCAGTTCGGGCGCCGAAACGTCGGAGACAGGACGATTGCCGATGAGGGGGTAGGCGAAGTCCAGAAGCCGACGCTGCTTCTGCATGGTTTTGGGCGCTCGACCTTTCGCCTCTATCTTCTCCAGCCACTCCTGGGCGGCGGCCTTTAGGGTAACGGCTGAGATGCTTGCTCACTCCTCGGGTCAGTTCCTTGTAGCTTGAGGGATTGATACCTTTGTCGAGCAGGCAACGCGCGCTCGCACGTTTTTCGCGAGCCTCTTTCAACGAAAGCTGCGGATGGGCGCTCAGGGCCAATCGTCTTCCGCTTGCCCTCATGACAGTAGTCGTCCGTCAGTACCGCGCATCGCCAGGCTGTACGAGCAGGTTGAGCCTGCGCATGTCGGCGACCTTCGGCTTTGCCTCCGGCTAGATCCTGCGGATGGCGGCACCGTCAGGACATGCGGGTGCCAATGGACCGTGGCGGCCTGCGGCGGACTAAATAGCGTCCGAAGAGGAGGATTTCAGCCGTTTCTGGAGGCAGGGTGAACCATCGCGGAGAAGGCGATGGTGCCGGGGACGGAATCCAACGCTAAGACAATTATCTAGTGATCTGAGATAGCTAGTAGAGGCCATTCGGCTTCATGTACCGTCACAGATACCGTCACGTTCGAACGGTGCCTGTTAGATGCCCGGTTTTTAGCGCTTTTACCCTACAACGAGTCTGGCGGAGGGGCAATGCCGTTCTCATAGGCGCTCACGCCGGGCACTCTCATCCCGCGCCTGCGCCTGCAGCTCTCGCGCATCCTCCCTCACGTGCGGATGGGGTGTACCTGCTCAATAGTCCGAGTGCGAGAGGCGGGGCGTCTCAGGCCATGCGGCCTGACCGCGCTCTACCTCCGCTCACGCTCCGGCCGAGCCGCCTTGCGGCGTCTCGTCGGCAAAGCGGTTGCGATCGCTGACGCGTTCCGTGCCGCCTTCAGCGGCCCGGGAGGCGGGATGCAGGTGTGCATCCCTTTGGCGGACGCCCGCGTGACGCGCGGGCGGCGCTGAGCCTTCGGCTCCAAGGTGGCGGGGGGCGTCGCTGCCCTGTAGCCCCGCCTCGGCGGGGCGCAACCTGAGCTGGCGCTCAGGTCATCCACTCCGTTCCAGCCCTTCGGGTGCGTCCCGCCTTCAGCCGGCGGGGCTGTCGGTCCGCTCCTGCCGCCCCCCGCCACCCTGGCGCCGGTCAATGGCGGTTTAGGAAGGAGTGAAGGAGCATGGCCAAGACCGAACGTGGCAGCCTCTATGGCGAGGTCACTGCCAGGATCATCGCCGAGCTGGAAGAAGGCCGCTTGCCCTGGGTGCAGCCGTGGGATCCGTCCAAGTGCCCGTGCACGATGCCGCACAATGCTGTGTCCGAGCGTAACTACTCAGGCATCAACGTGCTGATCCTGTGGGCGGCTGGTGTGGCGCAAGGCTACGGTTCGCAGCGCTGGCTGACCTACAAGCAGGCGGAGAAGGCTGGCGGTCACGTGCGTCGGGGCGAGCGGGGAACGGTCATCTGTTATGCCGATCGCTTCACGCCCAAGGCTGAGGCCGAGAGGGCCGGCAACGAGGATCGCGAGGCGCGTACGGTTGCGTTCATCAAGCGCTTCACAGTCTTCAACGTCGACCAGTGCGAGGGCTTGCCACACGATCTGGCCGGCAGTTCGGAACCGATCGACCCGGTCCTGGCGGTGGAACAAGCTGACGCCGTCATCCGCAGCTCGGGCGCCGACTTTCGGATCGGAGGCGGCGAGGCGCATTACGCTCCTGCGCAGGACTTTGTGGCGGTGCCACACCAGATTGCCTTTCACGCCGGCATCGACTGGTACCGCACTGCACTGCATGAACTGGGTCACTGGACCGGGCACGCCAGCCGCCTCAATCGCGACCAGACCGGTGCCTCTCGGTCCGCTGCTTACGCGCGCGAAGAGCTTGTGGCCGAGATGGCGAGTGCCTTCACTTGTGCCTCGCTCGGCATCCAGCCGACGGTACGTCATGCTGATTACGTCGGTGCCTGGCTGGAGGTGCTCCGTGCCGATGACAAGGCGATCTTTCGCGCCGCCAGTGCAGCGAGCAAGGCGGCCGATTACCTGCTCAGGAGCGGGGAGGGTGAGGCATGATCCGGCACCTTGCCTTTCTCCACCAGCACGTGCGCGAGCTGTTCCTCAAGAACTGCTCGCCTGACATTTCCGATCCCAACCTGCGGCGGCTGGCGCGTGCCCTGGCCTCGCTTCCAGACCGGCAGTACGAGGTGTTCCGCCTCGCTCGCTTCGAGGGGCTACGGCCACAGGCGATCGCCGCCCACTTTGGTATCTCTGAGGATGCGGCGAGCCGAGAATTGGTGCTCGCATTGCAGATGATCGGCCGCTCGGTGCGGCGGCAAAAGCGCAAAGGATGGTGATCACGGCGCGGCCGATCCCTCGCGGGATCGGCCGCATCATTTTGCGCTTGGCAGCAGGCGTGCGAAGGGCGATTCTGACGCTATGAAGACCAGCCTCGATCATCTGCCGCAGGGCAAGCGCGCCGAGCTAGCGCACGTGGTCGAGGTGATCCGCGAGGGCTTTGCCTTTGCCACCGCCCGGCGCACACAGCCGCACTTGCGCGAGGCCAAGCTGCTCAAGATCATCCTGTTCGGCAGCTATGCGCGCGGAGACTGGGTCGAGGACCCGGTGGGCCGCTACTTCTCTGACTATGACCTGCTGGTGGTCGTCAATCATGACGATCTCACCGACATCGCCGAGTTCTGGGAGAAGACCG
The DNA here is from genome assembly GCF_040813635.1 of Novosphingobium rhizovicinum. Lineage (NCBI taxonomy): Bacteria > Pseudomonadati > Pseudomonadota > Alphaproteobacteria > Sphingomonadales > Sphingomonadaceae > Novosphingobium > Novosphingobium rhizovicinum. The sequence continues at coordinate 3,441 of NZ_JBFNXR010000045.1, read as the reverse complement.
AAGGGCGGCTGCTGGTCGAGCTGTCCGAGGCCAGGCAGCTGCGCACGCCGGTCAGCCTGATCTATCACAGCCTGGAGGATGTGAATGAGAAGCTGCGGCTTGGGCGGTACTTCTTCATCGACATCCTGCGCGACGGCATCGTGCTGTTTGAGGAGGCCCACTATCCCTTCGTTGAGCCGCAGCCGCTATCGCCCGAGCAAGCGCTGCAGGAGACGAAGGAGTACTTCCAGGAGTGGTTTGAAAGTGCTGAGACGTTCCTGAAAACTGCGCACCTAGTCACTGAAATGGGGCGGCCGAAAGAGGCCGCATTCCTCCTCCACCAAGCCACTGAGCGCTTCTATCACTGCCTCTTCCTGGTGCGCACGCTGTACTCGCCCAAGACGCACAACCTCAACCGTCTGCGCGATATGGCGGAGGAACTGGAGCCGCGCTTGAAGGCGGTTTGGCCGCGCGAAAACCGCTTCCAGAAGCGATGCTATTCGCTCCTGCGCGACGCCTATGTGAAGGCGCGCTACTCGCGATCGTACGTCATCACTGCCGAGCAGCTCGACTGGATCGCCAGCCGAGTTGCGGTGCTGCAGGACGTGGTCCGGCAAGCCTGCGAGAGCCGGATCGAGACTCTCGCCAAGGCTGCCTGAAGCTTCCTCAAGCGGTCTCTTCCACCACGATATCGAGCGTCAGCTGCAGCACGTTGTCATCGTCTGCAGCGGCGGGTGGTTGCACGGTCTCGGTGCCGCAGGCCAGGGTGATCCAGTCGAAATTCCAGTCCAGTTCCAGCACGTCGCGCGTTCCTTCGCGGGTGATCCGGACCAGCGCTGCGCCTTCGACTGCGAGCATAAAACGGCACGCGGATGCGCTCTCCGGATAGTGCCCATGCACCAGCGTTCCGTCGGAGAACGCGAGCGAAAAGCCGTCGTTGATGGCGCGCTCGGGCACATCGAGAACGGTCTCGATATCGCCCGTCAGTTGAAGGCTCCGGTCTGTGTTCGGCTCGATCCGCACTGCCATGGTCATGCTCTCCTTCGCGACTCACATCCATGAGTAGAATAGAACAAATCAGGAACTTCGGGAATGCGCGACGACAGTGCCGGTGATGAGCGGGAGATACAGATGGCTGCGGTTTTGGGGGAGGGGTGCTGGAAAGGGGCGGGATGCAAGATAAAGGCCGGCACGCTTTGTCGCGTTTGCCGGGCCAAATGCCTGTCTGCACATCGTTTTTTGGCGAGACGTTTTGTCTCGCGAGGACGGCACCAGGGAGACAATCCCGGCACCATGATGGGCAGAGGCCGCAGCAAAGCTGGGTTCCGGTGCGAGACACTTGAGCCGCGCCGGACCCGCGCCTCATATCTCGGTCATGCCGCAGAACGACGATCCTTTCGAGCCTCGCGTGGGCCGCTCGCGCCGCGATAGCGCACTGCCTCCACACGCGCGCGACATGCGCGGGCGCGTGCTCGAACAAGTCGCCAGGCGAGGCGGCAATCCGCGGGGCGGCGGGCCCAAGCTGGCGGGCGCGCAGGCGCCGACTTCCGGCCGCTTCAACGCACGGGGACGCGGGGCCAAAATCGCGGCTGTCCTGCCGCGCGGGAGTGGCTGGTCGGTCGACCGCGGCTCGGGGCTCAAGGTGCGTCCGCGCCGGGTCGCGGTAAAGGCGCGTGTGGTGAAGCTGGCGGGCAAGGCCACGGCAGTCGCGCGGCATGTCACATACCTGGAGCGCGACGGCGTCACGCGTGACGGTGAGCCGACGCGCTTTTACTCCACGTTTGCCGACGAAGCGGATGCCAGAGCATTCGTCGAGCGCGGTCGGGAAGATCGTCACCAGTTCCGCTTCATCGTCTCGCCCGAGGACGGACGTGAGTTTGCCGATCTGAAGAGCTTCACGCGCGACCTCATGGCGAGGATGGAACAGGATCTTGCCACCAACTTCGACTGGGTGGCGGTCGATCACTTCGACACAGGCCACCCGCACACCCATGTTTTGGTGCGAGGGCGAACCGAGGACGGCAAGACACTCAACATTGCCGGCGACTACATCGCTCATGGCATCCGGGCTCGCGCCAGCGAGATCATGACGCGCGACCTGGGCCCGCAGAGCGAGATCGAGGTACGCCAGCAGTTGTCACGGGAACTCGAAGCCGAGCGGCTCACGCGCCTCGATCGCGATCTGCTCAGCCAAGCGAAGGACAACGTCGTCGACCTCTCCCGCGTAGAAGGGACGATGGCTGGTGACGCCGAGTACCAGCAGCTGCTCGTGGGACGTGCTCGCGTGCTTGAGCGTATGGAGCTGGCGAGCAAGCGTGGCTCGCTTTCATGGACGATAGATCCTGCCGCCGAGCAGACCCTGTCCGACATGGGCCGGCGGGGCGACATCGTTCGCACGCTGCACCAGCGTTTCAAGCTCGACCTCGTCGGAGATCTGTTCGATCGGGTCAGGAGCGGGAAGCGCGCTATCGAACAGCCGGCCCAGCGCCTTGTGGTGCATGAGCCGGCCAAGGTCCGCGCACCTGTCCCGGAGCTGCCCTCCGGGCCTGTTATCGGCAAGGTAATGGGCCGCGGGGCTGCCGACGAGGATCACGAACGGCGCTACCTGGTGGTCGACGGTATCGACGGGCGCAGCCACTACCTCGACATCGGCACCACCCAGCAGACACTCCCCAATGGAGCCACGGTGCGGCTCGATCCCAAGCAAGTGGATGTGCGCACCGCTGACCGCACGATCGTCGCGGTCGCAGCCGCCCGCGGGGGCAAGTACGATGTCGACTTTCACCTGAAGCACGATGCCAACGCAACGGAAGACTTCGCGGAAGCGCATGTACGGCGTTTGGAAGCCATTCGCCGCGCGACTGGTAAGCCGGAGCGGCATCCCAATGGCACCTGGATCATTGCACCCGATCACCTGGACACGGTGCTGAAGTACGAGCAGGGCAAGCAGCGTGCCGAGCCTTACCGCATCCAGGTGCTCTCGCCCGTGTCGATCGAGAAGCTGGTTCATGCCCAAGCGGAGACCTGGCTCGATCGCGAGCTGACCGCACCGGAGAAGAGCGAACTGGCGCCGACCGGGTACGGTGGCGAGGTGCGGAAGGCTCTGGACCTTCGCCGGCAGTGGCTGATCGAGCAGGGTCTCGCTAGCGAGCAGGGTGAGGACGTTGTCTACCGGCGCAATCTGCTGCACGTGCTGCGAGAACGCGAGGTGAGGGCGGTTGCAGGCCAACTCTCGGGCGAGCTCGGCCTGCACTTTGTCGAGCCCAAGCCGAACCAGGCGATAGAGGGCACCTTCAAGCGCAGCCTTGATCTCACCTCGGGCAAGTACGCGCTGATCGAGAAAGCCCGAGACTTCACGCTGGTGCCGTGGCGGCCTGAGCTCGAGAAGTACGTCGGGCGAAGCGTCTCGGGGCTGATGCGCGAGAGTGGCTCGATCAGTTGGTCGCTGGGGCGCAGCCGTGG
>NZ_JBFNXR010000044.1:0-42710 GCF_040813635.1 Novosphingobium rhizovicinum | reverse complement strand
GGCGGCGGCGCCAGATCGTTGACGGGCGGAGCCATCAGGCTGGTTGCGGACTTCACGACGACCTTGGCGGACCGTGCGCCATCGCTGATCCGGAACTGACCGGCGGTGACGGCGAGCGCTTCGGATTCGCTGTTCAGGTTGCGCGCTGCGGCCGACGTTTGCTCGACCATGGCGGCATTCTGCTGCGTCGCCTGATCCATGTTGTTCACGGCAACGCTGATCTGGGTGATCGCAGAGGCCTGCGCCTGGTTGTCGGACGCCATGCCGCCGAGCAGCTGGTGCACTTCGCCCACGCCTTCTGAAATCCCGGCCAGAGCACCATCGACCCGCTGCACGGCTTCTACCGCGGTGACAATGTCGGTCTGCGTCACCGTCAGCTGATCACGGGCGCGCTTGGCTTCCTCTTCGGCGCGCATTGCAAGCGCGCTGACCAGATCGGCCACGACAGCGAAACCACGGCCCGCATCGCCTGCACGGCCTGCCTCCACGGCAGCATTCATGGCCAGAACCCGGGTCTGGAACGCGATCTTGTCGACACCCTCGATGACCTCGTCGATGCCCTTGGCGCTTTCGCGAACACGGCTCATGGCGCGCACGGCTTCGTCAGCCACGCCCCGGCCGCCCGAGACGGTGCTGATCGCCTCGTCCGCACGCGTCACAGTGCGGCTGGCCGCTTCGGCGGTCGCCTTGATGCGGCCATCGATCTGCGTCAGCGCAGCCGAGGTCTCCTCCAGGCTGGCCGCATTGCTCTCGGTCCGGCGGGCCAGATCTTCCGAAGCCTGCGCGATCTCGTTCGACCCGGTGCGAAGGCTGTGCGAGCTCTCGATCACAGAGCCGATCAGCTCTCGCAGCGATTCCAGTGCCAGGTTGAAGTTGGTTTTCAGCTCTGCGTAGGCTGGCGGGAAATCGGCCTTGATCGGAGATGTCAGGTCGCCTGAGCGCAGGGCAGAAAGGCTGTCGCGCAGGGCGCCTGTGACGATCTGCTGCTCCGCTGCCTCTGCAGCCGCACGCTCGCGCTCCTTCGCCACGGCCGCGCTGAGGAAAGAATCCACCGCTCGGGTGATGTCGCCGATTTCGTCCTTCTGGTCGAGATTGGGAAGCTTGGCTTCTCCTGAGGAGCGGGCAAGTCCGCTGATGACAAGCGACAGGTTCTGAATCGGGCTGATGACTTTGCGAGTGATGGTGAAGAAGGAAAAGCCGAGAACCACCGCAGCTGCAAGTGCCAGGACAAACATCAGGATCATCGCGGCGCCTGCCGTCTCCAGCGCTGCCGAAGTATCCGTTGAAGCGACCTCGATCTGGATCTGGGTGAGCTTGCTCATCGTTTCCGACAGGGGATCGATGGTCTGATACAGTTCACTGGCTACGAACCGATCGAGCGCCTCGCGGTCGCCGGCCTCAAGGATGCTCAGTAGCCGCTCGACGCTTGCGCCCGAGACTTGCATGCGACGGGTTGCCTCCGAAGCAAGCGCCTGCTCTTCCCCTTCGATCTTGGTGGCACTGTAGCGCGCCCAGGCTGCGTCGGCTGCGCTCTCTCCCTCTCGGACCTGTTTTGCCGCCTCGGCAAAGGACAGGTTCCCGTTGCGGGCCTTGTGCGCGGAATCGACGATATCCACCGCATAGCTGTCTGCCACGATCTTGAGATCCCTAAGCGGCACCACGCGGTCGGCGAGCACGGTCTTCAGGGCACCGCGACTGTGGTTTCCCGACCAGTAGGAGGCGCCCACAAGCAACATGGTGGCCAGAGCGAAGAGGGCGAGACAACCTAGGAGTTTTTGTCGAATGGTCATTGGGCTTCCAGATATGCGGTGTTCCGTTCCCGCTGCCTGTGGAGACGGAGCATTGGTTCTTGGCGCTGCCCAACGCATCCAGACGCAGAGAACGCGTTGAGGTGCTTTGCACATTATAGGAGCGGGAGCGGTCGACCGGCGCGACCGCCCGGGGAATTTTAGCGGCCGAGACCCTGCCCGAAAGGGCAGTTCACCCGATCGCTGCGCGGAGCCGATATTTCATGCATGAGCCCCTTGGACGGGGAGATTCAGAACTGCCGGATTACCGTCAGGAAGGCATCGCCATATGCCTCAAGCTTTCGTGCGCCGATCCCCGAAACGCGTCCCATCTCAGCAAGTGAAGAGGGGCGCGCTGCGGCCATTTCACGCAAGGTTACGTCATGGAAGATCACGTAGGGCGGCACACCTTGGTTCTGGGCCAGCTCGCGCCTTGTATTGCGGAGTGCCTCGAACAGCGGGTTGTCGGCAGGGTTTGTGCGCATGCTGTCGCGCTGTTTGCGTCGACGCTCGCGTGGCGGCGGGATCGTGATCTCTACCGCAGCTTGTCCCTTCAGGATTTCGCGCGCATTCCCGCCAAGCGCGAGGCCGCCGTGCTCCGTCGGCAATAGCGAGCCGCGTGCTTGCAAGGCGCGAGCCACCGGCTTCAGCAGCGCAGCCTCCTCAGGCCCGACAATGCCGAACACTGAAAGGCTATCATGCCCACGTTGCAGGATGCGGTCGTCGCTCTGTCCCGTGAGCACTTTCTCGATGTAGCCCAAGCCGAAGCTCTGGCCGGTGCGATAGACGGCGGAGAGCAGCTTGCGGGCCACTTCGGTCGCGTCGGTGACCGCCACCGGCTCCAGGCAGTTATCGCAGTTGCCGCAAGTCTCCGGCGGATGCTCACCGAAGTGCCGAAGCAGGATTGCACGGCGGCACTGCGCAGTTTCGACGAGAGCGGCGAGGGCATCGAGGCGCTGGCGCTCCGAGGCGCGGCGATGTTCGTCTACCTCCGTCAGGCGCTGCCGGGCGCGCGCGAAGTCATCGGCCCCCCACAGCATGACAGCCATTGACGGGTCTCCATCACGCCCAGCGCGTCCGGTCTCCTGATAGTAGGCCTCGATGGACTTGGGGACGCCGGCATGCGCCACAAAGCGCACGTCGGGCTTGTCGATGCCCATCCCGAATGCGACCGTCGCCACCATCACCATGTCTTCAGACGCGACGAATGCAGCCTGGTTGCGCGCGCGCACCGCCGGGTCGAGCCCCGCATGATAAGGGAGCACCCTGCGACCGGTGGCGGCGAGCGCCTCGGCAAGCTGCTCCACCTTGGCTCGCGTGGGCGCGTAGATGACACCCGGTCCGGGGTGTTCCTGGAGAATGCCCTTGAGCTGGCGCAAGGCGTTGTCGCGCGGGCGAATAGCGTAGCGGATGTTGGGACGGTCGAAACCCGCGACGATCAGCCCGTCTTCGGGAATGCCAAGCTGGCTCAGGATGTCGGCCCGCGTATGCCGGTCCGCCGTGGCCGTAAGAGCAAGGCGCGGAACGTCGGGGAAGGCGTCGAGCAGCGGGCGAAGCAGACGGTAATCGGGCCGGAAGTCGTGGCCCCACTCGGACACGCAGTGCGCCTCATCGATAGCGAAGAGGGCGATCGGAGCACTGGAGAGCAGTTCGCGGAAGTGTGGCTGGCTGGCGCGTTCAGGCGCGATGTAGAGCAAGTCCAGTTCGCCCGCCCGGAAGGCGTCCATGGTCGCCATGCGGTCACTGTCAGCGCTGGTGAGCGTGGCTGCGCGGATACCGTTGGCAGATGCGCTGCGCAGCTGATCGTGCATCAGTGCGATCAACGGCGAAACGACGATGCACGTGCCGCGCAACATGACTGCCGGGAGTTGATAGGTCAGCGACTTGCCCGCGCCCGTCGGCATTACCGCGAGAGTGGACTGTCCGTGAAGCACGCGCGCCACGACTTGCTCCTGCACGCCACGGAATGCCGAGAACCCGAAGGTATCGTGAAGAGCGGTGCGGGCGTCGGGGAAGGCGGTATCAAGCATTGGCTCGGCTTGCCTAGCACGGCTGACCCGGCGTGTAACCGGGTGGCGCGGTTTACCAGAGTTCCGGGTGCTTCAGCAGGAGTGCCTGGGCAAGGATAAGCGTCTTCGCGTCGGTCAGGCGGCCGGAGAGTGCGAGGTCGCGCAGTTCGTCGAGGGCGATCTCGTGGACCATGATGTTCTCATGTTCGTTTGCGTTGCCCCCTCCTTCGCCGATCCGATCCTCAACCCGGTACTGCGCCAGATAGAGTTGCACACGCTCGGTGGAGACCGGGACCATCGACCACATGTTCACCACCGGCTCCAGGGCGTGGACCCGCAGCCCGCCTTCCTCCATCGCCTCGGCCGCAATCCGGCTCGCAGGATCGATGCCGTCGAGACTGCCGGCGATGGCTTCGTACGGGCTTGGTTCGCCATGGAACAAGGCGCCGGGTCGCGGCTGCGTGATCAGCATAACAACCCGGCGCGCCGGGTCGTAGGGAAGAACGGCGCAGGCGGAATCGCGATGCAGGAGTTCGCGATCGGCGACCAGGCCGTCGGGCATTTCCACGCGCAGGCGCATGAAGGTGTACCAGCCCTGGAACACCACCTCCCGACCGACAATGCGCGCGCTCGCCCCGGTCATCAGTCCAGGTTCGGGCGCAGCCAGCGTTCTGCCGTTTGCAAGTCGGCACCGCGTCTCGCGGCATAGTCCTCCAGTTGGTCTCGGCCAATCCGGGCGACGCCGAAATACTGGCTTTCGGGATGCGCGAAATAGAAGCCCGAGACGGCAGAGGTTGGCAGCATCGCCTGGCTTTCGGTCAGGGTGATGCCCGCGTTCTCCTGAGCCTTGAGCAGGTCGAACAGGATGGGCTTCAACGAATGGTCCGGGCAGGCCGGATAGCCGGGCGCGGGGCGGATGCCGCGGTATTCTTCGCGAATCAGGGCCTCATTGGTCAACTGCTCACCCGGCGCATAGCCCCACAGCGTCGTACGCACATGCTGGTGCAGGCGCTCAGCGAAGGCTTCCGCAAAGCGGTCAGCCAGAGCCTTCAGCAGGATGTCAGAGTAGTCGTCATGGGCAGCCTGGAAGCGAGCGAGGTGCGGCTCGATGCCGTGAATTCCGACTGCGAAGCCGCCGAGCCAGTCTCCGGCAGGATCGATGAAGTCCGCCAGGCAAAAGTTCGCGCGCGAGCGGGATTTCTTGAACTGCTGGCGCAGGAAGGGAAGGCGGGTCTCATTGTCCGCGAGGACGATGTCATCGCCATCGCGGCGGCATTCCCAGAAGCCGCAGACACCCTTGGCCGTCAGCCACTTTTCGCTGACGATCTTCTCCAGCATCGCCTTCGCATCGGCGAACAGGCTGGTCGCGCTTTCGCCTACGACATCGTCGGTGAGGATCGCGGGGTAGGTGCCCGCCAGTTCCCAGGCGCGGAAGAACGGCGTCCAGTCGAATATCTCGACCAGGTCGGTCAGGTCCCAGTCCTCGAACACGTGCAGACCGGGTTGTGCGGGTGCGGGAGGCTTCAAGGCAAAATCGGCGGGGAAGGCGTTGGCGCGTGCGTCGTCGAGCGGCAGCAGTTCGCTCTGGCCCTTCCCCTCGCGTGCCTCGCGCACCCGTCCATAGTCGATCGCCGTGTTCGAGACGAAATCGTCGCGCTGCGTGTCCGAAAGCAGCTGCGATGCGACGCCGACCGCACGGCTGGCGTCGAGCACATGGATCACCGGGCCCGCATAGGCCGGGTCGATCCGGAGCGCGGTGTGCACCTTGCTGGTGGTGGCGCCACCGATCAGGAGCGGAATGTTCATGTCAGCGCGTTGCATTTCCTCGGCGACGGTGACCATCTCGTCGAGGGAAGGGGTGATGAGGCCGGACAAGCCGATGATGTCGGCGTCGTTCTCGTTCGCCGCCTCCAGGATCTTTGTCCAGGGCACCATGACGCCAAGGTCGATCACCTCGTAGCCATTGCACTGCAAGACAACGCCGACGATGTTCTTGCCGATATCGTGGACGTCGCCCTTGACCGTCGCCATGATGATCCGGCCTTTAGCCTTCGCGCCGGGCTGCTTTTCCGCTTCGATGTAGGGGATGAGGTGGGCCACGGCCTTCTTCATCACCCGCGCGGACTTCACCACCTGGGGCAGGAACATCTTGCCCGAGCCGAACAGGTCGCCGACGACGTTCATGCCATCCATCAGCGGGCCTTCGATAACCTCGATCGGGCGTCCGCCCGCCGCTGCCGTCGCGGCGCGCATCTCTTCCGTATCCTCGACGATGTACGCGTCGAGACCTTTCACCAGTGCGTGCTCGATCCGCTTGTGAACCTCCCAGCCGCGCCATTCTTCGGCCGCCTTCTCGGCAACGGTGTCCTTGCCGCGGAACTTCTCGGCCAGCGCGACAAGGCGCTCCGTCGGAGTCTCGTCGGGGTTCCTCGCGGGACGATTGAGGATCACGTCCTCGCAAGCCTCGCGCAGTTCGGGGTCGATCTGGTCGTAGACGTCGAGCTGGCCGGCGTTGACGATAGCCATGTCGAGGCCGGCGGGGATGGCGTGGTAGAGGAAGATCGAGTGCATCGCCCGGCGCACCGGCTCGTTGCCGCGGAACGAGAACGACAGGTTGGACAGGCCGCCCGAGAAGTGCACGTGCGGACACCGCGCGCGTATCTCCTGCACCGCCTCTATGAAATCGACACCGTAGTTGTTGTGCTCTTCGATGCCCGTAGCGACCGCGAAGACGTTGGGGTCGAAGATGATGTCCTCAGGCGGAAAGCCGATGCCGGTAAGCAGCTTGTAAGCGCGCTCGCAGATCTCGACCTTGCGCTCCTTGGTGTCGGCCTGCCCGACTTCGTCGAAGGCCATCACCACGACGGCGGCGCCGTAGTCCATGCACTTGCGAGCAGCATCCAGGAACGGTCCCTCGCCCTCCTTCATGCTGATGGAGTTTACGATCGGCTTGCCCGATACGCACTTCAGGCCCGCCTCGATCACCTCCCACTTGGAGCTGTCGATCATGATCGGCACCCGCGCGATGTCCGGCTCGGCAGCGATCAGCTTGAGGTACGTGGTCATCGCCTCGACAGCGTCGAGCAGACCCTCGTCCATGTTAACGTCGATCACCTGCGCGCCGTTCTCGACCTGCTGGCGCGCGACTTCGACGGCGGCAGGATAGTCACCCGCCATGATCAGCTTCTTGAACTTCGCCGAGCCGGTGACGTTGGTGCGCTCGCCGATATTGACGAAGCGGGAAGAGGCAGGGGTGGTCATCAGGTTTCCGATGTTGCGGGGATCAGGGGACGGGCGAGCACGAAGTCGTCGAAACGCTGGGCGCCGACCTGGAACGTGCGGGCACCCGCTTCGATAAAGCCGTGCTTGCGGTAAAAGCGCAGAGCCCGGTGGTTGTCTTTCTTCACGCCGAGCAGCAAGCGGGGCCGGCCTTGCGCGCCATCAATCACCGCTCGCAGCAGGGCAGCCGAAATGCCGGTGCCGTGAAAACGGGAAAGAAGATAGATCCTCTTCAGCTCCCAGTCGCCGGGCCGGGCCTGCTCCAGATCGGATTCACACGCGAGTGCGTATCCGATGGGTGCTCCTCCCGGCTCCATGCTGACCAGCCACGCTCTCGCGCCTTGGTCCAGCAGCGCGCGGTAAGCGTCGGCGGAGTGCTGGTGCAGACAATGCTCGATGAGCGCTGCGCCGTCGATCGCGCCTGCATAGGCGTCGAGAAAGGTCGCACTCGCGACAAGCGCGAGTGCGTCCACATCTTCGCACCCGGCGGCGCGGATCGACCACTCCACAGGTGCGTACATGTCAGGCGGCCATGGTGAATGGCTCTAGGCCTGCAAGGCGTGTTACCGGCGCGAGACTTGGCAGTTGCCGCGCCGGAAGGCCTTGCACCGCCTTCGCCATCGCCGCGATGTGCGCCGGTGTCGAGCCGCAGCAGCCGCCCAGCACATTGACCTGGCCCGCGATGGCCCATTCCTTCACGAATCCGGCCGTCGTCTCAGGCATTTCGTCGTAGGCGCCCAGTTCGTTGGGCAGCCCCGCGTTGGGGTAGATCATGATGAGCGTGTCGGCGTTCTCGGCGAGGGTCTTGACGTGAGGGCGAAGCTGCGTCGCGCCGAACGAGCAGTTCAGGCCGATCGTCAGGGGTCTGGCGTGGCGTACCGCGTGCCAGAACGCCTCGACGGTGTGGCCCGACAGGTTCCGGCCGGATAGGTCGGTCAGTGTCATCGAAAGCATGATCGGCACTTCGCGACCGAGCTCTGCCTCCAGCTTGCGCACGGCCATGATGCCCGCCTTGGCATTGAGAGTGTCGAACACCGTCTCGATCAGGATGAAGTCGGCCCCGCCTTCCACCAGGGCGCGGGCCTGCTCCAGATAGACATCGACCAGCGCATCCCACTCGATCTCGCGATAACCTGGATCGTTGACGTCCGGGCTGAGCGAGAGCGTCTTGTTGGTCGGTCCGATAGCGCCGGCGACGAAGCGAGGGCGGCCATCCTTGGCTGCGAACTCATCGGCGAGGCGACGCGCCAGACGCGCGCTCTCGACGTTGATCTCGCGTACGAGATGCTCTGCGCCGTAGTCTGCCTGGCTGATCCGGTTTGCACTGAAGGTATTTGTCTCGGCGATGTCCGCACCCGCCTCGAAGTAAGCGCGGTGAATCGATTCCGGCACCTCCGGCTTGGTGAGGGCCAGAATATCGTTGTTGCCCTTCTGATCGTGCGAGAGGCCAAGGCTCCCGGCATAGTCAGCTTCGGACAGCTTCCAGTTCTGGATCTCGGTGCCGAACGCGCCATCGGTGATGAGGATGCGCTTGGCTGCCTCGGCCAGGAACGTTTCGCGGGCGGTCATGGCTGGGTCTCCTTGGGGCGCAGGCCCAACAACTGGCAGATGGCGTAGGCCTGTTCTGCCCGGTTCAGTGTGTAGAAGTGGAAGTCGCGCACACCGCCTTCGTACAGGCGGCGGCACATGTCCGCGGCGGCCACGGCTGCCACCAGCGCGCGGGGGCCCGGACGCTCGTCGAGCCCCTCGAACATGGTCTCCAGCCAGCTCGGGATCTCGGTATTGCCGGACATGCGGCGGATCGCCGCGAAGTTCGTCACAGGCATGATGCCGGGCAGGATCGGGGTCTCGATGCCAGCGGCCAGAGCCTTGTCGAGGAAGCGGAAGTAGGCGTCCGTTGAATAGAAGAACTGCGTGATCGCCCGGTTTGCCCCGGCATCTAGCTTACGCTTCAGATTGTCCAGGTCATCGTCCGCGCTCAGAGCTTCGGGGTGGACCTCAGGGTAGGCGGCTACCGAAATCTCGAAGTCGTGCTGGCTTTTAAGACCGGCGACCAGTTCGGCGGCGCTGCCATAGCCCTCCGGATGCGGGACGAAGCGCCCGCCATCAGCCGGTGGTGGATCGCCCCGGAGCGCGACGATGTGGCGCACACCAGCCCGCCAGTACTGATCCGCAATCTCGGCGATCTCCGCCTTGCTCGCGGCGACACAGGTAAGATGCGCAGCGGGCTTCAGGCTCGTCTCACGAACGATCCGTGCTACTGTGGCGTGCGTGCGCTCCCGCGTGCTGCCTCCCGCCCCGTAGGTGACGGAGACGAAGCTCGGCGAGAGGGGCGCGAGATCGCCGATCGCCTGCCACAGCTGCGCGTCCATCTTTTCCGTCTTGGGCGGAAAAAATTCGAAGGACACGCCAATATCGCCTGGAAGCTCTGCGTAAGGGCAGGCGCCAGACGCGGCGTTCTGTCCAAGCTCGGCGTTTTGCCCAAGCTCTGCGTTCTGCGATGTCTTTGGCTCTATCACGCTGGTCATCATCTCTCTTCCCGCTGGAGCAGCGCGCTGCCGGCTGCCTTGGGCGCGGCGTCCTTGCGGGCGGTCCAGATCTTCACAGTAAGGGGTTGTCCTGCCACTTCGCGCATTGCTTCACCGGCAAAGCCGGCGCCGGCAAGAAAGCCGGCCATCTGCTCGTCAGTGAAGCCCAGGCGGGCGTGCGCGTGGCGCTCTCGCAACTCTTCGCGGTCATGCGCCGCGAAATCCGCGATCGCCACCCGGCCGCCGGGGCGGGTCACTCGCGCTGCTTCAGCAAGGACCGCCGCGGGGTTCTGGGCGTAATGAAGCACCTGGTGGAAAAGCACCGTGTCGAATGTGTCCTCATCGAAGGGCAGTGCAGTGAAATCACCCTGCACCAGATCCACCGCTCCCGAAGGCATCTTGTCGAGCCGCGAGCGTGCGACGCGAAGCATCTCCGGACTCTTGTCCAGGGCGGTGATGCGCGCAGCCCTTGGTGCAAAGAGCTCCGCCATTCGACCCGTCCCGGTACCAACATCCAGAAGAATGCCGAGCGACTGATCGCACAGTACGGACTGAAGCATGTCCTCAACCGCCGCATCGGGGCTGTGGAGAGAACGCAGAGTGTCCCATTCGCGGGCATGCCGCGCGAAGTATGCCTCAGCGCTGGCCTGCCGCGTCGCCCGGATCGCTGCGAGGTGGCGGCGGTCCTCCTCGCACTGCATGGCGAAGGCGGCATCGTCGCGTTCCGAAACGGATAGCAGCCGCGCCGTGGCCGCCCCAAGCGGAGGCGTACCCGTCTCGGTGATGGCGGCGCGAAGAAACACCCAGCTGCCCTCCTTGCGCCTTTCCGCAAGGCCGGCCGCGCACAGGATACGCACGTGGCGTGAAACGCGCGGCTGGCTCTGCCCGAGCACTTGCGCGAGTTCGCCAACAGCCAGCTCCATATGCGCAAGCAGGCGCATGATCCGCAGGCGCGTGGGGTCGGCAAGGGCCTTGAGAAGCGGTTCAAGTCGCATTTCGCCGCGCATATAAAGAAATCTTTATATGACGGCAAGGGTGCTGCAGGGGCGGCTGGAGCAGCCGGATTATTCCCGTTTGCGTTGCATCATGCACTCGTCTACACAATGCCCCGCAGGCTTGCCTGCAAGCGTTGGCGCCTGCGCCAAACAATGCAAGGGGATTCGCATGAAGAAGATTGCTTACGCCGCTTTCGCGTCGGCTGCCGCTCTGGCTCTCGCCGCTTGCGGTAGCTCGGAAACGCCGACTGAAGAGGTCGCCACCGACACCGTAGAGACCATGCCTGAGGAAACTCTGGCTGTTGACCCGATGGCAACCGACGCCATGATGGCCGAAGACGGCATGGCCACGGAAGCGGCCACCGAAGCGGCGATGTAATCCGGCCGGGGGCCGGGTGCGCGATTTTCGCGCACCGGCCCCCGATCGTACTTGCAAGCCTTCAGGTTCTGTAGTGCCGCGCCGTGCCGGCTGACCTCCTCCTGGAGGTTTTTTTGTGCCCTAGTCAGATGCGTTCTGGGCCGGGCTAAGCTTTCGGCATCTTTCGGGCGTGCATCAGCGGGCGCAGCAGGCCAAAGGGCGGTTGGTGCCGCTCAAGACAGACAAGCCTACATCCCAGCAATAAATGGGAAGCATCCAGACCTTAGTTCGCGTCTGCACAAAGATTGTGCAGAGTGTGCTTAATATTTAAGCAGAAACGCGAATGGAGAGATCATAATGAGCCTGCTTGCCCTTGCCGCTGCCGCAGCAGCAACGCTTGGCGCCAATCCTGTCCACACGGTTCACATGGATCATCGCGGCAGCACCTATCGGGTGGATTATCGCGCCCAGGTCGAGACGCAGATGCGCACGATTGGCATGTCGGCGCCCACCCGTTCGAGCAGCCAGCGCTGCCTGATCACCGCAAATGTCGCCGTAGAACGCGTTATCGCTTCGGCCACAGGTGGGCACGAACTCAAGTCCATGTTGCCTGAGGACGAGAGCTTCACGAGCAGCCTGCCCGGCCACTGCCGCGGCCGCGATGGCGAAGCGGCTCGTCTTGTAGAGAACAAGACTAGCGCGATAAACGCGCACCTCGCGAGCACTGCCGCTGGCGATTCACGCGCAGCGTTGGCGGCGATCGATTCCGCCCACCATTTCGCTGCAAATTGAGAGTATAGAACCGGACGATGAATACGCGAGTTTGTTGCTGGACGATCGCCGCATGTGGCGCCCTTTTCACGGTCGGCGCGCAGGCCCAGCCGGTAGCAAGTGCAAGCGTATCCCTCGAAGCGGAGACCGATCGGCGCGAGCGGGGCTTGAGCTGGAGTGACGGCAAGCCTGCCCTTTCGGTCTTCGCGACGGTCCCGTCGGGTGATGCACTGGCCTTTGATCTGGGTGCCGCCACCTTGCGGGATAGCGCCCGGCATGGCGGGGCGGATGTCGCGCTGACGATCGCGCCCCGCTACACCGTCTATACTGGCGGCTTTGCATTGAGTGCAGGTGCGCGCGGGAACGTGTTCATCGGCCGCTCGGGCATGACTTATGCCGAGATTACCGGCGAAGTGGCGCGCACGATAGGACCCGTGCAGCTTGTGCTCGGCGCGGACTTCGCGCCGTCACAGGACTCGATCGGCGGACACAACCTTCATGTCGATGCCAGTGCATCGGCCGGCATTCCCGGGCTGCCTTTCACCCTTTACGGTGGCGTTGGTCGCACCAGTGGGTCATCGCGAGACGATGCGCGGTCGGCCCGTCTTCGTCCCGGCGGAACCTATACCGACTATCATCTGGGAATCGAACGGTCGCGTGCGCTCTTGTCAGTCGGCGTGCGATACTCTGATACGTCTATCGGCAAGAATGAGGTGGACCGTCTCTCGCCCTACTACGATCAGCATTTCGGTTCACGAATCGTTGGATATCTGCGCATTTCGACGTGATCAGCCGCGGGCCGTCTCGGCTTAAATTGACCTGATCTCCCGCGCGCCGTAATCGGCGCCACATGACCGTCGTCACTCGCTTCGCGCCTTCGCCTACCGGGCATCTGCATGTCGGCAATGTCCGCACCGCCTTGCATAATTGGCTTCTGGCCAAACATCATGGCGGGCGCTTCCTGCTGCGCATTGACGATACGGACGCGGAGCGCAGCCGGGAGGAATACGTTCACGCGATCAAGGCCGACCTGGCGTGGCTGGGCATAGAGCCTGAGGGCGAAGAGCGCCAATCTGCCCGCTTCGCTATCTATGAGGAAGCATTTGCACGCCTGGCCGATGCCGAGCGAGTCTACCCCTGCTGGGAAACACCGCAAGAGCTTGAGCTGAAACGCAAGGTCCTGCTCGGACGCGGACTGCCGCCGGTATATGACAGGGCGGCTCTTGCCATCCCGGAGATGGAACGGATGCGTCGTATCGCTGCGGGCGAGCAACCCCATTGGCGCTTCCTGTTGGATCGGGAGCGGCCCATCGAATGGGACGACGGTGTACGCGGCCCCCAGCGCTTCGACCCCGCGCAGATGTCGGATCCTGTGGTTCGGCGCGCTGACGGCTCGTGGCTGTACATGCTGCCGAGCGCGATCGACGATGTGGCGATGGGCGTCACCGATGTTCTGCGGGGCGAAGATCACGTATCGAATACGGCCGCGCAAGTGCAGATGTTCGAGGCACTGGGTGCAACCGCGCCTCGCTTTGCGCATGAAGCGCTGCTCACCGGCACGGAAGGCAAGCTGTCCAAGCGGCTCGGATCCATCGGCGTCGCGCAGTTCCGCGATGCTGGCATCGAGCCGGCAGCTTTGGTGGCGCTGCTCGCGCGGTTGGGGACGAGCGATCCGGTCGATCCTTCTCTCGACGCGGATGCGCTCGCTGCCTCATTTGACCTCTCGCACTTCGGGCGTGCGCCAGCACGGTTCGACGAGGCCGAACTGGAGCGAGTCAATGCGGCCGTGGTGCATGACCTTCCTTACGCTGCCGTCTCTGACCGCCTTCCCGAAGGGATGGACGCAGCGGCCTGGGAAGCCATCAGGCCCAACCTTTCGCATGTTGGTGAGGCAGCGGATTGGTGGCGCGTGGTAACTGGCCCGGTGCCGGCTCCCGCTCTTTCAGACGAGGACCGGGGCTATGTTGCCGAAGCGGCGCAGGTGCTGGACGAAAGCGCCTGGCAAGAGAGCCCGTGGCAGATGCTGACGAGCGAGTTGAAGGCGCGGACTGGAAGGAAGGGCAAGGCTCTCTTCCTCCCGCTCCGCTTGGCTCTCACCGGCATGGACCATGGTCCGGACATGGCGGCACTGCTGCCGTTGATCGGACAAGCTGCCGCAGTGGAGCGATTGCGGGCCGCCAGCATCCCGACCTGAGGTTGAAGAGGTAGAGTGCTGGATCAGGCAGTGACTTCGCGCCATTCACCTGGCTGCAGTTGATCCAGCGACCACGGGCCGACACTCTCTCGCACAAGGCGCAGGGTGGGGTGCCCGACCGCTGCAGTCATGCGGCGGACCTGCCGGTTGCGGCCTTCGCGGATCGCGATGCGGAGCCATCGGTCGGGAATCGACTTCCGAAAGCGGACCGGCGGATCGCGAGGCCAAAGGTCTGGAGGTGAAATGGCGGCGGCCTGTGCGGGGCTGGTCATCCCGTCCTTGAGCATAAGGCCTCGGCGTAAGGCTTGCAGCGCCTCTTCCCCCGGCTCGCCTTCCACCTGGACTAGGTATGTCTTTGGAAGCTTGTAACGCGGGTCGGCAATACGCGCCTGTAACTGCCCGTCATCGGTAAGAAGCAGAAGGCCCTCGCTGTCCCGATCCAGCCGTCCGGCGGGATAGACACCTGGCAGGTCGATGTAGTCAGACAGCGTAGCGCGCGCGGTCTCCGTTCCCCGGTCGGTGAACTGACTGAGGACGCCGAAGGGCTTGTTGAAAAGGAGCAGCCGGGACATTCGCGCGCTTCTAGTCGCCTATCACTCCATGAACCAGCCATGGCTTGCGACAAGCGATTGCCCGTTCAGCGCATTGCTTTCGAAAGCGGCGAAGAACAGGGCAACTTCGGCTATGTCCTCCACCGTCGTGAACTCGCCATCGACCGTCTTCCCCAGCATGACGTTCCTGACCACCTCCTCCTCGGAGATGCCCAGTTCCTTGGCCTGCTCGGGGATCTGCTTGTCTACGAGGGGCGTGCGTACAAAGCCGGGGCAGATGACGTTGGTCCGCACGCCTTTGCCTCCCCCTTCCTTGGCGATGACGCGCGCAAGACCGAGAAGGCCGTGCTTGGCTGTTACGTAGGCGCTCTTCAGCGAGCTCGCCTCCTTGGAGTGGACCGAACCCATGAAGATGATTGAGCCGGCGCCCTTGGCATACATGTGCGGAAGACAGGCCTTGGAGGTGAGAAATGCACCGTCGAGGTGAATGGCGAGCATCTTCTTCCAGTCCGAAAATGCAAACTGCTCAACCGGATTGACGATCTGGATACCAGCGTTCGACACGAGCACGTCGACACCACCCCAGTGCTCGACGACATGCCCGATGCCCGCATTGACCTGATCCTCATTGCTGACGTCCATTGCCAGCGCCAAAGTCTCGGTGCCGCAACTCGCGGCGATGCCGTCGGCAGCCCTCCGTGCTGCGTCCAGATCGAGGTCCGCGATTGCGACCTTGCCGCCCGCTGCAGCGAAGCGCCGGGCGATCGCATAGCCGATCCCGCTCGCCGAGCCTGTGACAACACAGCTTTTGCCTGCCAGCTTCATGTGCGATTTCCCATCATGCCAGATCCAACCGCCTCGCTCCTTTGTGCGGTGCATCAAAGCATGCCACGGGCGGGCCCAAGTGCAAGTGCGGCCAAGCAACTGCCTCTCAGGCGGCCACCGCTTCTCCCGTCGCTTCGCTTGCTGCCTCGAGCAGGCGTTTCTCAAGGCTTTTGATGCGTGCTTGCGACTGCAGCTTATCGCCGAGAAGATCGGTGACATAGAAGGTGTCCGCCGCACGCTCCCCATATGTCGCGATATGGGCCGAATGGACCATCAGGCGTGCGTCGAAAAGGGTGTGTGCAAGCCGGTTCAGCAGCGCCGGACGGTCGCGGGCGTTGACCTCGATAACGGTGAAGCGGTTTGACGCCTTGTTGTCCACGAGTACGCGCGGGCGGACATCGAACGCGTCGGCACGAAGGCGCGCGTCTGGCCGGGCATGCAACTGGGGTAGCAGCTCCACACGATTTGCAAGTGCGTTCTCGATCGAGACACGCAAGCGTTCCAGCTGTGCGTCCTCCTGGAAGGGGCGGCCCAGCGGATCCTGGATCAGGAAGTTATCGACGGCCCGGCCCGTGCGTGTCGTGTGGATGCGCGCATCGATGATGTTGCCGCCAGCGAGATGGATGCCGCCGGCAATCCGGTAGAACAGGCCGGGGTGGTCGGCCGCGATGACCGTCACCAGTGTGGCGCCGCGCGCAGGGTAATACTCGGTCTGGATCGAGAGCGGTTCGTCGCTTGATCCGTGGTATTGCGCGAGGTTTTTTGCAATGACGTCTTCAGGTTCGGCAATCCAGTAGGCGTCCGTAAACAAGTCGCCGGTCGCGTCCAGCAGCGTGCTGTCGTCGCCAAGCTGTGCTTCCACAGCAGCACGCTTCGCCGCGATGCGCTTCTCGCGTCCGTACTCGGCATGGCCAAGACGAAGGCGCTCTTCGGCTGCACCGTACAGATTACCGATCAGCTGACGTTTCCAGCTGTTCCATGTGCCGGGACCGACCGCTCGTATATCGACGATGGTCAGCAAAGTGAGCTGCCGGAGCCGATCGATGAACTGTACCTGCCCAACGAAGTCATCGATGGTCTTCGCGTCGGACAGATCGCGCTTGAAGGCAGTCGCACTCATGATCAGGTGGTAGCGGACCAGCCAGCTGACCAGTTCGGTCTCCTCCTCGTGCAACCCCAGACGAGGGCAGAGTTTCAGCGCAATCTCGGCACCCAGTACCGAGTGATCGCCACCCCGGCCCTTCGCAATGTCGTGCAACAGCACCGCGACGTAGAGCGCGCGCCGGGATCGAACCTTTCTGATGATGTCGTGTGCCAGCGGATGCTCGTCGTGCAGTTCGCCGCGCTCGAACCGGGCGAGCAAGCCGATGGCGCGGATCGTGTGCTCATCGACGGTGTAATGATGATACATGTCGAACTGCATCTGAGCGTTAACCCGCCCGAACTCTGTCACAAAGCGCCCAAAGACCCCAGCTTCGTTGAAGGCGCGCAGAGTTTTCTCGGGATCGCGCCGGCTTGTCAGCAACTCCAGGAACAATGCGTTGGCACGTGGGTCATTGCGCAGTTCATCGCGGATCAGCACTGCATCGCGCGCAATCAGGCGCAGCGTTCCGGGGTGAATTTCCAAGCCCTCGCGATCGGCAACGACGAACACGTCCAGGAGCCGTACCGGGTCCTCGCTGAACCAGGTCTCCGAGGGCGCGCGGATGCGTCCTCCGAACACCTTGTAGCCCTTCACGGTGCGCTCCTTGGCGCGGAAGGTGGCGAGCAGGCCGCGCACCGGGCGCTGCGCGAACTGGTCGTCCAGTTGTGACAGGAAGACCCCGGTCAGGCTCCCCACCACTTTGGCCTGGAGGAAGAAGTACTGCATGAACCGCTCTACCGCGCTTTTGCCTGGGCGATCGGCATAGTTCATCCGTGCGGCGACTTCGCGCTGAAGGTCGAAAGTCAGCCGGTCCTCGGCCCGCCTTGTGATCGTGTGCAGATGGCAGCGTACGGCCCAGAAGAAGTTCTCGGCACGGCGGAAGGAGCGGTATTCCTTGCGCGTGAGAAGTCCCACGTCGACCAGCTCGGCGGGTGAACGCACTTTGTGGATGTATTTGCCGATCCAGTACAGCGTGTGCAGATCGCGCAGGGATCCTTTGCCCTCTTTCACGTTCGGTTCGACGACGTAGCGGCTGTCGCCCATGCGCTTGTGGCGACTGTCCCGCTCCGCCAGCTTCTCCACGACGAACTGCCGCTCGGTCCCTCGCACAACGTCCTTCCAGAAGCGCTGGCGTGCCTCGTCGAACAGGGCCTGATCACCCCACACATAGCGGGCCTCGAGCATCGCAGTGCGGATCGTAAGATCCGACTTGCACATCCGCACCATCTCGTCGAGCGAACGGCTGGACTGGCCCACCTTGAGGCCAAGGTCCCACAGGAAATAGAGGATTGCCTCGATCACCTGCTCACACCACGCCGTGGAACGGATCGGTGTCAGGAAGGCGATGTCCACGTCAGAATGGGGCGCCATCTCGCCCCGGCCGTAGCCGCCGACCGCCGCGATGGTCAGGCGTTCCGCAGTTGACCGGTTGCTGGCTGGATAGACGTGCGTGACCACGTGATCGTGGACGATGCGCAGGATCTGGTCGACGAGGAAGGCCTGCGCCTCTGCCAGGTCATGCCCGGCGCTCGGCTTGACGACGAGGCGGCGCGCGATTTCGGCGCGTCCCTCCGCAAGCGCGTCGCGCAGCAGCGGTACGATGTCCTTGCGGGCTTCAGTGGAGCCTTGCTCCTCTACGAGGGCCGCGATCCGGGTGGTCAGGCTCCGGCGATCGATCACAGCCCGCGGTGAGGGGATACGGATGACGTGCATGCTTTGGTTATGTAGAGACTGGCGATGCAGGAGGGAAGGCGAGTCACCGCCAAAAGCTGCTTCGTATGCAGGATAGAAGGCGGCTTTTCTCGTTCGCCTGCCTATGCCAGAAGGCCGCCATTCCGGCGCGTCGCTCTGCGCGCGTCCAGCGCTAACACTGTGAGGCTGCACGCTTGCTGATCCTGTCCGCCGCCGCCGCGGTCCATGAGCCGATCCATTGGGTCGACCTGGGCCTCAAGACCGGTATCGATCTCGGCTTCTTCACGCTGCGCTATTATTCGCTGGCGTACTTGGCCGGTATTCTGCTGGGCTATTGGCATCTCACGCGCATGATCAAGGCGCCCGGCGCTCCGCTGGCGCAGAGGCATGCCGACGATCTGTTCTTCTACTGTACCCTTGGCATCATTCTGGGCGGCCGGCTCGGCTATGCGACGTTCTACACTGGTGGTGACACCGGCATTCCCAGCCTGTGGCTGCATCCGGGCGAGTTACTGTCGCTCTGGAATGGCGGGATGAGCTTTCACGGGGGGCTGATCGGCGTCATGCTGGCGATTGCCTGGGTCTCGTGGCGGGGAGAGCTGAACTTCCTGCGGGTTGCCGACTACATCGCGGTTTGCGTGCCGTTCGGCATGCTCTTCGGGCGCCTTGCCAACTTCGTGAACGGAGAACTCTGGGGACGCGTGGCGGATCCCTCCCTCCGTTGGGCTATGGTCTTTCCGGACGGCGGGCCGCTCCCGCGCCACCCCAGCCAGCTTTACGAAGCTGCGCTTGAGGGGCTGGCGATGATCGTCATCATGCTCCTGCTGTTCTGGAAGACGCGGGCTCGATACCGGCCCGGACTGCTCGTCGGGGTGTTTACGACCGGGATCGGTCTCGGCCGGTTCGTGGTCGAGTTCTACCGCGAGCCTGACGCGCAGCTTCAGGACTTCGCGATGCGCACCGGCCTTTCGATGGGGCAATGGCTGACCGTGCCGCTGATGGTGCTTGGCCTGATCATCATCGCGCGCGCGCTCAGCAAACCACCGCTGGCGGCGGGACGGCCCGTTCCGGCATGAGCGTCGAAGGTTCGGCTCAGGAGAAGGCGCGGGAATCGCTCAGCGCGATGTTCCGGCGCCTGATCGCGAACACCGGACCGATCAGCGTGATGTACTACATGGGCGAGTCGAATGCCCGATACTACGCCTCGCGTGATCCGCTGGGCGAAGGTGGCGACTTCATCACCGCCCCCGAGATCAGCCAGATGTTCGGCGAACTTATCGGGCTGTGGCTTGCCGACATCTGGATACGCGCGGGGCGTGCCGAGCCGGTCCACTACGTAGAATTGGGGCCGGGCCGGGGCACGCTGGCACGGGACGCCCTGCGCGCAGCGGCGCAATACGGCCTCGTGCCCAAGGTGCACTTCGTCGAGAGCTCTATCGCACTCAAGACCTTGCAGATTGACGCGGTGCCGAACGCACAGTGGCATCACGATCTCTCGACCGTTCCGCAGGAAGGCGCGATCCTGCTCGTGGCCAACGAATTCCTGGACGCACTCCCGATCCGGCAGCTGGTGAAGACGCCGGAGGGCTGGCGTGAGCGGATGGTCGCCGCCGAGGATGAGCGGTTCGTCGCCGTCGCCGGTAATCGGCCGATGGATGCCGCTGTTCCTGAAAGCATGCGAGAGGCCGAAGCGGGCACTCTGATCGAGGCATGCCCCGGAGCAGCGTCAGTTCTCTATGAAGTGGCCGGACGGCTTGTGGAGCAGGGCGGTGCGGCCCTTTTCATTGACTATGGCCACGATGCCGTACGGACCGGCTCCACCTTGCAGGCGGTGCGGGCGCACCGGAAGCTGGACGTCTTCGAGCAGCCGGGAGAGGTGGACCTTACAGCCCACGTCGACTTCGCAACACTGGCGAACGTGGCGCTTTCGCGGGGTTGCCGCTGGCTTGGCACGGTCGAGCAGGGTGCCTGGTTGCAGTCTCTTGGGATCACCGCGCGGGCGGAGGCGCTCGCCCGATCATCGCCCGAGCACGCCACTTCGATAGAGGCCGCACTGCAGCGCCTCACTGCGGCGGATCAGATGGGCGCTCTGTTCAAGGTCATGGGACTTTCAGCACCGAACTGGCCGGACGGCGCCGGCTTCTAAGGCAAGGCAGCACCCGCTCGTCGGCGGTTAGCCGCCGATCTGTACCGCGCGCTTCTCATCTGGAACCTTCCGAACCGGCACGGCGGTAAGCCAGGCTTCCAGTGCGTCGATGTCCAGCCCGGCCCGCACCTTGTCCGTTGCCTTGGTAAACTCGGCGAAGAAGTCTCCGCCTTCGGAAAGGAAGTTGTTCGTGGTCACCCGATATGTCGCGCGCGGGTCCAGCGGCTTTCCGTCGAGCGTCAGCGACACAAGGCGCTGTCCGGACGGACGACCCATGTCGAAGCTGAAGCGCAAGTTGGCGGAAGGGGCAAGCACCTGCTTGACGTCCGCATCGTCCAGCCCTTCCTCGATCGCCGCCCTGATCTGGGCGCCCGTCATCGTCTGGACGACGAGTTCGTTGTTGAAGGGCTGCACGGCGTAGAGCTGACCGAAGGTCACCGATCCGTCAGGAGCAGGGGTAAGGGAGGTGCGCACGCCAAAAGGATTGGTGAAGGCAATCTGTGCGCCAAGAGCCTTGGTTGCGCCAAGCTGGCTGTCGGCGATGAGGTTGCCGAGCGGCCCGCCAGTCCAGCTTTCGCTGCTGTCGCTCTTGGGTGCAGGGCCAGACAGCTTGCCCACGGGACGCGAGATTTCCCCTGCGACGTCGTCAGCATAGCGCTTCACATAAGTCGCCACGCTGGGCTTGGGTGCGAAACGGGGCGCAAGGTCGGTGTTCTCGATCCGTCCCCTCCCCGCGTCGTAGGGTTGCGATTGCACGATTACGTTCTGCGCCTTCTTGCCGATCACCGCATGCGTCGCCGGATCGAAAGAGAGGGTAATATCGGTGACGAGCTTGCCGTACACGCCGGCGCTGGTCAGCAAGATGGGCTTTGCTGAGGCCGACGTCCTGTATTCGCACGTGTAAGCCCAGTGCGTGTGGCCGGATACGACCACATCCACGCCACCTTCAAGACTGTCGAGGATGGGCACGATGTCTCCTGCCAGACCTTCGCATCCGCTGGGGTCCTCCGTAGCCTCGGTTTTGCCGCCCTGGTGGATGAGCACGACGACAGCGTCCGCCCCCTCGGCTCTGAGGCGCGGGACCAGTGCGTTGATCGTTGCGGCCTCGTCCGCGAAGCTGAGGCCCTTCAGAGCCTCTGGGGAAACCAGCGCCGGGACCGTGCGCAGCGAAAGGCCGATAAAGCCGACCGCGATCTCGCCTGCGGAAGTGTTGAACGTCTTGAGACCCGTGGCGGGGAAGAGTGTAGATCCATCTTCCTTGCGGGTGCTTGCGGCAAGATACTTGTAGTTGGCGCCCGCAAACTGCTCCAGTCGGCAGGGTTGGCGCCGCGTGTGCTTCTCGCAGCCGCCATTCTGCAGGCGCAGCAGTTCACTCCAGCCCCGGTCGAATTCGTGGTTGCCCACAGCATTGAACTCAAGGCCAATGCGATTCAGGGCGCCGACCGCCGGCTCGTCGAGGTAGAGCGATGAGGCGAGCTGAGAGGCGCCGGTCAGATCGCCAGCTGCGACGACTACGTTGTTGGGATGCTTCGTCTTGAGCTGGTCCACTGCGGAGGCGAGCCAGGCCGCACCGCCCGCGGGAACGCCTGTGATGCTGCCGTCCGCGCCGCGGATATTGACCGCTTGCTTGGGAGGCTCGAGTGCGCCGTGAAAGTCATTGATCGCGATGATGCCGACGCTAACCGGCGCCGCCGCGCCAGAACGGGGTGTCCGATCCGAGCCCTGCGGGGTGGCGCAGGCAGCCAGCAGCGACGCGATGAGCAGCGGCAGGCCGCGTTTGGTCTGTAAGATCATGATGTGCTTCTATCGAAGGTGAAGGTGACAAGCCAATGGCGATCCGGCATGTTACCAGCGCGAGCACGAGCCTACTTACCGTGTCGGCCCCCCGCAGGGCAGCTTCAGAGGCTTTCCTCGTAGGCGTGGGCAATTTCACCCTTCCAAGGGCCATGGAATTTCTCAAGCAGCCGTTCTGCGGGCACCTTCCCGGATTGCACGATTTCCGAGAGGGGGGAGAGGAAGCCCGTCTCGTCTTCCCCCATCGAATTCAGCCTGGCACGGGCGGCCAGCCCAGAGCGGGAGATCGCCAGCACTTCGGCCGCAATATCTCGCAAGGTGCCTCCGCCTGGAAGCGGCGCATCCAGGCCCAGCCGTGGCACCTCGCTGCGAAGGCGCTCACGGCCCTCCATGTCCCAGCCCTTTACCAGATCCCATGCGGCATCGAGTGCGCCCTGATCGTAAAGCAGGCCAACCCACAAGGCGGGCAATGCGCAAATGCGGTTCCAAGGGCCCCCATCGGCACCGCGCATTTCCAGGAAAGACTTGAGCCGCACTTCCGGGAAGGCGGTGGAGAGGTGGTCCTGCCAATCGCTCATGTGCGGTAGCTCGCCCGGGAGCGCGGGGAGCTTGCCGGCCATGAAGTCGCGGAATGATTGTCCCGCTGCGTCGATGTAGCGTCCATCGCGGAAGACGAAGTACATCGGCACGTCCAGCATGTACTCGACGTAACGCTCGTATCCAAAGCCCTGCTCAAAGACGAACGGCAGCATGCCCGTGCGGTGCGGGTCTGTATCCGACCAGATGTGGCTGCGGTACGAGAGCATGCCGTTCGGCTTGCCCTCGGTAAACGGAGAGTTGGCGAACAGCGCTGTCGCAAGCGGCTGCAGAGCAAGGCTGACGCGGAACTTCTGCGCCATGTCTGCCTCGCTCGAATAATCGAGGTTCACCTGGATCGTGCAGGTGCGCAGCATCATGTCGAGCCCCAGCGATCCCACCCGCGGCATGTGGCGCAGCATGATCGCGTAACGGCCCTTCGGCATGATCGGCAGCTCGTCGCGCCGCTTGTCAGGCCACATGCCCAGACCCAGGAAACCTACGCCGAGTTTGTCGCCGATCGCTTTTACCTGCTTGAGGTGCCGTCCCGTCTCGTTGCAGGTGTCGTGCAGCGTCTCCAGCGGAGCGCCTGAAAGCTCAAGCTGGCCTGCCGGTTCCAGGCTGACGGTCCCATCGGCGCCTTTCATGGCGATGACGTGCCCACCTTCTTCGATCGGCTCCCAGCCGAACTCGCGCAGCGAAAGCAGCAGGTCGCGGATACCGCCGGGTTCATCATAGGACGGGGCGTGGTGATCGGAGAGAGCATAGACCTGCTTCTCGTGCTCAGTGCCGATTCGCCATTGGTCGCGCGGCTTTTCGCCCGCAGCCATCGGCTCGGCAAGCTGGGCAACAGTCTCGATCACCGGATCATCGCGATCCGAAACCTCGCGGGTACTCATGTGCGAGCCGTTAAGCTACAGGCCCGGAGCGCGCCAGCGAATTATGCCAGTCACCCGCCACGGCCATCCAGGATCCGCAGCCGGAGATTGCGGCGGTCTCTGCACGCAGGATACGTGGCCCCAGGCTGATTGCGCGTGCTTGCGGATGGCTGCGGACCGTCGAACGCTCTGCATCGTCAAACCCGCCCTCAGGGCCGATCAGCAAGGCGGCGGGCCCCCGGTGTGCGGTAAATGCCTCTGCGGCAGGTTCTCCGCCGTTCTCATCGGCGAAGAACAGCGCGCGATCGTCCGGCCAGTCCTTGAGCAGGGTGTCCAGACGTACCGGTTGCGATAATTGCGGCAGGGCCGTGCGTGCGCATTGCTCTGCCGCCTCCGTGACGATTGCCAGCGCTCGCTCTTCGTTCAGCTTGTCCGCGACGCAGCGGCGGGTGACGATCGGTTGAATGCAGCGTACACCCAGTTCCGTCGCCTTCTCCAGAACGAGGTCGAAGTTCGGCTTCTTGAGCAAGGCCGCGCAAAGCCAGAAGTCCGGCACCTCCTCGCGTTCCCGCAAGCGTTCGCGAACGGCAAGGGACACGCTCCGCTTGCCTGCCTCCGTCACCTCTGCCGCCCACTCGCCCGTCAGGTCATCGCAGAGCACAACCGTGGTGCCGACCGTAACACGCATGACGCGCGAGAGGTAATGCGCCTGCGGCCCATCGAGTTCGAGAGCTGTTCCTGCGCTGAGCGGCGCAGAGACAAACAGGCGCGGTGCGCTCTTGGGCGGCCATGCAGGAGTGGCGGGCATGAACCCCACCTAGCCGATCACGGTCCAGACGGCTATCGTCGTCCACATGGCGCAGATCGTTCCCGATACGCAGCACCGCGGTCTCGTTTCCGCGCTGCCTCCGCAATTGCAAGACCTCGCGCTTCTTGCGCGGTTCGACCGGCCGATCGGCTGGTGGCTGTTGTTCTGGCCGGGCGCCTGGGGCGTGCTGCTTGCCGGCGGCGAGGATCGCTGGGGTCTCATTGCCTGGCTGCTGGTGGGCGCTGTCGCCATGCGCGGCGCGGGGTGTGTGTACAACGACATCGTCGATGCCGACATCGACCGGAAGGTGGCGCGCACGGCTGCAAGACCGGTTGCCAGCGGTCGCGTAAGCAAGAAGGCGGCGGGGTTCTGGCTTCTGGCACTGTGCCTTGTGGGCCTCATCGTCCTGCTGCAACTGCGATGGCAGGCGCAGATTGTCGCGCTGGGGAGCCTGCTACCCGTTGCGGCCTACCCTTTCATGAAGCGCATCACATGGTGGCCGCAAGCGTGGCTTGGCCTTGTCTTCTCGTGGGCGGCATTGGTCGGCTGGGTCGAAGTACGTGGCGACGGACTGCCTACACTGGCGTTGCTTTATGCCGGGTCGATTGCGTGGGTGATCGGGTATGACACGATCTATGCGCTACAGGACCGGGAGGATGACGCTCTGGTCGGCGTGCGATCTGCCGCGTTGCGCCTGGGCAGTCATGTTCGCAGCGGTGTCGCGGCTTTTTATGCAATCGCGGTTGCTTCGTGGGCGTGCGCGTTTTGGCTTGTGCGCTGGGACTGGCTGGCACTGCTCGCGCTGATCCCGATCGCGGTGCACCTGGCGTGGCAGGTGTTGACGCTCGATGCAGCGGATGGAGGCAATGCCTTGGCCCGTTTTCGCGCGAATCGCTTCGCCGGGTTGCTGATGGCGCTCGCCTGTTGGGTTGTCGGGAACGCTTGAGCGCGCCCGGCTCAAGGATCGTCGCTAGTGCGCCGCCGCATGAGAGCGGCGCACTAGCGACAGTTTCATTTCACCAGTTGCAGAGCGGGAGCGCGCGTTAGCGGGCTGCCTTGCGCAACCAGGTGGTCAACTGCTCGCGCTGCCGTGGCCGGCTCGCGAGACGCTGTTTCAGGGCCGTCAGAGCCTGGACAACCGGCTTGGCTTCGTCTTCCGGCAGGGTTGCGGCGTAGGTTTCCAGTTTGCTGACCATTTCCGGATTGGTGCTCGCTCCCACGACTCTGGCGAAGAAGCGCGGGCGGCCCGGACGCTCGATCAGCCGGTCCACAGCATCCTGATTGGCGCGTACGAAATCGAAGGCCATTTCCGGATAGTTCAGCGCGACCGAGGTGATGATCTGCGGAGCGCTGGTTACGTCAGGCGTGCCGGACACCGAAAGCGCGAGTGCCTCACGGGCGAGCGCCTCGTCCTGAGCGAGGCCCAGGCTGCTGTAGTATAGCTGGCGTTCGACGAGGCTGTCAGCCTTTGCGGCCTGAGCTCGCAGCAGCTCCCAGTCATCGCGGGTGGCGTTCTTCGCCGCTACCCCCAGCCACGTACGCTTGAGCGGCCCATCCAGCGCAGTGGGGTCCGTTGGCAGAGACTGCAGCCGCTGGCGCGCTTCTGCCACGACCCTCGGCTCGCCGGCAGTGCCTAACGTCTCGATCAGCTGGGCGCGCAGCTTGGTCTGCGTGAGAGGCTCGCCAGCGCGCGGTTCGAAGCCGAGCTGCGCGAGCCGTGGAGCCCGGGTGCGCGAGATCAAGGCTGCCAACTGCTTGCGCGCCGGGCCCTCTTCCAGCACGCCATACAGCCGTTGCCACTGCTCGGCGGCGCTGGTGGCCAGCGCTGCGTCCGCCGTGTGGGGGATGGAGGCGAGCAGCCGCAGGCCGCCCGACATGTCCTGGTATCCGGCAAGCGAGAGCGAGATATTGTCCCGCATCAGCCCATACTGATCGATCGTCTTCAGCGAGCCGAAGTTGGAGACCAGCTGGTCTAGCGAGGCTCGGTCATAAAGCGTGCGGTAGTAACCCAGCTGCCCGCTATTCACGAGCACCGCGCCACAGCCTGGCACGGTGACCGTCTCTGCCTTGCCAGTCATCAGATGACGTACGGGGTCGCTGTGACCGACCTGGATGAGGAGGGGCATCGGCCAAGTCGGCTTCTGACCTTTGCGTGACCCCGCATCGAGGGAGAATGCATCCTGTGACAGATCGAGCCGGCTCTGCCCGCCCTTGCAACGTATGCTCCGTACGCGAAGCAGCGGCACGCCGGGGGTGCGGGTAAATGCGTCGGCGATCAGGTTCACGTCCTGCCCGCCTGCGCCCTCGATGGCCGTCCAGAGATCCTTGCTGACAGTGTTCGAGTAGGCGTGCCGGCGCATGTAGCTGCGCATGCCCTCACGCCAGGTGTCGGCGCCGACATAGTCCTCCAGCATGGCGATCACCGCCTGCCCCTTTTGGTAGGTGATGGCGTCGAAGGCCTGCTCCATCTCGGACGCGGTGCGAATCTGTTGCACGACGGGGTGTGTGGTCGGCAGTGCATCGAGCGCCATGGCGGCTTCGCGACCGTCGATGCCGCCAAGCTCCCAGCTCCATTCCGGATTGAAGTGCGCGGTGACCTTATCCGCCATCCAGCTTGCGAAGCCTTCGTTCAGCCAGATGTCGTCCCACCAGGACATCGTCACAAGGTTGCCGAACCACTGGTGAGCAGTCTCGTGAGCCTGAACGCTGTAGATGTCCTGCTTGCCGGTGGGGCTGGTGGTCGCCGGATCGAAGAGCAGAATACGCTCGAACGTCATGATCGCGCCCCAGTTCTCCATCGCTCCGAAGAACTGCGAGCTACCCGGGGCTACCACGTTGTCCAGCTTGGGCAGCGGATACTTCACGCCGAAGTACTCGTCGAACCAGGGAAGCACCTCGGCAAGGGATTCGCGTGCATAGTCAGCCTGCTTGCCGCTGCCGGCAGGCGCGACGATGCCGGCCTCCACGCCGTCCGCCGCCACCTTGGTCGTCCGCTCAAAGTCGCCGAGGCCGAAAAACAGCAGATACGAACTCATCCGGGGTGTCGTGCCGAAGGTCACGCGCTTGCGACCGTTCGGCAAGGCTTCCTCCCGCACGACCGGCATGTTGCTGACGGCCATCCGGTCAGCTGGAACTATGGCGGCGAGATCGAAGGTCGCCTTGTAGCTCGGCTCATCGAAGCTGGGCACGAAGCGCCGGGCATCGGGTGCCTCGAACTGCGTGAATAGGCCGCGTACTTCGCGTCCCGTGCGCTTGTCAGGATAGTCGAGAGCGAAGAGCCCTGAGGGCTGCTTGCCGATCGTACCGGCATAGCTCACGTCGAGCTGATAACGGCCGGGTTGGATCGGCTTGGCCGACGTGAACGTCAGGGTCTGGTTCTGCTCGTCGGCCGTAACCCGCAGCGGGATCGCCGCGCCTGTCGCAGGCTTGAGGGTGGCGGACGAAACCTTCAGGCCATTGCCGTGCAACGTCAAAGCATCGCTGGCAGCGAAGACCGCCAGGTCGATGCCGACTTTGCCGGTAAAGGTAAGGGCCTGCGCATCGGGTGTCACCTCGATGGTGTAGTGCGATGGCCGGGCATTACGGGGCAGGTCGCTGGGCACCGTTTCGGGAAGCGGTGCAAGCTCTCGCGAGGAAACCGCTGGCGTTGATGCAGGCGGTGAAAGAGCGGGCTGGGAAAGAACGGGCTGAGAGAACGCAATAGCGATCACCGCTGAAGCGGTGGCAAAGGAACGAAAGGCTGGGCGCATGAGGATAGAATGCTCCGAATACGTCGACCGTGCGACGAGCTGCGCCAGTGGTAGCGCGCGCCGCGCTGGTGATCCAGTCTGACGCAAGGGCACCTCGGCTTGTCGCTGCATCTCAGTTGCGGGAAGTACAGCGTCGCTGTGTCTTCGGCGATACGGCAGGGCATTCCCGGCCGTGAGCGCAGCTGCTGCACAACCGAACTGAACTCGAGCCTGAGGCGCGGATCGGCTTGGAAACCCCTCGCCCCGCGCAGCGGTTGCATCGGCAGAAATGCAAAGGAGGCCCCCAATGGCAAGCAATACTGACGCCGCAAAGCCGCCGCTGCCGGAACAGCAGCAGAAGGTACCCGGCAAGACGACGGAGATGAATCCCAAGCCCGATCACGGCGAGGAGAGCTATCGCGGGTCGGGCCGGCTGGAAGGCAAGAAGGCTATCATCACCGGCGCGGACAGCGGGATCGGGCGGGCCGTCGCCATCGCTTTTGCGCGGGAAGGCGCGGACGTGCTCATTTCATACTTGTGCGAGGACGAGGACGCTCAGGAGACCGCTCGCTGGGTGGAGCAGGCTGGCCGCAAGGCGATACTGGTGCGGGGGGACATCAGCCATGCCGCACATTGCCGCGCCATCGCGGACAAGGCGGCAGAAGAGTTCGGCAGGATCGATATCCTGGTCAACAACGCCGCGCACCAGATGACCTTCGAGGCTCTGGAAGATATCCCCGAAGAAGAATGGGACAAGACCTTCGCCACCAACATTCACGCGATGTTCTACCTGGCGAAAGCCGCGCTTCCGCACATGGGAGAGGGGAGTGCCATCATCAACACGACCTCGATCAACGCCGATACACCCAAGCCCACTCTCCTGCCTTACGCCACCACCAAAGGTGCGATCCAGAACTTCACCGGGGGCCTGGCGCAGCTGCTGGGAAGCAAGGGCATTCGCGTGAACTGCGTCGCGCCGGGGCCTGTGTGGACCCCGCTGATTCCCTCGACGATGCCGCCCGAGCAAGTGAAGGAGTTCGGCAAGAACACGCCACTGGGGCGCCCAGCGCAGCCGAAGGAGCTTGCCCCGGCTTACGTGATGCTGGCCACCGACGAGGCGAGCTATGTCTCCGGTGCAACGATTGCCGTGACTGGCGGCAGGCCGCTGATATAGTCGGCTCTTTCCCGTCGGGTGCAAGGAGGCAAGAAGCATGAAGGGGTTTGTCGGAAACATCGAAGAGCTCACGGAGCAGAACGGAGACTTCCGTCGCGTTCTTTACACCGGGCACAACCTTCAACTGGTGCTGATGTCCATCGAGCCCGGCGATGAGATCGGCGAGGAGGTGCACGACGACCGCGACCAGTTCTTCCGCATCGAGCAGGGGGAAGGGGAAATCTGGATCGACGGAGCCTGCAACAAGGTGAAAGCCGATGATGGCGTCATCGTGCCTCAAGGTGCCCGGCACAACGTCAAGTCGACGGGTAGTGAGCCGCTGCGGCTTTACACCATTTACGGACCGCCGGAGCATGTCGACGGCACTGTCCACAAGACCAAGGCCGACGCGGACTCGTCGCACGAGCACTTCGACGGAAAGACAACGGAGTAGGTCTCGCATAACGCCCCTGCCAGCGTACCATCGCGGGCAGGGGCGTTATGGTCATCGACAGGTGACGGTGGCGGACCTCTTTTCGGCCACTGTGGCAGCCGTCATCGCGGGCCGGCAGCAAGTCCAGGGTGCCGGTATGGTCCGGTCTTTGGAGAGGGCGCCACTTAGTTTCGGCGACGAGGACTGCATCACCTTCCGCGGCGATCTGCAAGGCGCGCAGTCCACATCCGTCCCAACCGCCCAAACGCAAACGCCGGGCCAACCTCTGGGGCGGCCCGGCGTTGTGATGTTCGCCTTAACCAGTGTCAGCGCCGGCCTTACTGTTCCACGCGCCTTTCCTCTTCGGCCACAGCACGCTGCGTATCCTCGTAGGCACTGCCGCTGTGACTGGTGCTCATCGCGCCTGTGACCCAGACCACTGTCAGCGCGACAATGACCAGAGCAAGGCTGATCAGCAGAACATAGCGGACTATATGGGGCGTGCTTCCCGCGCGTGCTTCATCCTGTTCGACGTGGACTTCGCGACGTTGATTATCCATGGCGTATCTCCTCGCTGCGATGCCGCCAATGGCGGAACTCTTGCTAGGAAAACGCACCAGTGGGGCCGCCGTTCCGCGCGGACGATCTTTGTGGAGGCTCAGTCTCGCAGAAGCTCGTTGATTCCGGTCTTCGATCTCGTCTGCGCATCGACGGTCTTGACGATCACTGCGCAGTAGAGAGACGGGCCAGGCGTGCCGTCCGGCAGGGGCTTGCCCGGAAGCGAGCCGGGGACAACGACCGAGTAGGGCGGAACC
Organism: Novosphingobium rhizovicinum; assembly: GCF_040813635.1. Classification (NCBI taxonomy): domain Bacteria; kingdom Pseudomonadati; phylum Pseudomonadota; class Alphaproteobacteria; order Sphingomonadales; family Sphingomonadaceae; genus Novosphingobium; species Novosphingobium rhizovicinum. The sequence goes on along the minus strand of NZ_JBFNXR010000044.1, from coordinate 12,246 downwards.
CTGCCGACGTGCACTTCGCCGGTGGAGCGGTCGATGATCTTGGTCGAAGCGCCGATGAATACGCCCATCGACAGCACGGAACCTTCGCCCACGACCACGCCTTCTGCCACCTCGGACCGGGCGCCGATGAAGCAGTTGTCCTCGATGACAACGGGGCCGGCCTGCAACGGTTCAAGGACACCGCCGATGCCTGCACCGCCGGAGATGTGCACATTGCGGCCGATCTGAGCACAGGAGCCCACGGTCGCCCAGGTGTCGACCATCGATCCCTCGCCAACGTACGCGCCGATGTTGACGAAGCTGGGCATGAGCACCACGCCCTTGCCGATGAACGCGCCGCGTCGTGCGATCGCGCCGGGCACCACGCGGAAGCCTGCTTCGCGGAAGCGATCGGCACTCCACCCGGCGAACTTGAGCGGAACCTTATCGAAGGCGGGAGCGCCGCCGGCGCCGTACTCAAGCGGCGCATTATCGTTCAGGCGGAACGAGAGCAGCACCGCTTTCTTCAGCCACTGATTGACCTTCCAGCCGCCCGCACCGTCAGGTTCGGCGACCCGCGCCGTGCCCGAGTCCAGCAAGGCGAGAGCCTGCTCGACATGACCGCGCACCTCGTCGCTCGCCGGCGTGACAGTGTCGCGCGCTTCCCATGCGGATTCGATCGCGGCTTCGAGTTGGGACATGCTGAGGGTCTCTCCAAGAAAGGTGTGGCGCCGCAGCGCCTATCCGCTGCCGCCTGGCAGGACAAGGGCGTGTTCGCCGATGACCTGCAGCGATCCGGCGAGGATCGGTCAGGCTTCGGGCGCTGTCATTTCGCGAACGAACCCGATCAGCCCGGTCTGGCGCGTGCGCCGCATGCGCTCTGCCGCCAGGATCTGCGCCACCTTGGCGTAGCAGATCTCGATGTCGTCGTTGACGATCACATAATCGTAAGCGTCCCAGTGGCTGATTTCCGCTTTTGCGCGGTCCATCCGGGCAGCGATGACGTCCGGGCTGTCCGTGTTGCGAGCGGTAAGCCGGCGCCGTAGCTCATCGATGCTCGGCGGGAGCAGAAAGACGCGCACCACGTCAGCCTGCATCTTCTGGTGAAGCTGCTGCGTCCCTTGCCAGTCGATGTCGAAGAGATAGTCCTTGCCTTCCTTCAGGCCGGCTTTCACCTCGGCCTTGGGCGTGCCGTAGCTGTGGCCGAAGACGTGCGCCCATTCCAGGAACTGCCCATCCTCCGCCATCCGGTCGAACTCGGACTGATCGACGAAAATGTAGTCTCGTCCGTTGACTTCGCCGGCGCGCGGGGCGCGTGTCGTAGCGGACACGGACATGTGAAGGCGTGAATCCTGCGCGAGCAGCATGCGCGCTACGGTCGTCTTCCCAGCTCCAGAGGGAGAGGAGAGGATAAACATCAAGCCACGCCGATGAAGCGCGTCGGAGTCCGGGATGGAAAGGGCGGAAGGTTCTAAGTCAGTCATGCCCGCTGATGGCGCTGACGATGGCGCAAATCAAGATGCGCCAGCGCCACTCACGCTCCGGCAGCTCCAGGGCGAGATCTAATCTTCGCCCTTCTTCGCCATCTTGTGAAGTTCGGCCTCACCCTCAGCGCGGGCAGCATGAGAAGATTTGCTGCGGTCGTAGAGTGTTTTCGCGAGCAGTCCGCCGCCGACGAGAATGGCGCCCGGTACCGACCTTGTAGCGACGCGCGCGATGGCCGTGTGGAAAATCGTCTCGCCGAAGGTCCGGCCCTTGAGAATCGCTTTCGCTTTCTGCGGGGCGTACTTGGAGCCTAGCATCCCGCGCTCCACGACACGGCGTGCCAGCATGGCGCTTCCGCGAAGCGCAACATCGGCGATCAGCAGGTTGGTATGCGGATTGGGGCTCGGTCCATGCAGGTCACCCGGCTCACCGGGAAGGATGGCCTTGACCTTCTCCTTCGCTGCATCAGCGGCGTCGTGGCTCTTGGCCGACAGATCGCCCATCTTCTTGCCCAGTGTGGTCCTGCCCATCGCGTTCACCGATCCCGGGCTGCGGCCCGTTACTTCTTCTTTCCGAAGTCCACCGAAACGACGTTCGATCCTTCTTCCGACGAAGTAATGCGCGATGTGCCATCACGTTCCGCACCATCGTTGTCCGGGTCGTGATCGTTGTCGTCATCGTCGGCGACCATGGCCTGGAACTGCAATCCGAAATCGACTGCGGGGTCGACGAATGCGGTGATTGCGGAGAACGGCACTTCCAGCTTTGCAGGAATCTGATTGAAGCTCAGCCCCACGCTGAAAGCATCTTCGCGCACCACGAGATCCCAAAACTTGTTCTGCAGAACGATCGTCATCTCGTCGGGGAAGCGCGCCCTCAGCTCAGGTGGAACCGAGACGCCGGGAGCTGCGGTCTTGAACGTAATGTAGAAATGGTGAGTGCCCGGCAGGGTACCGCCGCCGGCAACGACTTGTCCCAGCACCCGTCCCACGACGGCGCGCAGTGCCTCCTGCACAATTTCGTCATAGGGAATAAGGCTATCGGGCGGCGTTTCGGTCATACCGCCTAACTGCGCATCGAGTCGCGGGCGGTCAAGGCGCTTGAGTGCGCATTTTCAACAGTGTTCGTCGATTTCGCACTGGTGCGCTTGCAGTGTGCCCGCCACGTCACGCTCTGGAGTGGATCAGGGCGATTGATTCCTGGCCCTGTCAGCCTATAGGCCGCGCATGCGCACAGCCCGGATCGCCCGCAAGACGCACGAGACCGACATTGCTGTCGAGGTGAACCTCGACGGCACCGGCCGTTACGAGATATCCACCGGCATCGGCTTTCTCGATCATATGATCGAGCAGTTCTCGCGTCATTCGCTGATAGACATCTCCTGCCGCGTGGTCGGCGATCTGCATGTCGACCAGCACCACACGGCCGAGGACAGCGCGATAGCCATCGGGCAGGCGATTGCCGAGGCGCTGGGCGACAAGCGTGGCATCGGCCGTTACGGCTCCGCCTATTCGCCAATGGACGAGACGCTGGCCCGCGTCGCGCTCGACATTTCCGGGCGGCCTTACTTCGTGTGGAAAGCCAGGTTCACGCAGGAGAAGCTGGGCGAGCTGGATACCGAACTCGTGGAACACTGGTTCCATTCGATCGGGCAGGCTGTCGGCATCACTCTGCACATCGAGCTGCTGTACGGCAGCAACAATCATCACATCTGCGAGGCCATCTTCAAGGGCTTCGCGCGCGCCATGCGCACCGCGGTTGAGCTTGATCCGCGCAAGGGGGACGCTGTGCCCTCTACCAAGGGTCAGCTCGGTGGCTGAAGTTCTGGCCCTGGTCGACTACGGCGCCGGAAATCTTCACTCGGTCGCCAATGCGCTCAAGGCCGCAGGCGCCGATAACGTGCACGTCACAGCCAGCCCCGATGTGGTCCGCGCTGCGGATCGCATCGTCTTGCCGGGCGTCGGTTCGTTCAAGGCTTGTGCCGAGGGGCTGCGGTCCATCCCGCATCTGGTCGAGGCGATGACGGAGCGCGTGCAGGTCGGCGGTGCGCCGTTTCTGGGTATCTGCGTCGGCATGCAACTGCTCGCCACCCGCGGGCTGGAGCATGGCGTAACCCGCGGTCTCGACTGGATCGAAGGGGAAGTGCGGCTGATCGAGCGCACCGATCCCGCGATCAAGGTGCCGCACATGGGTTGGAACGACGTCTCGCCAGGACGTCATGATCCGGCAAGCGGGCTGATCGAGCCGGGTGAAGCGTACTTCCTGCACTCCTACCACTTCGCGCCGGAGAACGGGCATACGGTTGCCGCGATGACCGATCACGGCGGCGGCCTTGTCGCCGCTGTCGCGAAAGACAACGTCGTGGGCGTGCAGTTTCATCCGGAGAAGAGCCAGGCCTATGGCCTCTCCTTGCTGGCGCGCTTTCTGGAATGGCGGCCTTGAAGGATAGTTTGGCATGATTGTGTTTCCCGCCATCGACCTCAAGCAGGGTCAGGTCGTCCGCCTCGCCGAAGGGGATATGGACCGCGCCACCGTTTATGGGGACAACCCTGCGGCGCAGGCCATGCTCTTCGCCGAGGCTGGCTCGCAGTACCTGCACGTGGTGGACCTCGACGGCTCCTTCGCCGGTCGGGCGGAGAACCGCGAGGCCGTCGAGGCGATTCTCCAGGTGTTCCCGGGCCACGTGCAGCTTGGCGGCGGGATTCGCACGCCCGAGGCGGTCGCAGGCTGGTTCGATCTCGGGGTCAGCCGCGTGGTGATGGGCACCGCGGCGCTGAAGGACCCGCAGTTCGTCAAGGACATGGCGCGCGAGTATCCGGGCGGCATCGTCGTCGCCGTGGACGCGCGCGACGGCATGGTCGCGACCGAAGGCTGGGCCGAGGTTTCGGACGTCTCGATCGTCGACATGGCCCGCCGGTTCGAGGATGCGGGCGTTGCCAGCCTGCTGTTCACCGACATTGGCCGCGACGGGATGCTCAAGGGCTGCAACGTCGAGGCGACGGTCGATCTGGCGCACCGTACCGATCTTCCGGTGATTGCCAGCGGCGGCGTGAAGGGGCTCGACGATATTCGCCTGCTTACGCTTCACGCCCGCGACGGCATCGAGGGCGTGATCACGGGGCGCGCGTTGTACGACGGGCGCCTGAACCTGGCGGCGGCCATCGCCATGGCGGAGCGCGAATAGCATGACCGTTCGGGTTCGCGTCATCCCTTGCCTCGACGTCGCTGACGGGCGCGTTGTGAAAGGCGTGAACTTCGTCGATCTCAAGGATGCCGGAGACCCGGTGGAGCAGGCGCGCGCCTACGATGCTGCCGGTGCGGACGAACTGTGCTTTCTCGATATTTCCGCCAGCCACGAAGGGCGCGGCACGCTGCTCGACATCGTTCGGCGCACGGCGGAGGTGTGCTTCATGCCGCTCACTGTCGGCGGTGGCGTCCGCACGGCAGAGGATGCGCGGGCACTGCTACTGGCGGGAGCTGACAAAGTCGCGGTCAACTCGGCCGCGGTTGCCCGACCCGAGGTGGTTTCGGACATCGCTGCGCGGTTCGGCAGCCAGTGCGTCGTTGCCTCCGTCGATGCACGGCAGGTGGAGCCAGGCCGCTGGGAGATCTTTACGCATGGAGGGCGCCGCGCGACCGGTATCGATGCGCTGGAGCACGCCGAGAAGCTGGCGCGCTTGGGCGCGGGCGAGCTCTTGGTGACCTCGATGGACGGAGACGGCACACAAGCCGGCTACGACCTGGCGCTTACCCGCGCGATCGCCGACGCGGTGGGTGTGCCGGTGATTGCCAGCGGAGGCGTGGGGACGCTCGAGCATCTTGTTGCTGGCGTTACCCAAGGCCGCGCAAGCGCCGTGCTGGCGGCTTCGATCTTTCATTTCGGCAAGTATTCCGTTGCCGATGCGCATGCAGCCCTTCGCGCCGCTGGTCTGCCTGCCCGGAGCTGAGTGTCGGCACGGTTTACAGGTCACGTGAGGGCGAGCGGGCTGTTAACTATCAGCCGCCGCGGTGATCGGTCGAAGCGGGCAAGTGGCACAAGGGTTGCGTTAACGCTTGCACCAAACGTGCAATGAGGCTTCCGTGCTGCGCAATCGCTCCCTGCCGAGTATCTTTACTGCATCGTTCCTGGCGCTGCTTCCGGTTGCGTCTGCTCATGCGGCCAGCGGCAGCATTCCGCTCCCGGAACCAAGCGCTCTGGTGCTCCTGACGCTCGGCATCGCGGGCGTAGCGATCGGGCGGAAGTTCTCAGCCAAGCGCCCCCGCGACTGACATGCACCTGCGCGCGCCTGCCGGCGCTTGACCCTGCTCGCCGCCAGCCGCATGGATGGCGGCGCATGGCTACTTCCGATACTCTCCAGCGGCTCGAGGCGACAATCGCCGCCCGTCGAAACGCCGATCCCGACAATAGCTACGTCGCCAAGCTTCACGCACGCGGCCTGAACAAGATCGCGCAGAAGCTGGGAGAGGAGGCGACAGAGACGGTGATCGCCGCTCTGGCCGAAGATCGCGCCGCCCTCGTTGGCGAGGCGGCTGACCTGCTGTTCCATCTGCTCGTCCTGCTCGGGGCGAAGGACATTCCGCTGACTGACGTTCTCGCCGAGCTTGACCGTCGCGAAGGCGTGTCCGGCATTGCCGAGAAGGCGGCGCGCAACTCCTGAGGACCCCTGACCGATGCCTATCGATCCCAAGCTGCCTTACGACGACGCCAACATCTTTGCGAAGATCCTGAGGGGCGAGCTGCCGTGCAACAAAGTGTACGAAGACGAGCATGCGCTTGCGTTCCACGACATTCGCCCCCAAGCTCCGGTCCACGTCCTCGTTATTCCCAAGACCCCGTTCGTTTCCTGGGACGACTTCACGGCAAAGGCGAGCGACGCGCAGATCGCCGGGTTCATGCGGGCCGTGGGCAACGTGACGCGTCAGCTGGAGCTGGATCAGCCCGGCTACCGGCTGATGGTCAACATGGGTGGGCACGGTCATCAGGAGGTTCCCCACCTGCATGTCCACATCTTCGGCGGCCGTCAGTTCTTCCACATGATCGCGGACTGACTGCACGAGCCCGCACAAGTGGGGCATGCTGTTTAGCCACCGTTCAGCTGCGGCGCTTTAGCGCGGCTGTGCCACGTTTTGCGCGCGATGCCTTTGCAGCGCCCGGTGGCGACGTTAAGGACTGCGCGCAAATGACAGAACTCCCCCAACCCGCAGGCGGCAGCATCGATGGCCCGGTCCATTGGTATGCGCTGCGCGTCTACTACGAAGACACGGATGCGGGTGGCATTGTTTACCACGCCAATTACCTGAGCTGGCTTGAGCGAGCCCGGTCGGACATGCTGGAGATGCTGGGCGTCGATCAGGCGGCATCGCTGGCTGCGGGTGAGGGCGGCTATACGGTGACCGAGGTGACAATTCGGTATCGTGCTCCCGCCCGGCTCGGCGACACCGTCCATATCGAGACCCGCGCTGACAAGATCGGTCGCTCCAGCAGCACCTTGAGCCAGAGTGCATGGTGCGGCGAAACCAAGCTTGTCGATGCAACGGTCCGCGTGACTTTCGTCGGACCCGACGGACGCCCGCGCCGCCAGCCGGATGCATGGCAAAAGGCGTTCGCTGAGTTCGCCGGCGGTCTGATCGATGGCAATTCGGGCAAAGCAGCCCTGGAAGGACAAGAATGACGTTCGATCTGCTGATGGCGGCCAGCGATGCTGCAGTTGGTGCGCCGGACCGGCTGAACCCGGTCAAGCTCTTCCTCGATGCCGACATCGTCGTGCAGGCCGTGATGGTCGGCCTCATCCTGGCCAGCATCTGGACCTGGATGATCATTGCGTCCTTCATGCTGCGGATCGGCAGTATCTCGCGCCGCTGCGATTCCTATGAGAAGGGCTTCTGGGACGCAGAGAACTTCGATGCCTACCAGCGCGAGCGGCGGCGCAGCGAGTTGCCCTTGGGCAAGGTCGCCGGAGCCGGTCTGGCAGAGTACAAGCACAATGCCGCCAGCTCGACAGATCCGGAAGGTGCGCGCCAGCGGATTGCCCTGGCCATGAACTCTGCCGTGGGTGAGGAGGCGGACAAGCTCTCCGACCGGCTGAACTTCCTCGCGACCGTCGGATCGGTCGCGCCGTTCGTAGGGCTGTTCGGCACAGTCTGGGGCATCATGAACAGCTTCTTCCAGATCGGCGAACAGCAAAACTCCTCACTGGCTGTCGTGGCACCCGGCATTTCCGAGGCACTGTTCGCTACGGCTATCGGTTTGTTCGCGGCTATTCCGGCAGTCATCGCCTACAACCGTTTCTCGCACCGGGTGAATGGCTTTGAAGCGCGGCTGCAGCGTTTTGCCGACAAGCTTCACGCTGCGTTGACGCGCCAGCTGGAGCAGCGCTGATGGCGATGGGCGTGGCAGGCGGCGGACGCGGGTCGCGGGGCCGCAGGGGCCGTGCACCGATGGCGGACATCAACGTCACGCCACTGGTCGACGTGATGCTGGTGCTGCTGATCATCTTCATGGTCACAGCGCCCTTGCTGAAAGCCGCTGTGCCGATTGAACTTCCCGACAGCCGTGCCAAAGCAATGGCCGAGGAAGCCGAACAGATGACGATCACGATCCAGTCCGACCGCACCGTCTACCTCGAGGAGGCCCCTCTCGCGCCCGGTGAGCTGACTGACCGCCTCACTGCCGTTCCGGCCGGAGCCGATGGCAAGAAGCCGCTGGTGACGCTGCGTGCTGACAAGGCGCTCGATTATGGCACTGTCATGAGTGTCATGGGTGAACTCAACCGCGCAGGCTTTACGTCGATTTCGCTGGTGACAGGCGTCAGCGGCGGTTCAGGCGCCTGAGGATAGCCGGAACGGGAATGGCTCTGGCGCTGCGCAAGGAGGAAGGTCTCGGCCTCGGGCTCGCCATCGCTGCGCATGCAGCGATCGTGGCGGTTCTTTTGCTGCGTCCGCAGGCAAAGCCGGTGGTTCAGCCGCCAGAGCGTATCGAGGTGACCATCAGCGACGAGGTTGGCTTGACCTCGACAGCGCCGCAGCCCAGTGCCCCGGCCGCGCCCTCGATCGCGCCCACCCTGGGAGAGCCGCAGCCTGCGCAGGAGCCAGCGGAAGCTGAGCCTGCACCGGCAGAGCCCGATCCTGCCCCAGCACCGCCGAAGCCTGCTCCCCCCCCGCCTGTACCGCGCAAGGCTGAGCCTGCTCCCAAACCGTCTCCGCGCGCCACTCAGCGTCCAAAGCCTGCTCCGAAGGAGAAGGCGAAGGAGCCCGCTCCGAAGGCGCCGCCGAAGAAAGCGCCTGCGCCCGAAGCTCCGGCCAAAAAGGCTCCTGCTCCCAAGGCTCCTGCCCCCAAGGCGCCAGCGAAGAAGGCCGAGGCCAAAGCGCCCGCGGCGAAAGCGCCAGCGGCCAAGGCCCCAGCGAAGTCGAACGCACCTGCAGGCGGCAGCCGTATCGGCGCCGACTTCCTTGAGGGGGTGACCGGCGGATCGTCTGAAAGCCGCGCAAATACGAGCGCGCCAGCTGCCGCGACGATCGGCCCGGCTGTGCGCTCTTCGCTGGCCAGCGCCATCTCGCGCCAGCTGAAGCCGCGCTGGCAGGCACCGCAAGGTCCGGATGCCGAGGACCTTGTGACGATCCTGTCGTTCAGTCTCAATCGCGACGGCAGCCTTGCCGGCGCGCCGCAGGTCGTGCGTCAGCTCGGCATCACTGACGTCAATCGCAACCAGGCAGCGCGACACGCGGAACAGGCGATCCGCGCCGTTCGCCTTGCCGCACCGTTCGATCTTCCCGAGGAATACTATGACGCGTGGAAGCGCGTGTCGCAGTTCCGTTTCGACAAGAGGCTTTCGCAATGACCGTCCGCTCGATGACGCTCGCATTCCTCATGGCTCTGGGCGTCACCACGCCTTTGGCCGCGCAGGAGGCCCCGGCCGCCCCAACCCCGCCTGCAACGGCGGTTGCAGAAGACGGAGGGCTCGTCGGCAGCGTTTCCGATGAGAACGAGTGGCAGGATCTCGGCATCGCGATCACCAATTTCGCGACCGATCGGGACGTGCCGACACAAACCAACGCGGGCTCGACCGCGCAGCTGGGGCAGGCGATCGCCCAGGTCATCGCGTCGGACCTCAGGAACAACGGACTGTTCAAGCCGAGCGGTCCGCAGGGCTTGCCAAGTCCCAGCTTTCCGCAAGTGCAATCGCCCGAGTATGCGCTGTGGTCGGGGCGGGGCGCCGACATGCTCGTGCAAGGGTACGTTCGGGCCAATCCTGACGGGCAGCTGACCGTCGGCTGCTATCTCTACGACATCTCGCTCACGCGGCAGTTGGTGAAGGGCGGTTGGCAATTTGCTGCGAGCGACTGGCGGCGAGCGGCTCACAAGTGCTCGGACCTCGTCTATTCCCGGTTGTCGGGGGAAAGCCCTTTCTTCGACTCCAAGATCGCCTACATCGCGGAGACCGGGCCCAAGGACCGTCGCATGAAGCGCCTGGCGATCATGGATTCGGATGGCGCAAATCACCGCTATCTCACCAGCGGCCAGGCGATGGCGCTGACGCCGCGCTACTCGCCGGACTATTCGAAGATCCTGTACCTGTCCTACCTCAATGGTCAGCCGAGCATCTATGCTTACGATCTGACCACTGACACGCAGAGGCTGATCGCGCGCACCGGCAACCCCACGCTCGCCCCTCGCTGGTCGCCGGACGGCAAATGGGTGCTCTATTCCATGTCGGTGAGCGGCACGACGGACATTTACCGGGTGTCGGCAGCAGGCGGGGGCACGCCGGAGCGGCTGACTCACGGTCCTGGCATCAACATCGGCGGCAGCTATTCGCCCGATGGCCGCCAGATCGTCTTTGAAAGTGATCGTTCGGGCAGCCAGCAGATCTACGTGATGAACGCGGATGGATCCAACCAGCGCCGCATCAGCTTCTTCGGCGGCCGCGCGGCGACTCCGGAATGGAGCCCACGCGGGGACCTGATTGCCTTCACTCATGTCGCCGGTGACTTGCGCGTTGCAGTGATGCGTCCCGATGGGGGCGGCATGCGGTACCTGACCAACAGCTGGCAGGATGAGGCCCCCACCTGGTCTCCGAACGGCCGGATCGTGCAGTTCTTCCGCACCGCGCGCGGCTCGGGACAGGCTTCGATCTGGCAAGTGGATCTGACCGGACGCAATGAGCGGCGCCTGCCTACCCCGGTTGGCGCATCCGACCCGGCTTGGGGGCCCATACGTCCGTAGACCTGGCGTGAGGGACCGCTAAGCTGGCCCTTGCGCTTACGGATGCGCGAACGGAACTTTCGCATCTGATGACCATTTTGGTCGCGCTGAATAGGAGATTTCGATGCCTGCCCATGCCAAGCTCGGACCTGCCGCTATCCTCGTTGCCGGGGCGCTTGCCTTATCGGCTTGCGCGAGCAAGGCACCCAAGGAGCTTCCGCCGGAGCCCGGCCCACCGGCTACGTCGACCGACACCGGCCAGATGGGTGCGACGCCCGGCAGCCAGGCCGAGTTCGTGCAACTGATGGCAGGGGCGGACACGATCTATTTCGACACCGACCGCTACGACATTGACTCTCAGGATCAGGCGGCACTTGCACGGCAGGCGCAGTGGCTGGCCCGCTATCCGGGCAAGCGCGCCACGATCGAGGGGCATGCCGACGAGCGCGGCACGCGCGAGTACAACCTCGCCCTGGGTGAGCGCCGCGCCAATGCGGCCAAGAACTACCTGGTGAGCTTGGGCGTCGATCCCAGCCGTCTGTCGACTCTCAGTTATGGCAAGGAACGCCCCGTCGCGCTGGGTTCGGACGCTCAGTCGTGGGCGCAGAATCGCCGCGCGGTGACAGTGACGATAGACTGAACAGACAGGGGCGCGCCGAACCTCGGGTTTGGCCGCCCCACGTTACCGGGCGCTCAGGCCGCGACGCCCATGACCACATAGAGCGCCATCATCAGCACTGAGAATGTGGCGGAAACAGTCAGGCGGTCGCTCATGAGTTCCTCTATTCGCTAAGCATGCTTACTATAAGGATGCTGAGGGCATATTGCAATGCAGCAATTGCCCTGCGGCTGGTTAACATCCGTTGAACGCAGGCCTGACTTTAACTTCGAGTCTGGGGTTGCTTCGGCTCCGAGTCGCGGCTTATCGCGCAAGGGATGAGCAAGGCCCGCCGATCCAATGACTGGGGTTTTCCGCGCTGGCGTGGCTATGGCAGCGGGCGCGAAGCCACGAACGTGCGCATCTGCGATCGCCACGGCTGCAGCGATCCTGGCGATTGCCCCGCGCCCAAGTCGCCCAACAGCCCGGAACGCTGGTACTTCTGTCAGAAGCACGCGGCCGAGTACAACTCCGGCTGGGACTATTTTGCCGGTCTCGACGCTGAGGAAGCGGCGCAGCGCGAATCCAGCGAGCGTGCACAGACGGCGGGCTACAAGGAATCCTCCCACTATGGCTGGGCAGGATCTGGGGACGGAACTCGGACCCGGGATGAGATGCGCGCACTTGAAGTGCTTGGCCTCGATCCAGACGCGGATTTCGACGCCGTGAAGAAGTCCTGGCGCGCCAAGGCGAAGGAAGTCCACCCCGACGTGCGGCCCGGCGATGCCGAGGCGGCCAAGGCGTTCCAGGCCTATCAGGTTGCCTACGAAGTGCTGCGACAGGCCGAAGAGCGCCGGGAGTGGAAAGGCTGAACTTGCCGGGCATGTCGCATCGCCCGCTGGCGAATGCGGGGTAACGCCGGGAGGGGAGAGAACACGGCGGACGTGCGGCCGGCGCGGCCTGGCACGACAGGCTTGGCTCG
>NZ_JBFNXR010000043.1:0-2656 GCF_040813635.1 Novosphingobium rhizovicinum | reverse complement strand
TGGACGCCTCGAAAAACCTCTGGCGCATAGCGGCCTGAGCTGATTCACTGCCTTTCGTGAGAGCGGAGGCGATGATGGCGGGACAGCCGGGTTTCTTTGACCTTTCGGACCGATACGAGGCGCTCAGCGCCGCGGGCGATCCGCTTGAACGGCTTACGGCCGTCGTCGACTTCGAGGTTTTCCGCGGTCCGTTGGTGGCGGCGCTGCGGCGGAGCGCCCGCGGCAAGGGGGGCAGGCCGCCGTTCGATCCGGTCCTGATGTTCAAGATCTTGGTGCTCCAGGCACTGTATTCGCTGTCGGACGAGGCGACCGAGTTCCAGATCAAGGACCGGCTCTCGTTCCAGCGGTTCCTGGGGCTCGGGCTGGACGGCACGGTGCCCGACGCGACGACGGTGTGGCTTTTCCGCGAGAGGCTGGTCAAAGCCAAGGCGATCGACCGGCTGTTCGTCCGCTTCAATGCGGCGCTAACCGACCGGGGCTATCTCGCCATGGGCGGGCAGATCATCGACGCCACGGTTGTACCGGCACCCAAGCAGCGCAACACCCAGGAGGAGAAGGCGGCGATCAAGGAAGGCCGGATCCCCGAGCACTGGAAGGACAAGCCTGCCAAGCTCCGCCAGAAGGACCGCGATGCGCGCTGGAGCGTCAAGTACACCAAAGCCAAGGTGAAGGAGGGCGCTGATCCCAAGGCGTTCAAGCCGGTCGACCTCGCCATCCCGATGTTCGGCTACAAGAACCACATAGGCATCGACCGCACGCATGGCCTGATCCGCACCTGGGATGCCAGCGCCGCCAATGCTCATGATGGTGCAAGGCTGCCGGTCCTCATCAGCCCTGACAACACGGCGTCGGGCGTATGGGCCGATACAGCCTACCGCTCCAAGAAGAACGAGGCGTTCCTGGCCAAAGGCATGTTCACCAGCAACATCCATCAGCGCAAGCCGCACCGCCGGCCCATGCCCAAGCGCATCACGCGAGCCAATGCGAGGCGGTCGGCAGTCCGCTCAGCCGTCGAGCACGTGTTCGCCGGCCAAAAGCACCGCATGGGGCTCGTCGTTCGCACCATCGGCATCGCCCGCGCCCGCATCAAGATCGGGATGGCAAACCTGGCCTATAACTTCCAGCGTCTCACCTGGCTCGAGGGGCGTATTGCGCCCGCATGATGCCGAAACCGGTCTTCGAGCCTTGAGCCACCACGAAATTCAGAAGATTACCGCCCCGAAACAGTGCCGAGCCGCACTTCGTGCGCCATCATACCGCCGTCACGCCGAAAATAGGCGGTTCTTCGAGGCGTCCAACTGGCTATTTGCTGGCTCTGAGGCTGGTGCCCAAACTCTCGCCCGCGCCATGACGCTCATCGAAACCGCCAAGATGAACGGCCTCGACCCCCAAGCCTACATCACCGACCTGCTCAATCGCATCCACGATCACAAGATCAACAGGATCGACGAGCTGCTGCCGTGGAACTGGGCGCCGCGGACCACCCCACAAGCATTGGCCGCCTGATGGCTGCCGTCACGTCTATTACCACCCTCGATTATGTCGCCACGATGCTCGACGAGGACGTCGAGTTGCTCGAAGCGATCGTCTCCAATGATGACAACCTCACCTACGGCAACATCATCAGTGTCTACACCGGCCCGATGAGGCCATCGCCGCGCTAACCGATCATGGCATCGAGGAGCTGAGCGACATGCTCAGCGATGCGCGCCTTACAACCAAAGCCTGGCAAGACTTTCTTGCCGACTTCGTCGATGACCCTGGCCTCGCCGCTCGCTTCAAGGTCCAAGCACCGCGGTAACAGTCGGACGGTTACTCAACACTGACCAAGGCAGCCAGTTCACTAGCTTCGCCTTCACCAGCGTGCTGCGCGACGCCGAGGTCCGCATCAGCATGGATTGGTCGGGGGCGGTGGATGGACAATGTCTTCATCGAGCGCCTCTGGCGCTCTCTGAAATACGAGTGCGTCTTGACGTGATGTTGTGGACGACCTCCGCACCAGCGTAGCTGTGCGATGATGTGGTCGTTGTAGGTCCACGTCTAGGAGTCGTTCCATGGAGCAGGAGGTTGTCACCGTCGGATTGGATCTGGCGAAGAATGTGTTTCAGGTTCACGCCATCGCCGCCGATGGCGCAGTGCTGAGCCGGCGCAAGCTACGCAGGACCGAAGTCATCCGCTTCTTCACTGAGTTGCCGCCTTGCCTAGTCGGCATGGAAGCGTGTGCCTCGGCGCATCACTGGGCGCGCGAGTTGATGGCGATCGGCCATGAGGTGCGCCTCATCCCGCCAGCCTATGTTAAGCCGTATGTGAAGCGTGGGAAGACCGATGCAGCGGATGCCGAAGCGATCTGCGAGGCGGTCACCCGTCCGACGATGCGTTTTGTCGCAGTGAAGTCGGTCGAGCAGCAAGCGGTGCTCATGCTCTATAAAAGTCGCGACCTGATGGTCCGGCAGCGCACCATGCTGATCAACGCGCTGCGCGGCCACTTAGCTGAGTACGGGATCGTGACGGGTCTGGGCGCCGGCGGCGTAGTGGCTTCCCTGAAGGCGCTGCACGAAGAGCGTAACCGACCGGTTGAGGCCGCCTGCCGGGAGGTGAGTTGAGCGCGTAAGAGACGTCCATAAGGACGTCGTTATGGACGTCCTGAGTGAGAGCG
>NZ_JBFNXR010000042.1:0-11875 GCF_040813635.1 Novosphingobium rhizovicinum | reverse complement strand
CAAGATCCCATGAGGGTGTGGAGAGCGACCTGCGCTGTGGCAGAGCGGGGTTACTGAACTCTCTGGAGATCAATCATGCCTGTCACAGCTGAACAATCTGCAGCGCCGGCCGCCATCCGTGTCGAGCTTGACGCAATTTTCGTCTCGTTGGAACTGAGCAAATCAACATGGCTGGTAACTTCGCTATCGCCAGGTGCCGCCGATAAAATGTCCCGGCACACGGTGGACGGCGGCGACATTGCTGGGCTGTTCGCCCGTATCGGCGAACTTCGCGACAAGGCGCTGGCCCGGACAGGCAGGCTCTATCGGATCGTGTCGATCCAGGAAGCTGGACTTGATGGCTTCTGGCTGCACCGTTCACTGGACCACGAGGATTGGATCGAAAGCCACATCGTGGACGCTGCCTCGATTGCCGTCTCTCGTAAGCGCCGGCGGGCGAAGACCGACCGGATCGACGGTGAGACCCTGATCCGGACGCTGTTGGCCTACAAGCGAGGCGAGCCGCGCGTCTGCTCGATGGTGCGGGTTCCAACCCCGCAGGACGAAGATCGCCGCAGGATCGGCCGCGAACGCAAGATACTGGTCGACGAACGAACGCTGCACATCAATCGTATCAAGGGTTTACTCTTTAGCCAGGGGATTCGAGGGTATGAGCCCGGGCGCCGTGATCGCCGCGAACGGCTTGAAGAGCTGCGCACAGGAGACGGACGCGATCTGCCCACACACATCAAAGCCCAGCTTCTTCGCGAACTCGGCCGCCTCGAACTGCTGATCGAACAGATCAAGGCAGTCGAGGTCGAGCGCGACGCGATCCTGGCGCAGGACAAGGAAGTCATGACCAACCCCACGGCGATGTTGCTCGGCATCAAGGGGATCGGGCCGGAATTCGCGACGATTATCCATACCGAATGTCTGTCCCGGCATTTTGCCAATCGCAGACAGGTCGCATCCTATGCGGGCCTGGCTGCGAGCCCCTGGCAAAGCGGCTCGATCAACCGTGAGCAAGGCATCTCGAAGGCGGGCAATCCACGCCTTCGAACGGCGATGGTGCAACTCGCATGGCTTTGGCTACGCCACCAGCCGGACTCAACGCTAAGCCGCTGGTTCCGCGAACGGGTCAGCCAGAATGCGGGTAGGCGCAAGGCGACGACGATCGTTGCCCTTGCACGCAAGCTTCTCGTCGCGTTTTGGAAATATGTGACGTTCGGTGTCGTCATTGAGGGTGCCACTATGAAAGCCGCCTAACGCAAACACGACTGTAAAGTTACTTCCATCCCCAGGGCCCGATCAGCCCTGACGGATCCAGGGGGACGAACCGTGGTAGTCCATGGCTCCAAGCAAGCCGTCTACAAGAATGGTCTCGTCCTTCTGAGCCCTTGCCCGCCGAAAGCGGGATAGTGGTGCAGCCGCTTCGAACGGCGACCGGATGTGAGGTTGATCAGGCTCGGACGCCGAGCCGCGTCATGCAATCGGGCTCGGACCTCGGATACCGTTTACGAACTTGGAGATGCACAATGTCATCATGATGCCATGCCTTGACGTGGAAGCCCTCATGTGAGGACTATCGCCGCGACGGGGCCGAACGTCAGCAGGTCATGACGCTGGCGACCGACGAGTTCATCCGCCGCTTCCTGATCCACGTCCTGCCGCGCGGCTTCTACCGCATCCGACATTACGGCCTGCTCGCCAGTTCGACGCGCAAGGAGGCCATGGCGCTGGCCCGCAGGCTGCTGGGCGTTGCCGCGCCGGTCGACGAGCCCCAAGCCGACGAACCGCCCGATCATCGCCCGCCATGCCCATGTTGCGGCGGGCACATGACCATCATCGAGACCTTCGCTCGCTGGCGTCAGCCCCGCGCGCCGCCAGCATCGACGCCCCCCACCCGTGAGAACACGCCATGATCGGGCATGGCTTACCCTGCAGCATGGCCAAGATCATCGCATCTCGGCCCATGAGAAAATGTGCGCTCACGTCACGGGTACGATCAAAACCGCGCCCATTGGGTGCCGGATCAGGGATGCGACGCTGCTCAATCGCTCCCGGAGTACTTGTTATCCTGCAGATCATGGACAAGCCGACGCGTCTGCCTCAGCCCCCACGATCCAAACCAAAGCCCTTTTACCCATAGATTCGTGGATGGGGTCCGCGGGTTCCTCCATGTCAGGATTCCGTGCGCAAGCGCCCGAAATCCTTAGACTTTTCTGCCGTTCCCGCTGCAGCCGGTGAACGGCGGTTTCTGACAGGACCGGACGTTCGCGCGCCGTCTTTACTGCCGGAAGCGCAGAGCTGGCCGTCAGGCGAGTGGTGGAGGCTGTGAGAACGGAGTGATGTGGTAGGCTCATCAGCGTCATGGGAGGCATCGACTGGGCCACTTCCGGCGACTGTGACCGTCGCGAGCAGCTGTTTTTACCTGCGTGCGTCGACAGTTATGTTGTCGAGGATAACCCGGTACGGGTGGTCGATCTCTTCGTCAACGAGTTGAATATCGCGGCGCTGGAATTTGCTGGCTCTGTAGACATGGTCCCCCAGGCTACGCTACGAAGAGCCGGCAGCTGGTGCTCAGCGGCCTAGTCGTGCTCCTGCACGCGCGACGCTCATTCAAGAGGAAAGGAAGCGGCAAATCGAACTTCCGTCCGACTCGCCCGCCTCTTGATTTCGGACTCTCTGTGAAACAGATGGAAGCCGGTCACACAGGATTCAATCAGCTATTCCGCATATTCTCGAGGCCTTTCACCACCCCCTGTTTCTGACTTGGCTGTGAGGCGTTCGTCTTGGGCTTCGCTGTCTTCGGCTTACGAACTTCTTTGTTCGATTTTCTCTCGCCTTTGGCCATCGTGATATCTCCTGTGGATTGCTAACGGGCCCAACCCTAAAGGTTGAGCCGGGAACTGCCCCCGGATCGAGGGGCTCAATCGGCTATTTGCTCGTTCCCGGCAGCTTCTGACACAACGTCCGAGGCGATCGACGGCAGTTCTGGTGCAGAGCTTCCGGCGTAGGTTCCGTAGATGATCGTCTCTCGCGTAGCTGGGAATTGAACCGTCCTTGTCTCTGGCAAAATTTTCCTCAGCTTACGGATTTCCTCGGCATAGCGGGCAACCACGCTGAAATGAGCTTCACGCTGCCGTTCGTCTTGGCAAGCCGTCGCCTTCATGACCTCCAGCTGGTGGGCATGCAGCAGTTCGTTGAGATCCATGGCCAAGTCCTTGAAACAGTAAAAGCGTACGGCCCGACTGGTTCATTTCCACGCTTGCGATGAGAATGTTACCGTACGACGTGTCTTTCCTGCCCCTCGCTGAAGCTGATCGACGCAACTCGGCTCGTACTATCGCCCCTCCGGCAATACTCTGGAGTATGAGGGAGGGCAGAGGACCGTCGCGGTGCTCTTAAAGATGGGCGCCACTGCGAGCTTCTGAGATGGGGAGAGCGCACCGGCTATTCAACCGGGGGCAGCCGAGAGGGTTTGTCACCACGCAACGATGATCTCTGAGCTCGATCGGGGAGCGCTCCATCGGCGGCAGAATCCCTTGGAAGCGCTTAAAGGCTTGGTCTGCAAACGCTCTTCGGGGGGCGGGCTCGTAATCGCGCGTCGCACGCCTATATGCAGAACATCACCTGATCATTCGCAAGCATCTCGTGACTGAGAGACACTTCCGTGCTCCCGCTTGCCCACCGGGTGAATGTCATGACACCTCTGTTCAAACAACTGCGTTGCCTGCCCCCAGTCGTGAGGACCCGGGGTTTGCCGAGCAGCACGCATGATCCGGGGCGCCCCTTCCGCTGAGACATCGAAGGCCCTGAGCCATGGCGTGCACGCGCACCTGCCATTGGATGAGGACTGACCGACGAGGACTGGCTGACAAGGCATTTCGTGCGATTCAACTCGTCTCCGATCTGCACCATACCAGCGACCGGAACGGCAATTTGCACCGGCTACGAAAGACACAGACATGCGTATTGCTCAAGTTGCGCCGCTCGCCGAAGCAGTCCCACCGAAGCTGTACGGAGGTACGGAACGTGTCGTTTGGTGGCTGACCGAAGCACTCGTGGATCTCGGCCACGACGTAACCCTGTTCGCGAGCGGGGACTCGGTTTCTTCGGCGAAGCTGATACCCTGCGCGCCTGCCGGTCTGCGGCTATGCGGCGTTGGCGATCACACAGCATCCACTCTTGCTATGCTCGATCAGGTGTTCCGCTCTGCCGATCAGTTCGACATCATCCATTTCCACGTTGACCTGTTGCAGTACCCACTGTTTCGCGGCCTCGCGGGCAAGTGCGTGACAACATTACACGGCCGCCAGGACTTGCCGGATAACCTTCCGGTCTTCGGGGCTTTTCCGGAAATGAAGCTGGTCTCGATTTCCGACAATCAGCGCACACCGATACCCCACGCGAACTTCATCAGCACAGTGCATCATGGGATGCCGCTAAAGCTGATTCCAGCAGCCGAGGGCGGTGAGTATCTGGCCTTCATCGGCCGCATATCGCCAGAGAAGCGCCCGGATCGGGCTATAGAGATCGCAAAACGCGCGGGAATGAAGCTCAAGATCGCAGCCAAAGTCGATAGGGTCGATGCCGCCTACTTCCATGAAGTGATCGAACCGTTGATCGACGGCACACAGATAGAATTCATCAACGAAGTCGGAGATGCGGAGAAAGCTGCGTTCCTTGGCGGAGCCAGAGCACTCCTTTTTCCGATCGACTGGCCGGAACCGTTCGGTCTGGTCATGATCGAGGCGATGGCGGCAGGTACGCCGGTGATTGCATGGCGTAACGGGTCGACGCCGGAGGTGGTGGAACACGGGCGCAGCGGCTACCTGGTCGAGAGCATCGAAGAAGCCGTAGCGGCGGTCCACGCCGCCGCGGACCTTCCCCGCTCCGGAGTCCGGGCCGCGTTTGAAGAGCGGTTTACGTCTGCTCGCATGGCGGAAGACTACTTACATTTATACCGAAGCCTGACCTCGTCGCATCCACAACCGACAATGCCGCTCGTGTTGGCAGCAGCTTGAGCACGGCTATGGCGAAAGCAAACGCGAGCGATCACCATGTGGAAGCGACAACCTCCCTCGTCGATCGGACACTGCGTGCGCTGAAACACGGCGATCTCTTCGCGGTGTTCGCCAAGGATGGGGATTGCCGGGGCGGTGAGGATGGCCCGGACGGTCTGTTCTACAAGGACACGCGCTTTCTTTCAGGATTGGAGTTGCGACTGGGGGGAAGTACTCCGCTGCTGCTGAGTTCGGTTCTGCTCGATGACAACGCTGCCCTGATCGTTGATCAGACCAATCCGGATCTTGACGACGAGGGCGAGCCCTGGCTGGCGGGAGACAGCCTGTTCATCGGGCGGATGAAGTTCCTGCGCCATTCAACAGCCTATGAACGCATCGTTGTCCGCAGGTTCGAAACTGTCGTTCGGAGTATTCCTCTGGAAATCCGCTTCGCAGCCGATTTTGCCGATCTGTTCGAGGTGCGGGGAGACGTTCGTCCACGGCGTGGCACCAGTTCTGCAGAGCGACTGGACGAGCGAAGTGTACGCATCTCCTATCTGGGGCTGGACGATGTCCGACGCAGCACCACGCTCTACTTCGATCCCGCCCCCGCCGCTCTTTCGGCGGATTCTGCGCGATGGGATCTGGATCTGAGCGACGCTGAGCGTTGCACAATACTCGTCAAGGTCCAGTGCAGCATCGGTGAAGCTCTTAGCCCTGAGCCGCCGCACCTCGTCTCCGCCTACCGTCTACTGCGTAAGGGAATGCAGGACCGCCTCGACAGGGTTTCGAGTTCAAATGAGCGGTTTGACGTGGTGCTTGGCCGCTCGGCCTCGGACATCGGGATGTTGCTGACGGAGACTGAATCGGGTCTGTATCCATACGCGGGCGTACCCTGGTACAGTACCGTGTTCGGTCGCGACGGCATCATCACTGCTATGATGCTCCTTTGGATCGCGCCGGAAATCGCCCGGGGCGTGCTTAGAACGCTTGCCTCCAGCCAGGCGACTGCCATCGACCCATCCGCCGACGCGGAGCCAGGCAAGATCCTCCATGAAATGCGAGGCGGCGAGATGGCGCTGTTAGGAGAGGTCCCGTTCCATCGGTACTACGGTACGATCGACGCCACGCCTTTGTTCATCATGTTGGCGGGAATGTATCTCAAACGGACCGGCGACTTGGAGACGGTACGCGCGATCTGGCCGAACATCGCGGCGGCGCTCGCCTGGATTGACTCCAAGACCCATCTGCATTCCGATGGCTTCCTTGCCTATTCGCGCATGGCGGAGAGCGGGCTGGCCAACCAGGGCTGGAAGGACAGCTTCGATGCGATTTTTCACGCCGACGGCCGTCTGGCTGAAGGCGCGATCGCTTTGTGTGAAGTGCAGGCCTATGTCTTTGCAGCCCGGAACGGTGCTGCCGAAGTGGCTGACGCACTAGGAAGAAGCGCACAGGCCGAGCAGCTTCGGCATCAGGCAGAAACCTTGCGCGTCCGGTTCGAGGAACGGTTTTGGGATGAGGAACTGGGCAGCTATGTCCTGGCGCTCGACGGTGACGGCGAGCCGTGCAGGGTTCTTGCATCCAATGCAGGCCACGCGCTGTTCGCCGGGATCGCAGGGCCGGAGCGCGCCGAGCGCGTGTCGCAGCTGCTGACCAGCAGACGTTTCTATAGCGGCTGGGGTATCCGGACCATCGCGTCAGGGGAGGCCCGCTACAATCCCATGTCCTACCATAATGGCTCGATCTGGCCACATGACAACGCACTGATCGCACTGGGTTTCTCGCGATATGGCCACAAAGCCGCCGCCGTAAAGATCTTTGAGAGCTTAGTAGGGGCCGCCTTCTATGATGAGCTGTATCGGCTTCCGGAGCTCTTCTGCGGGTTCTCGCGCCGCCGGAAGCGCGGCCCGACCTCCTATCCGGTTGCTTGCTCGCCCCAAGCATGGGCGGCAGCGGCACCCTACGCCTTGATTGCCGCGGCAACGGGACTGGACATCGATCACGCGCGCGACGGCATCGAGTGTTCCACACCGGTTCTTCCCCCTTTGCTTAACGCGCTTCACCTGCAAGGCGTCGGACTTAATGGCTCCACGTTTGATTTACGGTTCACGAAGCATGGAAACGAGGGTGCCGCGCACGTTTCTAAAGTGCGAACGGGCTAGGCAAAGTCCCGCTAAACATCGTCACGAGGGTTATCGCGAATATGCTGCATCCTTGCTTGTGGCGCCTGCGGCTGGTTCTGTCAGGAGCAGACCTTCACAGCAAAACCGCGATTGATCGAAGGTGGCCGGCAGGTGCCCAGGGCATTCCTGCTCATCGGGTTCTGATGCGTTCTTCCAACGGCCAATCTGGCCATCGGAGAATGATCATGGAGAATCCTGAAGCCGAACTCACCGCCGCCAGCAAGCGCCCGGTCTGGAATGCGGGAAGAAATGTCGGCGCGAAGCGCGCTCTGAAACCTAAGCACATTTGGGAGATCCGATTTTACCTCAATCAGCGTCGCCGACTGCGAGATCGGGCGCTGTTCGACCTGGCGATCGACAGCAAGCTGCGGGGCTGTGATCTCGTGCAGATTAGGATCGGCGACATCGTCAGCGGCGGGCAAATCCGAACCCGGGCGATTGTGATGCAGCAGAAAACCGGTCGCCCAGTTCAGTTTGAGCTGCTTCAAGACGCACGGGCCAGTCTGCTGACCTGGCTCGAGCGTAGGGCGGCACGGTCGACGATTATGTCTTTCCCAGCCGGGTTGATCGCAGTGGGCATCTCAGCACCCGCCAGTATGCCCGGCTTGTCGATGAATGGGTTACAGGCGTCGGGTTGATGCGAAGCGAGTATGGCACTCATTCGCTTCGCCGCACCAAGGCTTCGATCATCTATCGCTCGACCGGCAACCTTCGTGCTGTCCAGACCCTTCTCGGCCATAGCAAGATTGAGAATACGGTGCGCTATCTCGGGATCGATGTGGAAGACGCGCTGACTCTTGCCCGAAAACACCGAGATTTGAACCTATCAGCGCCCGTCTTCGGTGAGGAGCCGGACACGGGCGCCTGGGATATTGCCGTCGTCCCCGAGCCGGCGTGGAAAGGGCGGCTTTCAAATGAACACCGGACGTTCTAAAAGACAGCGAGGAGCGGCCGGGAACAGGAAAGGCTGGCCGATTTCGGAATGTCGGGTCATGTTCGGGAAGTGCAGAAAGCTGCCCTTCCGGTAACCGCGCGCATATTCGATTGGTTGAAAAGCTGGGGGGCGCTCCCTTATTTCATTCGTGTGGGCGAGCAATACTACGGAGCCCGGCCATTCTGTTCAACCGCGCGTGACTTCCGAATCTGGCGGACGTAAGAGATTTTGGAACTTACCGGTCATGCCGCTGTTGTGATTATCAGGCTCGAACGGAGCCTGCGAGCCTCGGCCCATGATATCGGGACGGCATGCCGGGCTGACTGCTGCGCCCCGCAGAAAGCTGTCTCATCATGTCACCCCAGCCCCTTGTCCTCGTTGTGGAGGACGAACCACTGATATTGTTGGACGCCTGCGACATGGTCGAGAGCGCCGGATACGCTACGAGAGCGGCGACCAACGCCACTCGTGCTTTCAGCATCCTTGCAGAGAACTCATCGATCGCGATCCTGTTCACCGATATCGACATGCCGGGACCGATCGACGGGATGGCCCTTGCGTTTGAAACAAAGGCGCGCTGGCCGCACATCAGCATCATCATCACTTCAGGCCGCGGGCCTTTGGCCCGGCACGAAATTCCGCCTGACGCCGTGTTCCTTGGAAAGCCCTACCTTGAACGGTCTCTCGTCGAGACGTTGAAAAACCTAATTGCCTGAGCCGCCCTCGCGAGCGGATCCATTGCCGACATGATGCCAGCGCACTCTAGTTAAAAACAATCATACTAGGGTAAATGATCCGCCGATGTGCGCTACGGTTAGGGGCATTTATGCGCTCATGACAGGCCATTGAAATATCGACCTCCGTTCCTATATACTGACAATCGCTGGCATAGCAATTAAGCACCGGCGGCTGAGAGACCATAGTGCTCCCGCTTGTAAGAAGGGAGCGTTGCCATGGATCTTAATCACCAGTACTTCGAGCACCAATTGTCGCTCATGCGTGCAAGCGCTGCCGGAACGCGCCTTGCGAGAACGCGGCACCTCGCCGCGGCGGGCGTCACGGGGTACCGGATCAGCAATCATCAGTCCGGCATTGGAGCGGGCGCAGCAGACGGTTGGGTCAGAAGCTCGCAAAATCTTGATTTGTGGATTGATCGCGATCTCGGGATCGCATCATGAGCCGTCTGCTCAACATTGATCTCCCCCAGGCAGACGTGGAAAGGCAATGCGCCGAGCACCACGTGTCAATCAGTGCAATCGAGCCGCTCCCGTGCGGCGGCACTCATCTTGTCTGCGTCAGGCCGGAAGAGGCCGAGGAGATGCGTCAGCTTTTCTCAGAAAAGCTGATCCCCGGCATCGTCCGGCGCTTCCCCTTTTATCGCGCACGAGGGCCGTGGTGATGACGAATGAGCCCCTTCTCAGCGCTTTCCCGTGGCACTTGCGGAGTTGAATTCGCCATGACCCATCCGCTGCTGCAATTCTCCGTCAGTTCTAACGGCGACCAATGGTATGTGGCCCGGGGAAACGGCGAGGACGAAACCACGGTGGTGCATGAAGCGAACCGCTCATCAGGCGGCGCCGTCACGAGCATCTCGATTGAGGACTTCCTGCGTGTAAATTCGGAAGCGCCTGAGCGGCAGGACTTTGTGAGGCTGGTCGCTGATTTGCTTGGCAACGAGCTTGATGTCTGCAAGGCGCGCAAGGACGTTCTGCTGATACAACTTCGGGATGCAGCCGAAGAAGACGCGGCGAACGCCTTGCTCGGCGCAAAATTGCAACTGCCACTGACGACGGCCTATGAAGCCTTAGAGTTTTTCAACTGCATGGTGGACGTGGTGACGGGTCAGCGCGCCATAGACTTAGGGGAAGATGCCTATCGCATCCGTCCCGGTTTCGGCAGCACTCACCGGTAGCCTCGGCAAGCTGGATAACGGTCACCGACACTGTCCGAGGCGATCTCCGTCTGCGCCGAGAGTACTGCGCATTGCAGCCAGCACCAATCGAGTAGCCCACATTTCTGTTGTCAGTAGGCTGCGCCTAATCGCCGAGGATCGAACCGACGCGGTCACCGCGCAGGACAGGACCGAATTCCCGATCACAAGTCCGACCGTTGTCAGCGTCGTCATCGGCGCGCGGATGGGCGCGTTGCTTCCGGACAGTCGCCAAGCTCTCGAACGACAGGTTCCGGCGTGAACCGACATTCCCGCAGCCGCATCGGAACGGCGTAAGTTGGTCGGCTGCCGCCGGTTCCGCAAGGCACCGACACCCCGTCCAAAGTCGCCGACATTGCTGCCATTCCCAGGCTCAGATCGGGCCGTCAAAACCGGCCGTCCGTTCATTCCCGATAGCCGACCGTTGAATGGCCGGTGCCAGGGGGCGTCGGGCGCGCGCTCAGCTGCCGAATGTGGGAGGGAAGCGGTCATTGCCACAAGCTCGATATTCCGCCCAGCCCTAGTATAAGAAAAATCATGGCGAAGCATGGCGCGAGAACTACTAACCAGGCAGCAATCGCTCGCCGAAGGTCTGATCAGCAGCCTTGCGACGATATGCGACTGGTGCCTTAACCTCGGTCAGTGACTTCGTTCCGGTCGTTTCTCCAATCAGCGGGTCCCCCCCCGCGCTTATACATCGGGGGGACTCAGCCATTCCCTAATTGATCGAGTTGCCTGCGAATGTGCGCCGCTTCGGCGGCCGTACCCGCTAAGGCGATAGCAGCGCGGAAGGCATCGCACGCTTCTTCGCCACGCTCCAACTGGCGTAAAAACGTCCCGCGCACTCCGTGAAAATAGAAATATCCGTCCAGAGCTTCGGAAAGCGGCGTGATCATGTCCAGCGCGGCTTGCGCCCCCTTGAGCTTCCAAATCGCCACTGCCCGGTTCAGCGTGACAACCGGGGATGGCGCGCGCCGTTCAAGCGCTTCATAGAGCTGGTCCATCCCCTCCCAGTCCGTCTCTTCTGGCTTTCCGGCACGGGCGTGCAGCGCCGCAATTGCCGCCTGAATCTGATAGGGGCCGGGCTGATGATGCAGCATGGCCTTGTCGATCATCGCGAGCGCCTCGGCGATCATGGTCCGGTTCCAGAGCGAACGGTCCTGATCCTCCAGCAGGATCGGCGCGCCCGTTTCGTCGAAGCGGGCGCCCTGACGCGAATGCTGCAGGAGCATCAGCGCCAGCAGACCCATCTTTTCCGGCTCGGCGGGAAACATGCGCAGCATCAGCCGCGCCAGCCGGATCGGTTCGCCGGGTGCTGTCAGTCCAATGCGAACCGCTCTCCACAAGATGCACGTTCGATCTTTGAGGATTGCAGTTCAGCTCACGAGGACCTGCCACTCAGCCAGTGCGGCTGAGCGGCGTTCCTTGTAGGCTTGTCGACTGATGAGATGGCGTTCCAGACTGAAATGATTGTGGATGTCGGCGTGGACAGAGGCGAACTTCTGCAATGTCTTCATCTGCCTGAAATGCAACATCGCCCTCTTCGTCGGAATGGCAGGTGCGAGTTCTCGACCCGGTTGTTTGCCCAACGACCGATCTCCTGCTTATCGCGGCAACCAAGCTCGTTCATCGCAGCACTGTAAGAGCGCAACCCGTCGGTAGTGATCGCCTCGGGCGAGCCGTGACGCTTGAGTGCCTTCTTCATGCTTGAGTGCCTTCTTCATGAAGGTAAGTGCTGCCTGCTTGTCGCGAGTTTTGGTGACAAAGCTCTCCAGGATCTCGCCTTCCTGATCAACAGCACGCCACAGGTACACCATCTCACCGTTCAGCTTCACGTACATCT
>NZ_JBFNXR010000041.1:0-5916 GCF_040813635.1 Novosphingobium rhizovicinum | reverse complement strand
TGACCTGACCCCCAGCTTTCCTCCAGCTGGGATTAGAGCCGGGCGGTTGTTTTGCGCATGAGCGCGGTTGAAGCAATGGGCTGCGCAGCGGAGCCCGTAGGGCGTAGCGGAGCAGGCCATTGCTGTTGCAGTTCGGCGGCGAACGCCGCCGGGGTGTCGTATCCAAGGGCCGAGTGCGGCCTCTCCCGGTTGTAGTCTTCCACCCACGCGGCGATCTCGGCGCGGGCGTGATCGAGGCTGAGGAAGAGCGTCTCATTGAGCAGCTCATCGCGCATGCGGCCGTTGAAGCTCTCGACATAGCCGTTCTGCATCGGCTTGCCGGGCGCGATGTAGTGCCACTCCACGCCAATTTCCCCGCACCATGCCAGCACGGCGTTGGAGGTCAGTTCCGTGCCGTTATCGCTGACGATCATCCCCGGCTTGCCACGCTTCGCGATCAGCTCGGTCAGCTCGCGCACCACCCGGCGCCCGGAGATCGACGTGTCCGGCACCGCTGCCAGGCACTCCCTGGTCACGTCATCGACGACGTTGAGCACACGGAACCGCCGGCCCGACGCCATCTGGTCGTGCACGAAGTCCAGGCTCCAGCGTTGGTTCGGCAGGGCCAGAACCGGTGCCGGCGCCCTCGCGCCGATCGCACGTCTGCGGCTGCGCCGCCGCCTGACAGCCAGTCCTTCCTCCCGATAGATCCGCTGGGTCTTCTTCCGGTTGATCATCACGCCCTCCCGGCGCAGCAGGATATGCAGCCTGCGATAGCCGAACCGCCGGCGTTGGTTCGCCAGCTCGCGCAGCTTCTCTCTCAATTCGGCATCGTCGGCCCGCGTCGAGCGGTAGCGCACGCCCTTGCGATCGGCACCAACGACACGGCACGCCCGCCGCTCGCTCATCCCGTGGCAGGCCCGGAGATGAGCCACAGCTTCCCGCTTGGCGGCGGGCGTCACCACTTTTTTGACAGAAGATCCTTCAGCGCAGCCTGGTCCAGCATCGCATCGGCCAGCAGCCGCTTGAGCTTCGCGTTCTCGTCCTCGAGTGCCTTCAGCCGCCGAGCCTCGGATACCTCGAGCCCGCCATACTTCGACTTCCAGTTGTAGATCGTCGCTTCCGACACCCCGTGCCGGCGTGCCAGGTCTGCGGTCTTCGCCCCTGCCTCGGCTTCCTTCAGCACGCCGATGATCTGCTCTTCTGAAAACCTCTTACGCTTCATCTCGTCCGTCCTTCCATGGACCGGACTCTAATCGAGCGTGGAGGAAAATCAGGGGGTCAGGTCACCTCCTGCACGAGCTGCATGGCGGTTTGACCCGAGAACCCGGGAAGCGGCTCCGACCTGTACCAGGCATAGGCGATCAGCGCAGATCCGAAGCGGGGGGTGGTCTTCGTGATCACCTCGACCATTTCCCTCAGGCGGCGCTGGGTCTTGTCGGAGCGGACGCGCTCCTTGCGCTGGATCGCGTCACGCCCCAGTCCCGCGGAACGCGCCACCTCCTCGCTGGTGGTGCGAAAGGCCGCGGCGATCTTGCTGGGCGCGAAAAGCCCGTGATCGGCATACTCCAGCAGACCCATGATACATCCTGACGCAACTGTTATGACGCAATATAGCGTCAGAATAGCTGCGATTCAAGGAGCGGCATCTTCACGCCGATGAGCGGCATCGAGATCATGGCTCCTTGAACGGCGCCGTTGTCGGTACGATTGTATATGTCGAGCACGAAAGTCGCGATACGCTGCCGGTGCGATCGGGGACCTAACGGCAAATAGATGCTTAAGCTACAGCCCGTCGGCTTCGGCGCGATTGGGTATGCCATGCGGCGGCGCCGAGAAACCTCGCCGCGGGTAACCTACACACACGCCTGAACTGTGCTTGCGGGGCCATAAGCGGCTACCAGTCGGAATACTGGCGTCCAGCGACGAGCCTTGAGCTTAACTGAAGATGGCAGCTGCGCCCCTCTTTGCCGTGCGCATGATCTCTATACTCGAATAGCTGTCTGAGGGGCTGAGCGGGACCGACGGCGCATTGTAGCCCCGATGACTCCAAATCCGACAATCAGCATGGCCCAGGTATCCGCCTCGGGTACCGCTGCAACAGCAGTGAGACCGAACAGTTGGTTCATTTCACGATAGCCTGCAGCTTGGATCGCGGCTGTCGGGTGGATCCCATCAAAGGAGAATATACCTGTGCAACCGGTCGCTTGCGCGCCCTCGGAGATGCAGTTTGTGTCAATTCGCTGTGGGGGTAGCCCGAAGGAAGCCGGCTCGGTCAGCACGCGCCGGTTGAAGTCGCTAAGGCTATAGAAGAAGAGGTCCGTATCGCTGTCCAAACTAAGTCCGGACAACGCTGCACTGAGATAGCCGTTTGCCTCAGTAGTAAGTGGATCGCCCCAGAGCGGGAAGTCGGTCATGAGGATGTTGCGTGCGCCGAGATTGTTAAGCGTCTGGACGCCAGAGACATACTGGTCAGCTGCTGCATAAAGGTAACTGCTTATGTCAGGATAAGGACCGATTGCCCCCTCTGCGCCAAATACACCTTTTGCGCCAAATACGTCGTTAGCGCCGAAATTGACGATATAAAGGCCATCGGGGTCGATCCCGCGACTGGACGACTGGAATGCGCTGATTTGAGCCTCAAGATCGGGAATAACATCCCCCGTATCAACGATACGCGCACCCCCAAATGCGAAATTGCCGCCGCCCATCAGCGACGGGGTCGTCGGTACGCCAAACAGGTCCAATGACAGAAGATCGGTATAGTCGTAGCCGTTGGTGAAGCGGTTCTGAAAATAGCCAAGCGATGGGTCGGGTCTTGTTCCCCCGTTAGCTATATAGAGGTTTCCCGCATCCACTAAGCTGTCGCCAAAAACCGTAAGAGATGTGTAGTGAGGAGTGTCGCGGTCTGCCCATGCGGGAGTAGCGGCGATTGTGCTGAGAATGCCGATCGTGAATGCCAGAAACCTAATCATCGGCAACTCCCTGCTTTTTCGCTTCAACTTGCAGCAGAAGCCCTCCTGATATCTTGGGCGGGCTATAAACATGACACGGGTGCTGCCTAGCTGATATTCTCCCTAAGCAGTCCGTGGGACCCTTCGCAAAATGACTTCGTCGCCGACTCGTTCCCCATCATAAGAGTCTTATGCTCAGAGGAGTGCATGCCCGAGGAAAGGGTAGTCCGGACTTCTCACACTGCCGTGCGATCTTGGACTTCCAAATCCCGCTGGGGGAACTCCTCTGCTGCTAGGCCAGATCGACAGTCAGGATTCCCAAATGGTCTGATCGCTGATCCATAGGCCTGCGTCTGAGGGGTAGTGTCCCACGGCGTGGTGTAGGAACACCGTTCCTCGGCAGGGCCGAGGATGATCAGGCTGCCAGTGCCGGCAGGCTGATGCGCGGATTATCGCTCAACGTGCCGATCGTTTCCAGCGTCATGTAGCGGCGCGACACCGACCACTCGTCATTTTGCTCCAGCATGAGCGCGCCGACGAGGCGGATGACGGCTGCGGTGTTGGGGAAGATGCCGATGACATCGGCCCGCCGCTTGATCTCCTTGTTGACGCGCTCGAGCGGGTTTGTCGACGAGATCTGTGCCCAGTGCTCCTTGGGAAACGCCATGTAGGCGAGCACCTCTTCGCGAGATCCGTCCATCATGATGGCAAGCTTCTCGTATCGTTCGCGCAGGGCATCGGCGACGTGGTGCCACTGCTCGTGTGCGGCTTCGGAGCTCTCCTGGGCGAAGATCGTCTTGAGCATGGCGACCACAGCGGGTCGTTGTTTGGGGCCGACATGCGCCAGCGCATTGCGCATCCAGTGCACGCGGCAGCGCTGCTGGGTTGCATGGAAGACCTTGCCTGCGGCGCTGCGCAGCCCCTTGTGATCGTCGGAGATGACGAGCTTCACGCCGCGCAGGCCGCGATCGGCGAGCGAGCGCAGGAAACTTTTCCAGAAAGTTTCGGCCTCGGATGGGCCGCTCGCGACCCCGAGCACTTCGCGCTTGCCGAGCATGTTGACGCCCACTGCCACTATTACCGCGGTCGAGACGATCCGTCCGCCCTCACGCTCCTTCAGGTACGTGGCGTCGATCCACAGGTAGGGCCACTCGCCTTCGATCGGGCGATTGAGGAAGGCGTTCACCCGTTCGTCGATCTCGGTGATCAACCGGCTGACCTGGCTCTTCGAAACGCCAGTGCCGCCAATGGCCTTGACCAGATCGTCGACCGATCGTGTCGAGATCCCTTGAATGTAGGCCTCCTGGATTACCGCTACCAACGCCTTCTCCGCCGTACGGCGCGGCTCCAGAAAGCTTGGAAGTAGCTTCCCTTTCTCAGCTTGGGGATCGCCAACTCGATCCGCCCTGCACGCGTGTCCCAGGCACGCTCGCGATAGCCATTACGGTGATTGAGGCGCTCGGGTGAGCGGCTGCCGACCGGCGCGCCCGTCTTCGCCTCGATCTCCAGATCCATCATGCGCTCAGCGGCAAACGCCAGCATCTCGCGCACGAGATCCGCATCCGCCTCTTGCTCAACCAGCTCGAGCAGGGCCATCTTAGCATCGGTCATCTTCGTCTTCTCCAAGTTCGAGTTCGCATCCGAACCCTACCGAAGATCGGCGATGGCCACCTCATCCAAGGCAGCTGGACGCCTCGAAGAACCGCCTATTTTCGGCGTGACGGCGGTATGATGGCGCACGAAGTGCGGCTCGGCACTGTTTCGGGGCGGTAATCTTCTGAATTTCGTGGTGGCTCAAGGCTCGAAGACCGGTTTCGGCATCATGCGGGCGCAATACGCCCCTCGAGCCAGGTGAGACGCTGGAAGTTATAGGCCAGGTTTGCCATCCCGATCTTGATGCGGGCGCGGGCGATGCCGATGGTGCGAACGACGAGCCCCATGCGGTGCTTTTGGCCGGCGAACACGTGCTCGACGGCTGAGCGGACTGCCGACCGCCTCGCATTGGCTCGCGTGATGCGCTTGGGCATGGGCCGGCGGTGCGGCTTGCGCTGATGGATGTTGCTGGTGAACATGCCTTTGGCCAGGAACGCCTCGTTCTTCTTGGAGCGGTAGGCTGTATCGGCCCATACGCCCGACGCCGTGTTGTCAGGGCTGATGAGGACCGGCAGCCTTGCACCATCATGAGCATTGGCGGCGCTGGCATCCCAGGTGCGGATCAGGCCATGCGTGCGGTCGATGCCTATGTGGTTCTTGTAGCCGAACATCGGGATGGCGAGGTCGACCGGCTTGAACGCCTTGGGATCAGCGCCCTCCTTCACCTTGGCTTTGGTGTACTTGACGCTCCAGCGCGCATCGCGGTCCTTCTGGCGGAGCTTGGCAGGCTTGTCCTTCCAGTGCTCGGGGATCCGGCCTTCCTTGATCGCCGCCTTCTCCTCCTGGGTGTTGCGCTGCTTGGGTGCCGGTACAACCGTGGCGTCGATGATCTGCCCGCCCATGGCGAGATAGCCCCGGTCGGTTAGCGCCGCATTGAAGCGGACGAACAGCCGGTCGATCGCCTTGGCTTTGACCAGCCTCTCGCGGAAAAGCCACACCGTCGTCGCGTCGGGCACCGTGCCGTCCAGCCCGAGCCCCAGGAACCGCTGGAACGAGAGCCGGTCCTTGATCTGGAACTCGGTCGCCTCGTCCGACAGCGAATACAGTGCCTGGAGCACCAAGATCTTGAACATCAGGACCGGATCGAACGGCGGCCTGCCCCCCTTGCCGCGGGCGCTCCGCCGCAGCGCCGCCACCAACGGACCGCGGAAAACCTCGAAGTCGACGACGGCCGTAAGCCGTTCAAGCGGATCGCCCGCGGCGCTGAGCGCCTCGTATCGGTCCGAAAGGTCAAAGAAACCCGGCTGTCCCGCCATCATCGCCTCCGCTCTCACGAAAGGCAGTGAATCAGCTCAGGCCGCTATGCGCCAGAGGTTTTTCGAGGCGTCCA
>NZ_JBFNXR010000040.1:0-3578 GCF_040813635.1 Novosphingobium rhizovicinum | reverse complement strand
GCGGGCTTCTCACTCCCTCCCGGGTGGCCGCGAATTGCTCATAATGGTGGCCGGCATCAGCTCGGAATCCCGGCCGGGATCAAATCGGAATGCTGGCCGGGATGACCCGGGAATCCGCACGGCTCCTCAAGGTCGCCGCCCGCGTCATCGAGAGCGCATCCCGCATCCGCGTGGCCTTCGCTTATTATGATTGATTAAGCATAGACTGAGCACTGTCTGTTCACTACTTTCGACTATCCCGCACCTCAGTTACATGAAGGCTGTCGCCTGACGTGGCGTGCCTCCATCGTTACAAACTAAGTATGTCGTGACGTTTATTGATGTTTCGGAGCGCTCAGAATGGTGGCGGTTTCTCAACTCTCGCCGGCAGCAAAAGCTAAGATTAAGGCTATATCCGGGCCAAGACCCCGGCGTTATCTGTTCACCTTGGGGACAGCGTGGCTTGGCATCGCACTAGCGATTAGCTTAGCAATTATTTCAGAGAACACTTTAGTGTCCTTAGTAGCTATCTATGTGGTTGCTACCCGTCAAAACGTTCTTGCTCTTCTAATTCATGAGCAGACCCATTATCTCGGCTTTAAGTCCAGATATGGTGACTCAGTAGTTAATCTCCTTGCGGGCTACCCACTGTTGGCTGTGACGGTGGAGAATTATGCTCGAGTGCACCTTGCCCATCACCGATACTATTTTACCCCACTCGACCCCGACTTCACTAGAAAGCAAGGTCCAGAGTGGACATTTCCGATGAAGAAATCAAAGCTGTTTCTCTTGCTCATCCATGATCTATTTGGTGCCAGCTTCTTAAAATACTTGCTTAGGAAGAATAGTTCTCCTCTGGTTAGTACGCGTTCATTCCAGCGAAAAAGCCCATCGCCTGTGTGGCTAAGGTCGGCATTCTACGCAACAGGGGCTACTGTAATTCATTTGACAAACGGATGGTCTTACTTTTTTTTCTACTGGTTGGTGCCGCTTGCCACTATCTTTCCAGTGATTGTTCGGTGGAGCGCTATATGCGAGCACTCCTATGGCCATGAAGGCGCCGCAGTTGACGAGACGAGTCCGGTGATTTTACCCACCCTGATCAGCAGATTTTTTCTGCCGAACCTGAACTTTTCGATGCACGTGTATCATCATTATTATCCTGGTGTTTCATTCAGTGCACTTCCCGAAGTGCATCAGATTTTCGTGGAGGAGAATCTCGTGCGTCAGGACCAGCTCTTCTACGGGCATCTCGACTACCTGCGCTACGTCACCACTGGAAGCCGGGCTGCTGATGTGTCGTTGGATTGCTCTACGGTGAAGACCGCGACCTAGACCATATGTTCGCCTGAGGCTGGGCAAGCCCGTCTCGTAATATGCAGCGGTAGGATTGAGGTGGTCCCGCCTTCTTGGACAGATTGGCGGCTGAGTTAAGCTAATCCCGGTTGTCGTTCACGCCGCCTGTTTGATCATCAGATCATGGGGGGCATGCCCCCCATGATCTGATTGCCCGATCCGCCGATAAGCCTCGACCGGGGTCCGCCCGGCTAGGCCCGAGTGCGGGCGCTGGGTGTTATAATAGGTGATCCACCGACCAAGGCCAGCCTTCAACTCCGATCCGGTCTCGAAAGCATGGAGGTAGACTGACGTGATGTTGTGGACGACCTCCGCACCAGCGTAGCTGTGCGATGATGTGGTCGTTGTAGGTCCATGTGTGGACGACCTCCGCTGCGCAAGAGCTTTTCGGCAATGAGGACTCGGTCGGGTGCATCCATGTGTTCGGCCTGTTCACGCAGCACCTCATGGCTGCTGGCCCTGATGAAGTCCGCAGGCTGGCTCCCTAATCACGTCATCGCGCTCGAAGCGCTGTGACCCCCTGGGTTTCACCAACCCCCGGTCTGACCGGTTCGTCATCACTACTAAGCTGCTCCAACGCTTCCCATCACGCGATTATCGAGTGACGGAGATCTCCTTATGCTGCTGCGGCGGCGTAGACCTCCTTCCGCGTCATCACTGCCCAAGCAATCCGTGCTGTTTTATTGGCGAGCGCCACTGTCGCGATCTTCGCAGGCTTGCGCTCGAGCAGGCTCGCCATCCAGGGTTGCCGAGCCGGATTCTTGCGCGTCATTCGCATAACAGCTGTCGAACCAACGACCAGGAGCCGACGAAGATAGCCATCGCCCTGCTTGGTTATTCCGCCGAGCCGCTCTTTGCCACCAGAGCTGTTCGCGCGAGGTGTGAGCCCAAGCCAGGCGGCGAACTGACGGCCTGATCGAAACAGCGATGCGTCGGGCACCGCAGCTGGACGCCTCGAAGAACCGCCTATTTTCGGCGTGACGGCGGTATGATGGCGCACGAAGTGCGGCTCGGCACTGTTTCGGGGCGGTAATCTTCTGAATTTCGTGGTGGCTCAAGGCTCGAAGACCGGTTTCGGCATCATGCGGGCGCAATACGCCCCTCGAGCCAGGTGAGACGCTGGAAGTTATAGGCCAGGTTTGCCATCCCGATCTTGATGCGGGCGCGGGCGATGCCGATGGTGCGAACGACGAGCCCCATGCGGTGCTTTTGGCCGGCGAACACGTGCTCGACGGCTGAGCGGACTGCCGACCGCCTCGCATTGGCTCGCGTGATGCGCTTGGGCATGGGCCGGCGGTGCGGCTTGCGCTGATGGATGTTGCTGGTGAACATGCCTTTGGCCAGGAACGCCTCGTTCTTCTTGGAGCGGTAGGCTGTATCGGCCCATACGCCCGACGCCGTGTTGTCAGGGCTGATGAGGACCGGCAGCCTTGCACCATCATGAGCATTGGCGGCGCTGGCATCCCAGGTGCGGATCAGGCCATGCGTGCGGTCGATGCCTATGTGGTTCTTGTAGCCGAACATCGGGATGGCGAGGTCGACCGGCTTGAACGCCTTGGGATCAGCGCCCTCCTTCACCTTGGCTTTGGTGTACTTGACGCTCCAGCGCGCATCGCGGTCCTTCTGGCGGAGCTTGGCAGGCTTGTCCTTCCAGTGCTCGGGGATCCGGCCTTCCTTGATCGCCGCCTTCTCCTCCTGGGTGTTGCGCTGCTTGGGTGCCGGTACAACCGTGGCGTCGATGATCTGCCCGCCCATGGCGAGATAGCCCCGGTCGGTTAGCGCCGCATTGAAGCGGACGAACAGCCGGTCGATCGCCTTGGCTTTGACCAGCCTCTCGCGGAAAAGCCACACCGTCGTCGCGTCGGGCACCGTGCCGTCCAGCCCGAGCCCCAGGAACCGCTGGAACGAGAGCCGGTCCTTGATCTGGAACTCGGTCGCCTCGTCCGACAGCGAATACAGTGCCTGGAGCACCAAGATCTTGAACATCAGGACCGGATCGAACGGCGGCCTGCCCCCCTTGCCGCGGGCGCTCCGCCGCAGCGCCGCCACCAACGGACCGCGGAAAACCTCGAAGTCGACGACGGCCGTAAGCCGTTCAAGCGGATCGCCCGCGGCGCTGAGCGCCTCGTATCGGTCCGAAAGGTCAAAGAAACCCGGCTGTCCCGCCATCATCGCCTCCGCTCTCACGAAAGGCAGTGAATCAGCTCAGGCCGCTATGCGCCAGAGGTTTTTCGAGGCGTCCA
>NZ_JBFNXR010000039.1:0-11619 GCF_040813635.1 Novosphingobium rhizovicinum | reverse complement strand
GGGCAATGCCGGTTGCGACACGAGTTGTAGGCGATCCGCCAATGCCCGCAGTCGTCGCAGGCCTCGACGTGACCACCCAGAGCGGCGGTGCGGCAGTTCTCGATGGCCGTCATGGCCTTGAGCTGGCCGAGACTGAGATGCCCGGCATGGGCTGCGCGATAGGCGGGCCCTGCACTCCGGAAGATATCGGCGACCTCGAGTGAGGCGCGCACCGCGCTCAGCCGGGGGGTGACCTGCCTTCCATCACGGCAACGATCTGGTCGAGCGGGCTGGTCACTGCCCGCATGGTCTTGCTCGACACCTGAGTGTAGATGCCGGTCGTGTTGATGTTCACGTGTCCCAGCAAAACCTGGATGACGCGGATATCGACGCCCTGCTCGAGCAGGTGAGTGGCGAACGAGTGCCGCAACGTATGCGGGCTTACCCGCTTGTGGATCTCGGCGCGCTCGGCCGCCTCCTGCACCACGCGGTGCAACTGGCGAGCCGAGACCGGATCCGTGCCGCTGCGGCCGGGAAACAGCCAGCCATGGGGCAACATCACCCCGCGGCGTTTGCCTTCGCGCCACCATTGCCGGAGCAAATCCAGCAGGTGCGGTGAGAGAGCATGGCATTGCGGTCCTTGCGTCCCTTGCCCTGCTCGACACGGATGATCATGCGCTCGCTGTCGATGTCATCGACCTTGAGGTGGGCAACCTCCGAGACCCGCAGGCCCGCGCCATAGGCCACGCTGAGGGCTGCCTTGTACTTGATGCCTGGCGCAGCCTCGAGCAGCCGCGCGGTCTCCTCGACGCTCAAGACCACCCGCAACTTGGGCGCGACGTGAATGACGACAAGCCCCAGCGCCATCTCCGGCCGCTTGAGGGTGATACCGAAGAGGAAACGCAGTGCCGACACGGCCCCATTGATGGTCGCGGGGCCAACGGCGCGTTCATGCTGATCCAGCTGGAAGCGCCGAAGATCTTCGAGGGTAGCGGCATCGGGGGGCTGACCGAGAAAAGCAGCGAAGCGCTGAACGTGGCGGATGTAATCCTTCTGCGTGTGCTCCCCAAGGCCACGCATCTGCATATCCTGCAACATCCGCTGGCGCAGTGACGTGTTCGGGGCGGCGGTCGTGACAGTGTCCATCGTGAGTTCCTTTGCGTTGAAGGAACTCCACGATCAGAAGGAGACGCCGCCCTGCCTAAAGCCTGGACAATACTACGCTACGCCACCCCAAGCGACCCTCCCGCGCAGCGGGTTCGTGCTTTGGTCGAGAACGGCCGCTCTCAAGCAACTCGACAATGCCATTTTCCTCCCTCTGCCTATGTAGTTTCGATTGAAATTACGGGTGACCGGCAGGTCAGTACATATGCTGTCCGCCGTTGATGCTAAGCGTCGATCCAGTGACGAAGCCCGCGTTCTCGCTGGCGAGGAACCCGACCGCCCGGGCAATCTCATAAGCGCCGCCGAGGCGCCCGACCGGGATCTTGGCCACGATCTTCTCGAGCTCGGCAACCGATTTGAGGAACTCCGCGCTCGCTCACCGGCCGTTCAACATCACTATGGTTAAGGTCCCAGTTAGATACAGCCCCCCCGGCGTGGCGCGCTCACCCAACTCCAATCGATCAGAGAGGCAAGTCTGTCGAGCGATGAACCTGTCCGCTCGCGGCGCCTCAGCCGTTTACTGTCGAAATGACCACCTAACAGCTGGCGTGCGGTGTGTAGCACTTGCAACGGCACCGCATCTGTCTTGCTTTGGGGCGGATATTCCCTTCATGATAGACGCGGCCGCGAAAACGGCATGGGCGACCGACAAGGGACTGACGATCGCAAACGGCGTCGTCACCGCCTTGCGCAAGGCCAAGATTTTGCTGCCGTCCATCTCCACCATCGAACGAGCAAGCAGCGCGAGACGCGCGCGTGCCCGCAAGCAAGCCGCCTATGCCCTGATCGCCGATCTCAGCATCGAACAGGTCAACGCCCTCGATCAGCTCTTCGACGACGCCGGCGGCATGAGCCAGCTCGCTTTGCTCAAGACCATTCCTATTGCGGCCAGGCCCGATCACATCCGCCAGATTCTCGACCGCCTGCGGCAAGTGCGAAAGATGGGCATCTCTCCGGACGTGGCTGGCCGAATCCATGCGGACCGCTATCGACAATATGTCAGGGAAGGCCATGCATCACCTGCCTATGTGATCCAGCGTTATACCCCGTCCCGGCGACGCGCCACGCTGGTTGCCCTCCTGCTCGATCTAGAAGAACGGCTTACCGACAGCGCCCTGGAGTTGGCGGACAAGCTGATAGGCAGCATCTTTACCCGCGCGAAGAACGCTCAGGCGCGCAGCTATGCATCATGCCCAAAACGAGCTTGCGCTGGAGGCCTTCAAAAGGGGGGCTTTGCCGCCGAGTTGGCAAAGGTCAAAGCAACCCTCCCGAAGGGCACGCCCGTAGAGATCTGGTTTCAGGACGAAGCGCGCATCGGCCAGAAGAACAAGATCACCCGCCGCTGGGCCAGACGCGGGACGCGGCCATCGGCACCAAAGGATCAACGAACAAAATCGACCTACATCTTCGGCGCGATCTGCCCGGAACACGGCAAGGGCGCAGGGCTGGTCCTGCCCTTCTGCAATACCGAAACCATGTCGCTGCATCTGGCTGAGATATCGCTCGCCGTTGCCCCCGGCGCTCACGCGGTCGTGCTGATGGATCAGGCTGGTTGGCACATGACCGACAAGCTGGATGTGCCCGTCAATATCAGCATCATCGCTCTACCGGCTAAATGTCCCGAGCTGAACCCGGTCGAAAACATCTGGCAGTTCATGCGCGATAACTGGCTCTCGAACCGGGTCTTCACCTCCTACGACAACATCGTCGATCACTGCTGCGAGGCGTGGAACAAGCTCATCGATCAACCATGGCACATCATGACCATCGGACGCCGCAAATGGGCCCGTCGGTCATGACCCGCGCACAGGTCTCATTAGTCCAGCATCAGGATTTCGATCGGTGGGGCATCCAAGAAATCGCCCAGCAATCCGCGCATCTGCCCAACCGCTCGTTTCGCGCGGTATGGCCTTAGCCAGACAATCGAGCAGCCACATGTTCGTGAACATTGGTCCCAATGCCCGCAGGAACCCGTCCTGATCGGAGGGGGCCAATCCGGCAGTGTCCTCTATTTCGTCTGCTAATTGGACAAATGCATCGACCACTCGCAGGGCCCCATCCGCGCTGAACGGCAATAGCACTCCAGAAATGCCATAGCGACCATTCAGGTCGACAACCCTCGCAGCGACCTTGTCCCAGTTGACGAGGATCTGGGTCGCGCTGTGTTCCTGAACTGTCACGGGGGGGGCGTCGCGCAGCAGATCGCGCAAGGTCATCGACTGGCCGGGAACGAGCTCACTGACCTCATAGAGCGACATGGCTGTATCGCGTAGCGCACGCATATAGGCTTTGTTCGGCGCCTTCTCGTTCCAACCCCGGCGCTTAAGATAGTCCTCGACCAGATTAAGGCCGTCAGGTTCCAATTCCTGTGTAAGCAAATCTTCAAAGGCGCAGCCCCATAGCGGCCCCTGCCAGTCATGGCCGATGGCATCGAATATAGCGTCGCGCTCAAAACCGGTCGCCTCGCACGCCAGGTCGAAATGTGCGGAAAGCATATCGGCCATTGCTTCATCCCAGGGCGACCGCTCCGCATACTTCATCAGGCCGGAAAGATCGTGAGCGGATTTCGGTCTGGGCATTCAGATGAGGCCTTTCCCCGCCGAGATAGTACATTTCGCAGTAGATGGGCGATCGGCCGACTGATCGGCCAACCCCCTCCTTTACAGAATAGCACTACGGCGTGCGGAGTTTCCGCCGCGGACAGCCAGTTAGTCGATTTCAGCCTTGATTTTGCAATCCGAGAAGGTTCAAGCGGCCATTCCAGAGGTGGTAATCAACATCATGTGGAGACACTCGTCAGTTGCTTCTGCATCGCTGCCAGTCGGGTGGAAAGCTCACTCATGGCGAACGGCTTTGACAACCTTGGAATATCGGCAGGAAGTCTGGCACCTTCGGCATATCCAGAAATGAGAAGCACCGGCAGATCTGGAGCCTTCTGCCGGATCCATCGCGCTAACTCACCTCCGGTCATTCCAGGCATGAGGTGATCCGTCAGCACTAGATCAATATTATTCCCCCGCTCGACAATCTTGGTCGCGTCCTCGGCGCAAGAAGCCTCAATTACGGAATAGCCGAGCTCCTGCAGCATATGAGTGACGGTTGTTCGGACCAGCGGCTCGTCGTCAACAACCAGCGCGGTTTGCAGCTTCAGCTTCTCTGGCTGGGGAGCCGGCGAAGCCATGGATTGCACTTCGTCTTGCGGTTCAGTTTGGGGTAGCCAAAGGTAAACGGTCGTGCCGATTCCTAGCGAACTTTTAATCTGAAGTGCGCCACCTAACTGAGCAGCAAGGCCATGGACCATCGACAGGCCCAAGCCGGTGCCACGGCCGACATCCTTGGTAGAGAAAAATGGTTCGGTGGCTCGTAGGAGCGTAGCCTCATCCATGCCAACGCCGCTATCCTCAACCGAGATGCAGATGTAATTCCCTGCTTGAAGAGCCTCTCGGTCGCTAGCCACGTTCTGTGAGCGGATCGAGATGCGCAGCGTACCGCCGTTCGGCATCGCATCCCTCGCGTTTACACAGAGGTTTAATAGAGCCATTTCAAGCTGGTTGGGATCGGCCCAAGCATAGGTTGGCTCGTCAGCTTCCTGCACACTGAGCTTAGTTTGCGGCCCAGCCGTGCTTCTTACTAAGTCTGCCATACCGTTGATCAGCTTGCCCGCATCCACTGCTACTGGCTGTAAGGGTTGGCGCCGTGCAAAGGCGAGAAGGCGTTGCACGAGCACCCTTGCGCGCTCTGCTGATTGTGCAGCTCCGGCAATCATGCGCTGTTCGCGCTCGTTTCCTACGCCGCGCCGCTGAAGCAACTCGAGGGTCGCCATGATTGGAGTTAGCAGATTGTTGAAGTCGTGTGCCACTCCACCCGTGAACTGACCCATGGCTTCCATTTTCTGGCTTTGGCGGAGCGCGTCCTTAGCTGCCTCGAGATCTCTTTGTGCGCCCACGCGCTCTGAGACATCATAAGCCGTGAGGAAGGCACCTATAACCTTGCCGTGTGAATCCCGCATCGCATCGAAGTGAACTTCATAGTGGGCCTGCTGGTAAGCCGGATCGCCGAATTGGTCGACAATCAGGAACCTTTCTCCACGAAGAGCCCGTTTCCACTGAGCATGGATACGCTCACGGTGCTCTGGGAACGCCGAAAGGAGCTGGAGGAGGTTATCTCCTGCTTCACAGGACCGTCCATAAAAGCGTAAGAACTCCTCGGCTTGCGCGAGGTTGACCGCGAGGATGTTGAGGTCCGGATCGCATGCCATCACGCAGGCAGTCGTGTTGTCTACCACGGCTGCGAGCACTCGGCGTTCGGCAGCGGCTTGCTGCACTCGCTGCTCTAACGTGTCATTTAGTTGCCGAAGCCGCTCTTCGCTCATCCGGAGTGCTGCTTCCTGCTCTAGGCGAGCCCGGGCAGTCGAGAGAAGGCTTGCCAGTGTGGCGAAGAGGTCGAGCGCTTCGTTGCTTAAGAGAGGACGCGTCAAGGA
Source organism: Novosphingobium rhizovicinum (assembly GCF_040813635.1). NCBI lineage: Bacteria > Pseudomonadati > Pseudomonadota > Alphaproteobacteria > Sphingomonadales > Sphingomonadaceae > Novosphingobium > Novosphingobium rhizovicinum. Next base: position 5,996 of record NZ_JBFNXR010000039.1, on the reverse strand, counting down.
CGCGAACGCTATCACGCCGTAGAGTCTATCTTGACTGGCGATCGGAAATCCTGCGAATGCACGAACGCCAGCTTGGCGAGCTAACGCATAGCGTTCTTGAGTGCTATCCTGAAGATTATGTAATATCAACGGCTTGCCTGACTGAGCGACAATGCCGGCCAGCAGGATTTCTAAGGGAGCGTACTCGAGTAATTCGCCGCACTTCCGCCCATTCGTATGCGTCAGTCGGAGATGAGCGCGGTCTTCAGTAATGTCATAGCTGACCCTTTGATCCACTTCCAGGAACTCTGCGACATCCCGAATAACGCCGTCTATTATGGATACAGGATCGTCAGCCGATAGGAGACCAGCTGCCGCACGAGCAATAAGAGCATGGTGCTGTTCCGCAGGTTTCTGAAAGGGAACCTCAGAACAATCTTCACTCATGGCGTGAGAAAGCCAGTGTGTCCAAAGATCCACTCGCATCGTGACATCCTGATCCATCATATATCATATAATTGTTAAGCCAATCATCAGACCTAATTGACTCGCCGGGGCTTCATGTAGGCTGATATGTGACTCGTATAAAGTAGTGAATATTACTATGGCGATATAGTGCAGAGGTAAATTCGCGCCCTTGGCCCCTTAAAAGACCACTTGTAAGGAGGGCAAGTTAAGCTCGTATGCCGTGAGTTCCCGCCTCGATTGGGCGAAAGTGGATTGATCCAGGCAAATGGTGCCTGAGGTAGCCCCGTCTCCTCCCGACACTCTCAGGCATATAATGGAGGCTCGGAGCTATCCCCCGAGCACATGCTTATGTCTGGATGCGAAATTATCGTGAATGGGAACGCTGTTTCTAGTCGGCGGCGGAGAAGCTGCAAAATTGGGCGTGCGACATCCTCTGGGCCTTTAGGTGGCGCTCCGCGCATGGGCGAACAGCCGCTGGAAATCGCTCTCTGAGATCGCGCCGGCTACGAGCTTTGGTCCAGCAAGGTACCCTGGCGTGCCAGTCAGACCGATCTCCAGAGCGTCCCGCCCATTTGCATGTAGCCGTGCAGCAATGCTCTGCTCATTTGCCGTCATATACGCCATCACTCGCTTCCAGTCGCCGCCGGCATCGGTAATAAGGCTTCTCTCGTTGATCCAGTTGCCGGTCATCAACCTTCGGTGGACGGCTGAGTAGATCCCTTGCTCGGCGCTTGCGAGCGCGAGCCGGGCAGCTCGCACGGATTGAGGACCAAGAATTGGCCAGTCCTTGTAAATGACTCGGACGTCACCGTCCGAGCGCACCGCCTTCTCCATTGCTGGGAATGCTCGGCGGCAAGCAGGGCAGAAGTAGTCTGCAAAAACAGCAAGTCTGACCGATGCGTTCCGTGGACCGTCGGTCGGGGACCCTGCTCCTTGAAGTATTCGTTCCACAGCTCCTGATTGGCTAAGATCACGTTCATACAGTGAGGCGCGCGGCAGTACTTGCGAAACGGCCCATCCGCCGACGATTACGACGCCAAGCTGCAACGTTTGGCGTCGGCTGAGCAGTACAGACATCTTCAGCGGTCTGCCAGCGATGATAAGGCGTTATCCATCCGCTGAGTCTAACGAGAGACGATGTCCTATGCCAGAATAGTGGCACAGCCTTAGCGATGGGAGCAGCAGCTTTCAGGGAGATAGCCTCTACAACCTACCGGGATCCGAAATTGGCCAGAAAGGCTGCGAGCATGAGCGCTGAGCATGCTTGAGGAAGGGGATATACCCGATCAGCAGCACTATCAAAGACCCGGCGTACTGGGGATATACCGGAGGAGGACTGTGCCTAGGATCATGGTAATCGCGCGACTGACTCGCAGTTAATGGGGTTTAACCAACCTGGGCGAGTGGGGGTATCTATGAAGAATTTTCTTATTTACGCTGCTGCGGCGGTTAGCTTGGCTGTGTGTGGTTCGGCTAATGCGGCAACCTTCACGCCGGCGGACTGCAAACCGGGTAATATCCATTTCTGCGTCGAGGGTAACGCCCAAGGACCCAACGTGGATGATTATATAACGGGGATATTCACCAATAGCTTCAACAAGGTCACTAAGATAAACGATACCTTCTTGTTCAGGATCGACAAGAACGGCATCGGCAGCGGCGGCCTTCAGACATCGTTCTCCAGCAAGAGCACCCTCCTGACTATTAGTGATTTGATCATCAACGGCGTCTCTTACGCAACTACAATTGTAAAAACAACAGCAGGAACGTCGGTCAACGTTAATAGCGTGGTGATAGATAAGGGGGCGATGAATACTATTCAAGTGCTCGGGAGCTATCAACCTTTATCGAAGGGGGCGCAGGCAAACTACACGGGTAATCTGACCTTCACTGCTGCCGTGCCCGAAGCTTCGACTTGGGCGATGATGATCCTCGGGTTTGGCTTCATCGGTTACGTCGCCCGCCGGCGTAAGGCCGCCCACCGGGTGAATCCCGCGCTCACTGCGTAATCAGAAGGTAGGGTCGCACCTGCGAGGAACTTAAGATCTCGATCCAAACACGAGCAGTTCGCTCGATAGAGGAGGAGAAAGTTCATCATCGCGGACCGGTCCTTACCTGCCCAAGGCTTCCAGAGGGCTCAAGAAGGTGAGCGGGAGGAAGCTCAATGGCAGAACCTGCGTACACGCAGTCTCACCTGGGCACTGGTGGCGAGTTCACACCCAAGCTCCAATGAGAATGGGTGCCTGAACTCGTCCTCGTCGCGAGCGAGGCGGCTGCGAAGTGGATGCTGAGGCGCTTGCAGGTGCCGAAATTCCTCGGCATTCGGCAAACCAACCGAGCTTCGGTGCTCAAGGCGACGCTCCGCACCTCCCTTGCGCAGGTGCTCGGCCGGGGCGGATCCTTTCCTATGAAGAGCGGGTCACGGAGCCGGAGAAGCAGCTCATGCGCCCGTTCCTCCGTCGCGATCCTCTGCTCGTCTCCTCGCCCACTTGGACGAGGAGACGAGCTGCAGCGTCGGAAGTTGGCGGTCCGTTATGCGCCGCTCTCCTCGGCAAGCCTTTCGCGCCAGGCGGCGCGCGCTTCGGCGTAGCCCTTGTCGGAACAAAGACGATGGCAATCGCCCTCGAGATCATTGGTCCCCACCCGGCGCGACAGCACTATGCAGCGCACATGGCTGCCATTGCCCTCGAGCCCGGCAACGCTTGGCACATGCGCCACCAGGATCACGGGAAGCGCTGGCTGACGAAGTGCCTTCGTGCGAAGCCCCGAACACGCTCGTAGTCCGCGTGCCAGGGCTCGTGCGGATCCATGGCCAGCTTGACCTGGATCATGACATGGCGCTCGTAAGGCGGCAGCTTCTCGTCCACCTGCCTGAGCAGGAAGGCCAAGTGCGCGTAGTTGGCCGGTGCGCCGCTATGGAGCATGACCTCTGACTTGGCTGCGTTGCCGAACACCGGATCGTCCCCGGGTTCGATTTTTGCCATGACCCATGAGGCTATGCCCGGGCGCAGCTCGGAACCGTCATACCAATGGCGGGTGAAGGAGAAGCCGGGATCATCGGGATCACGCTGGCGGAAGCTCTTGAGCGTCCCTGAGGATACCGCGAGCTCTCGGGCAAAGCCCCACCCTGGCGTGAGGATTGATCGTGGCAGCCAAGGCCTCGACGCGGCTCTCGACCGTGTGCGTCGTGCACGGCAGGTCAGCTGATCCTCCTCAAGGGGGATTGGCTCGGCAAGTTCTCGCTTCCCTTTGGGTCGTGTAGCTGGATCACCTCACCCATCATCGATTGTTCCGAAGAGCGGCAATGGCCGCCCGTGCCTCCGGCGTGACATAGCTGTCACCGATGGCGCGCTTCAGGTGAATCACGTCATACCTCTTTGTGGCACCGACTGCTGAGAGGGCGTCGAATGCCTTCCGCCGAGCGCGATGATCCGCTGCGCCTGCAGCGCCGCGACCTGATGTAAGGTGGCGCTGTCCCGCGCCCGTCGCAGAACTACGCTGCCAGCGGGCTTGTCGTGACGGGTTCTAAACGGCAGGACGTTGAGGAACGCCGGATCCTCGCTCCCGGCATCCAGCGCCTCCAGTATCGGCCGGACGGCATCGCTGGCAGAGCGCAGCGAGATTACACGGTCGGTTGTCGCCTGGGTCATGGTTCAAGTGTGCACTGGCCAGTACGACACGGGTTGCACGTGGAGGTGGCGGGTCGATGCCCGCCAGCATTAGCTGAATGGGCAGGAGATCATCCTAAGATGACAGACCTCGAACCCACCTTCCCTCACCACCGCGTCAAGCCGCGCTGTCCTCGTTCCGCCAGGTTCCGTCACCAAGGTGGATGACATTGCGGCCATGCGTTCGGTGGCAATGTTCGCATCGCCCTTTCGCCCGACGAAAACGGATCAGGTTCGACAGCTGGGCCAGTCGATAGGGTATAGCCAACGGTGTTCAGGCGCGATCGGCATGACGATTCTATGAGTCAGCCAACTGCGGAACGAAAGCAGAAACTGCGATCCCGCGCCTATTTCCCTTTAGCTTGATCTAGGCGCTTGGTGACCAGATCATCAGATACGGCCTTGAGAAGTGCCTCCCAGTCGTCCGGAGGATCGCAGATGTCGAGCATGCCCTTAAACACGACATAGGCATCGGTCTTTGAGCCGTAGGTCCGCAGGGTCGTCTCATCGTTCACCCAAGCGAAGATGAGCACTTTTGAGCGGCTGTCGTAACGGAAAAACAGGCGGAAGCGCCCGTTGCCAAATGGACGCCTCGAAGAACCGCCTATTTTCGGCGTGACGGCGGTATGATGGCGCACGAAGTGCGGCTCGGCACTGTTTCGGGGCGGTAATCTTCTGAATTTCGTGGTGGCTCAAGGCTCGAAGACCGGTTTCGGCATCATGCGGGCGCAATACGCCCCTCGAGCCAGGTGAGACGCTGGAAGTTATAGGCCAGGTTTGCCATCCCGATCTTGATGCGGGCGCGGGCGATGCCGATGGTGCGAACGACGAGCCCCATGCGGTGCTTTTGGCCGGCGAACACGTGCTCGACGGCTGAGCGGACTGCCGACCGCCTCGCATTGGCTCGCGTGATGCGCTTGGGCATGGGCCGGCGGTGCGGCTTGCGCTGATGGATGTTGCTGGTGAACATGCCTTTGGCCAGGAACGCCTCGTTCTTCTTGGAGCGGTAGGCTGTATCGGCCCATACGCCCGACGCCGTGTTGTCAGGGCTGATGAGGACCGGCAGCCTTGCACCATCATGAGCATTGGCGGCGCTGGCATCCCAGGTGCGGATCAGGCCATGCGTGCGGTCGATGCCTATGTGGTTCTTGTAGCCGAACATCGGGATGGCGAGGTCGACCGGCTTGAACGCCTTGGGATCAGCGCCCTCCTTCACCTTGGCTTTGGTGTACTTGACGCTCCAGCGCGCATCGCGGTCCTTCTGGCGGAGCTTGGCAGGCTTGTCCTTCCAGTGCTCGGGGATCCGGCCTTCCTTGATCGCCGCCTTCTCCTCCTGGGTGTTGCGCTGCTTGGGTGCCGGTACAACCGTGGCGTCGATGATCTGCCCGCCCATGGCGAGATAGCCCCGGTCGGTTAGCGCCGCATTGAAGCGGACGAACAGCCGGTCGATCGCCTTGGCTTTGACCAGCCTCTCGCGGAAAAGCCACACCGTCGTCGCGTCGGGCACCGTGCCGTCCAGCCCGAGCCCCAGGAACCGCTGGAACGAGAGCCGGTCCTTGATCTGGAACTCGGTCGCCTCGTCCGACAGCGAATACAGTGCCTGGAGCACCAAGATCTTGAACATCAGGACCGGATCGAACGGCGGCCTGCCCCCCTTGCCGCGGGCGCTCCGCCGCAGCGCCGCCACCAACGGACCGCGGAAAACCTCGAAGTCGACGACGGCCGTAAGCCGTTCAAGCGGATCGCCCGCGGCGCTGAGCGCCTCGTATCGGTCCGAAAGGTCAAAGAAACCCGGCTGTCCCGCCATCATCGCCTCCGCTCTCACGAAAGGCAGTGAATCAGCTCAGGCCGCTATGCGCCAGAGGTTTTTCGAGGCGTCCA
>NZ_JBFNXR010000038.1:0-6943 GCF_040813635.1 Novosphingobium rhizovicinum | reverse complement strand
CGCTCTCACTCAGGACGTCCATAACGACGTCCTTATGGACGTCTCTTACGCGCTCAACTCACCTCCCGGCAGGCGGCCTCAACCGGTCGGTTACGAGGTTTGCGATGGCGGCGGCGATCAGGTTGCGGGAGGATTTGAGTTCTGGTCAGGTTCGGGCCTTTGCCCGGAGCAGCAAGGATGCCGGTCAGGTCCGGCGGCTGCTGGCGATCGCAGCGATCCTGGACGGCGGCAGCCGGAGCGATGCAGCCAAGGTTGCGGGAGGGACGCTGCAGATCATCCGTGACTGGGTCCTGCGCTTCAACGAGGCCGGAGTGGCAGGCTTGGCAACGCGCAAGGCTCCGGGCCCCAGGACCATTCTTGACGACCACCATCGTCGGGCACTGGAGGACATCATCGCCACCGGGCCGATCCCTGCCGTGCATGGGGTGGTGCGCTGGCGCATCATCGACCTGGCCCAATGGCTGTGGGACGAGTTCGAGGTGTCGATCAGCAAGCAGGCCCTGGGCCATGAGTTGCGCACGATGGGCTACCGCAAGCTCTCGGCTCGCCCCGCCATCGGGGGCAACGGACCGACGACATTGCCGTTTTTAAAAAGAGTTCAGCGCCCGTCTGGCGCAAATCCGCAAAAGCCTCCCCAAAGAAACGCGCGTAGAGTTGTGGTGGCAGATGCTATGAGGACGGACACCGAGTGAAGGAAGGTTCACTATGGCGGCGTCCTCAAGCCAGGGAGCCGCATCATGTCGTTCCAAAGCAATACTACCCTTGTTGCACTCGAGTTGCGCAATTCGGTATGGCTCGTCGGCACGCGATTAGCCGGCGCTCAGAAAACCCGCATGCATCGGATCAGCGCAGGCGACACCGCCGCGCTGCTGACGCTTTTCAAAGGGCTTCGACCGAACCAACGGCCATCCGAAGATTCTGCGCCGATTGCCTGCTGCTTTGAGGCAGGACGAGATGGGTTCTGGATTCATCGGCTTCTGACTGACCATGGCATTGCGGCCTACGTTGTCGAGCCGACCAGCATTTTAGTGAACCGACGAGCGAAGCGGGCGAAAACCGATCGCCTCGATGCCGAAGGACTCTTGCGGGTGCTCGCCGCCTATCTGGCCGGCGATAGTCAGATCTGTAGCATGGTCCAGGTGCCCTCGCCTGAGGAGGAAGACGGCAAGCGTATCCATCGGGAGCGCGAGCATCTTGTGCAGGACCGGACGCGGCTAGAGAACCAGATACTGGCGCTTCTAGCGACCCAAGGCATCCGGTCACGACCCTCGTTGCGGAACTGGGAGCGAGATCTCGCCGCGCTCCAGACCGGCGACGGCCGCAAGCTTCCGCCTCGCCTGGCTGCAGAGATAAACCGACTGCGCCGACGGCTTGGCCTTGTTCTAGACCTGATCCGCGAGCTGGACGCGGAACGGGATGAGGTCCTTGCTACCGCTCCAGATGATCCTGTTGCTTCCAAGGTTACCGCGTTGCGGAGCATCTATGGCGTCGGCGACAATTTTGCTGCGGTTCTCGCGCGTGAAGTATTCTACCGTCCTTTCGGCAATCGAAAACAGCTCGCGAGCTATGTCGGCTTGGCACCCATGCCTCATCAGAGTGGCGACATGGATCGAGACCGGCGCATCGGCCGCGCTGGCAATGCGCGAGCGCGAAAAACGCTCGTGCAGCTGGCATGGCTCTGGCTGCGTTATCAGCCTGAGAGCGAACTCTCCGCTTGGTTCCGCCAGCGCGTTGGTAAGCTGCAGGGCCGGACACGCCGGATCGCGATCGTTGCGATGGCGCGCAAGTTGTTGATCGCGCTCTGGCGCTTCACCGAGACCGGAGAAATCCCGGCCGGCAGCACGCTCAGAGCCGCATAGGAATCGCCGCTGGAAAACCCGCGGCGACGCGAGGAGCACGACCGTCTTCGTCAATGGTCACACCAGACTGCCGCGTGGCAGGTTGGTCGTGTTCGATCGGGGCCTTGCCTCGTGCATGAGGCATTATGGTTACGGGTTCCACGAATCCGACCGCATGTAAGGTTACGCGGCCAAGGCTGCCGCACAGTGCCGCTCCAACTCGCTCGCAGAACGATGAATGTATCGCCATCGACAGGATGAACGACATGCCGCCATAGCCTTGACGTTAGCGGTGCGAGCGCCCCACGTTGACGCTGCAGTTCAGCGGATTTCGACGTTCCGAGCGCCGGCAAGTCTGACGTGAAGCATCTCGATGAGCTCTGGAACGACCTGCCAGGATTGGGCAAGGACCTCGGTGGCTTGGCCTTGCAGTGCGCGCTGGCGTTGATCCTCTGGCATCATCGTCGTGCAATGCCCCAGGATGGCGGTGAGCGGGCGACCGATTTCCGGATTGGATATGTGCGGTTTCCAATCGTCAATGCTGCGCCGCATGCCAAGGTAGAAACCATTGGCGAACTGCTCGAGGAGCACTTCGCCGTCGTCCGTGCGCATGTAGATGGGGGCGTAGCGTTTGGGCCCACCGGACAGGGTCGCTCCAATCTGGCTATAGCGCTGGAAGATCGTGTTACGGACGACTTCCTCCATACTGCCATCCGGCGCCCAAGCGATGCCTTCCCCGACTATGGGGCGCAACCATTCCTCAGGAGGAATGAATTGGGGAGATACGACGAGTGCGGCGAGGTAGCCGTCAATCATCGATACGCCCGGCATTGGATTACCACGGCTGCCCAGCCACTCCTCGAGCTTTTCATGCGTTAGTGTGCGCGCCTTTCGGGGCTTCTTGGGGCGCTTGAAGCGACTGCTGCTGCTCATGCGGCCCACTGCACAGCGGGATCGTTGGCAGGTCGCCAGTTCCAGGCGAGGAGTTGATCCAGATCGTTGTTGAGGACTTCGCCCGAGACCATCCGGATCAGCACATCGTTCAGCCAGTTGTAGGGATCGAGCCCATTTAATTTCGCGGTCTGGAGCAAGGATGCGAGCACTGCCCACGTATGGGCTCCGCCTTCGTTGCCGGCGAACAGGCTGTTGCGGCGGCCGATACCAATCGGGCGCATTTGCCGCTCGATCATGTTGTTATCGACTTCGATCCGCCCATCTTCGAGGAAGAGGTTTAAGCCACGCCAGTGGCCCTGCGCGTATCGGATATGTCCCGCCAGATCTGAAGCCCGTGAAACGCGCGACAAGGTGTTGTCGAGCAGCACCTTGAGCTCCTCCATGATTGGCCTGGATTTCTCCTGTCGTATGAGAAGCCGGTGCTCGGCACTGGTGCCACGTATTTCTGCCTCAATCCCATAGACACGGCCCAGCAGGTCGATGATCTGCGCAGTGATCGGCGATCGAGTGCTCTTATGTAGATCCACGAAGCGTCGACGCAGGTGAGCAAGGCAGAACGCGAGTTGGATCGCACCGGAAGATCGGTTCGGATCTCCAAGGCCCTTGTAGGCAGTATAGCCGTCAACCTGAAGCACGCCATGATAGCTGCCAAGCTGCTCGGATATCGTGCGATGGCTTCGAGATCGGGCATGGACGTAGCACACCGCCGGTGGTGCCGGGCCGTTCCAGGGACGGTCGTCCATGCCATGGGTCCAGAACTGGTCGATGCGGACTTTGCCCTTGCCGCCCGCGATCACTGGCATCCTGGTTTCGTCGACGTGGATGCGCGATTGGCGATGGATCGCCTGCAGTTGCAGATCATAGAGACCCTCGAGCCACCAAGCGGCACGCTTCACCCAGCGGGTCAGCGTCGATCGATCAATCTGCAGGCCGTGTCCCGCGAGCATCTGGGCCTGGCGATAGGCCGGAAGGTACCAGGCGAAGCGCTGTGTCACGATCCAGGCGATGAGCGAAGTCGTCGTCATGCCGCCTTCAATCATCCTGCGAGGCGCAGGCGCTTGGACGATGCTCCCCTCGCAGGCGCGGCAGGCATATCTCGGACGGACAGTTGCAATGACGCGCAGGATGGCGGGCACGACATCGAGCGCCTCGCTTACGTCCTCGCCGATCTTGTGCATGCCGCCCCGGCAGCAGGCGCACTGCGTGCTCTCGGGCTCAACAACGTGGATCACCCGGGGCAGATGTTTGGGCAGAGCGCCGATATTGCGCTTGGCTCGGGGCTTTGCCGCCCTGGGCATCGGATGGTCATTAGCCGGCGTCGCTATGCAGATGGCGCCAAGGTCCCCCAGATCGAGACTTTCTTGCCCGTCCAAAACGACCCGGGCCTTTTCCGAGCGCGAGCCGAAAAGCATCGCTTTATAAGTGCTCAGCAGCTTGGAGGCCGCCTCAAGCTCAGCCTCCAATTCCGCCACTCGCCGGGTCATTGCACCGAGTGCGTCAGCATGATCTTGCGAAGGGCGGGACACCTGATTTTGTTAGCATACAACCCCCTCAAACCCCAGCAAAACCGCCACTTTCATCCTGCCATCTGGGGCTTTTTTACCGGGTTTTCCTCAAGGCGGCGCCAGTCCATTCCGCCCAGCAGCAGTGTCATCTGCGCCGAGGTCAGTTTGATCACTCCGCCTGTCACGGGCGGCCAGAAGAACTTTCCGGCTTCCAGCCACTTTGTCACCATGACGGTCCCCGAACCGTCAAAATGCAGGAGCTTCAGCCGGTCCATCCGCTTGGACCGGAAGACAAAGACATCATTGGAATAGGGATCACGGCCCAACTCGTTGGCCACCAGCGACGCGAGCCTGTTGATACCTGCCCGGAAGTCGATCGGACCCGCGACCAGCACGACCTTCAGATCGCTGTGCCCGCCGATCATCGCTGACGCAGCGCCTCGCACACAACGCGTACGACCCCTGCGTCCACCGCGCCGCGCACGAAGACACGGGCGCCATCGATGTCGATCTCCAGCTCCAGAGAACCTTCTGGGGAGCGCCCACCGTCATCCACCTCCAGCGGTACAAATGAGATCGGCTCCAGCGCCGCCCGATCGCGCACCGTACGTCGCCAGTAATGAAGCAAGCCAGGGCTGACGCCATGGCGCCGTGCCACCGCGCTGATGTTGGCACCCGGCTCAAAACTTTCCGCTGTGATCCGCGCCTTTTCTCGTGCGTCCCATCTCCGGTTGCGCCTTTGAGGGCCAAGGACCGTCGACCCGCTCAAACCCGGCTTCGCACTGTGCGGCACACTGTCCCAATCCGCATTCGCACACTGTGCCGCACTGTTTTGAGCGCCGTCCACCCCGTCAGTGCCCTTATCGAACATCGCTGCCATCTCCACTGCCGCTTCAAAGGCAGGGGCATTGGCTCAACAATGCTCGCCGTCCATGTGGGGACCTCGCACCGCTAACGCCTTGACAATCGAACCCTCATGTAAGGATGAAGCCCGCATCGGCCAGCAGACCAAGCTCACCCGGCGCTGGGCGAAGCGCGGGACCCGCCCTTCAGCGCCCAAGGATCAGCGCCGCTCCTCGGCCTGGATCTTTGGCGCTATCTGTCCTGCTGAAGGCAAGGCCGCCGGTATCGTCATGCCCAGGTGCAACAGCGAGGCGATGGGCATGCACCTGGAGGAAATCGCCTTCCACGTCGCCCCGGGCGCACATGCCGTCCTGCTGCTCGACCAGGCTGGATGGCACGGCTCGGCCGAACTGGTCGTGCCGCCCAATATCACGCTGATGCCGCTGCCGCCGCGCTGTCCCGAACTCAACCCCGTCGAGAACCTGTGGCATTTCATGCGCGACAACTGGACGCCTCGAAGAACCGCCTATTTTCGGCGTGACGGCGGTATGATGGCGCACGAAGTGCGGCTCGGCACTGTTTCGGGGCGGTAATCTTCTGAATTTCGTGGTGGCTCAAGGCTCGAAGACCGGTTTCGGCATCATGCGGGCGCAATACGCCCCTCGAGCCAGGTGAGACGCTGGAAGTTATAGGCCAGGTTTGCCATCCCGATCTTGATGCGGGCGCGGGCGATGCCGATGGTGCGAACGACGAGCCCCATGCGGTGCTTTTGGCCGGCGAACACGTGCTCGACGGCTGAGCGGACTGCCGACCGCCTCGCATTGGCTCGCGTGATGCGCTTGGGCATGGGCCGGCGGTGCGGCTTGCGCTGATGGATGTTGCTGGTGAACATGCCTTTGGCCAGGAACGCCTCGTTCTTCTTGGAGCGGTAGGCTGTATCGGCCCATACGCCCGACGCCGTGTTGTCAGGGCTGATGAGGACCGGCAGCCTTGCACCATCATGAGCATTGGCGGCGCTGGCATCCCAGGTGCGGATCAGGCCATGCGTGCGGTCGATGCCTATGTGGTTCTTGTAGCCGAACATCGGGATGGCGAGGTCGACCGGCTTGAACGCCTTGGGATCAGCGCCCTCCTTCACCTTGGCTTTGGTGTACTTGACGCTCCAGCGCGCATCGCGGTCCTTCTGGCGGAGCTTGGCAGGCTTGTCCTTCCAGTGCTCGGGGATCCGGCCTTCCTTGATCGCCGCCTTCTCCTCCTGGGTGTTGCGCTGCTTGGGTGCCGGTACAACCGTGGCGTCGATGATCTGCCCGCCCATGGCGAGATAGCCCCGGTCGGTTAGCGCCGCATTGAAGCGGACGAACAGCCGGTCGATCGCCTTGGCTTTGACCAGCCTCTCGCGGAAAAGCCACACCGTCGTCGCGTCGGGCACCGTGCCGTCCAGCCCGAGCCCCAGGAACCGCTGGAACGAGAGCCGGTCCTTGATCTGGAACTCGGTCGCCTCGTCCGACAGCGAATACAGTGCCTGGAGCACCAAGATCTTGAACATCAGGACCGGATCGAACGGCGGCCTGCCCCCCTTGCCGCGGGCGCTCCGCCGCAGCGCCGCCACCAACGGACCGCGGAAAACCTCGAAGTCGACGACGGCCGTAAGCCGTTCAAGCGGATCGCCCGCGGCGCTGAGCGCCTCGTATCGGTCCGAAAGGTCAAAGAAACCCGGCTGTCCCGCCATCATCGCCTCCGCTCTCACGAAAGGCAGTGAATCAGCTCAGGCCGCTATGCGCCAGAGGTTTTTCGAGGCGTCCA
>NZ_JBFNXR010000037.1:0-5451 GCF_040813635.1 Novosphingobium rhizovicinum | reverse complement strand
CATCGGAAAACTCGTCGATCTCTTCCGCCCCGACGAGTGCGCCAACTACTTCAGCTCATGCGGCTATGATCCAGACTGATCAGAATCCGCTCTAGTCCGCGCCAGCTTCACGCCATGGCGCCCCCTACCCTGCTCCGTGCCTCACGGCGTTCACACACAGTAGGTTGGCCCCAAGGAACAAGGGAGGGGGCACGCTGCACTCGCTTCCGCGCTGATGTTTTAGCAAGGCTCGCCTTGGCTACTCATCACTCTCGAGCTGCGCAGTCGATGATCATCACGTCGGCGATGAGGCGCTGCTTACTATGAAGCCGGTACGTCTGACGCAACTTCTCCGCCTCCGCCCCGTCGCGCGATCACCTGCATTGGGAGATCACGGCGAGGCAGTGACGCCTCCGCTTCTCCTTCAGGCGATGACAAGCAAGTCGAGAGGATGGTTCCGCGACTAAATTGTTCTGCAGCGAGGATGGAACCGATCATCACTCTTGGTGTTACCCCGGCGCGACCCAAAGGGCTTATATCGAGCCTTTTGTGACTAGGCGGCGGCACTTTGTGCCGCCGCCTCTTTGTTCTGAAGATGGGTTCATAATCGGTTCACGCAATGGGTCCGGTTTGATTTCTTCAAATTGTTGATATGTCCCAACAAACGGAAGCCAAGAAACCACAACGAATGGAAGCTCCCCCTGTACGGGGCTGCATCGGACGTGCCCTGCTCCGCTTACGCCCGCAGGTGGTTTTGTCGACTTGGCCCAAACCACGCTCACGACTTCAGGCCCCTCATCTCATGTCGGCCAGGCAACAGCCCAGCACAGCAGCGTTGCCCCCCTTCGCGCTTAGAATCTGGATAGCTCCGCCCAAGTGGTAACGTTCTCCTGCCTCAGTTTGGCTCCAAGATCTTCAGCAATCGCACCCTCTACCAAGCGGCCTACGGCCTTAATCGGCGCGTTTCGTCTCGTCCCGCCCGATCGGCAGAGGCACGACCCTATCGTCCAGCGCTCCCTCTACGATCCGCATTTCGCCTTAGACCAGAAATCCGGCACTGCCCTTGCACGGCACGTCGGAACGCATGATAACATACCTAATATATATCGATCCAATAAACTATTGATAAACCTACAAATAAGTGTATTAAGCTTTGGGAGGCATGCTAGAACATACCTAAGGCAAATATGCCCCGCTTACGTCCTACCTCGCCGGTCGCAAAATGCCTGCAACTAGGATGCTGACTGGCGATGAAAGCTAAGGAAAATTCTCTTTGGGAGAGCATTGCCCTCTCCGATCCCACGCCAGTTTCTGCGTTTGACCATGGTTTCAGGCTGATAGCTTTCAATCAGGCATATCGAGATGAGATCAAGCTCATAAGTCGAGGTGCTCTGAAGGTAGGAGACCGGTTGTGTGATTTGATACCCGAGGATCAGTGCCCGGATATGCTGTCAAACCTGTCGCGAGCGCTTGCAGGCGAAGCCTTTAGAGAGTGGGGGGCGCAGCAAAGGAACGAGACCGTTGGGCCGATTGGGACCATCTATTTCGCACCAGTCCGGGATGTCGGGGGCCAAATCATCGGCGCTTTCTGCCGCTATGAAAGCCTAGCACAACATGGGAGATCTGAGGATGATCCCAGTCGGGAACACATCGCAGCGGCCACTAACAAGACTGGAATGCGGCCGCTCGCGCTCGGGAGGGAAAGTTTCCCGGCTCGGACCGGCTCGGAGGAGAGCGTAAAGCGCTTCCAGATCATGGCCGAGAGCGCGCCAGTTATGATGTGGGCAACGGACGCAGATGGAAAATGTGCTTACCTCAATCGACCCTGGTATGAATATACGGGAAAGTCTGAGGCAGACGGATTTGATTGGATGTCCGCGATTCATCCGGATGATTATGACCTTGCTGTCAGGGATTTTAGATACGCCCAAACACACCACCAATACTATCGCAATGAATGCAGAATTCGCGGAGCAGACGGGATATCTAGATGGATGATATGCGTTGCGAGGCCGCAGTTCTTAGGTGACGGAAGTATCCTAGGATACGTTGGGGCTATAATAGATATCCATGACCGTGTTGCAGCTCAAGAAAGTATCAAAAGGAACGAGGTTCAATTACGACTTGCCACAGACGCTGCACAGATTGGGCTTTGGGAGCTAGACGTAGCAGCAAAGATGCTATCTTGCTCCTCGTTTGTGAGATCGATGTTCGGGATATCGCATGATAATCCGATATCCACGGCCGAGTTTTACAGTCTCCTGCACCCCGATGATGTTGATCATGTCAGACAAGCCGCAACAGCAGCGGCAGACCCGGTACTGCGCGAGCTATACGACGTTGAGTACCGCGTAACTGTAAAGGGAAACGACACGTTTCGCTGGATATCTGCGAAGGGTCGAGGAATCTTCAATAAAGGCGAATGCGAGAGAGTGATTGGAATAGTTCAGGACATTACCGATAAGAAGAGTTACGAGTTTGAGCTTAAGCGATTAAACGAGAACTTAGAGTTTCGTGTTGAAGAAGAGCTTGGCAGACGGATACAGGCCGAGGACCTGCTCAGACAAGCTCGAAAGATGGAAGCAATTGGGCAGGTTACCGGAGGTATAGCGCACGATTTCAACAATCTCCTTATGGCGATCCGTGGAAACTTGGAATTGATCGAACTCACGTTACCGAAGGATGATAAACTTATCTCCTACCTGAATAATGCTATTTCAGCGGTAGACGTGGGCACCAAAATCACAGCGCAACTGCTTGCCTTCTCGAGAAGTCAGAAGATTTCCGTGCGTCCGGTGGAGCTAACTCCCGTCCTTGTGACGGCTCGAGATTTGATCGGTAATGCACTTGGGCCAAATATCAGCATAAGCATGGATTTGCGATCTCCTGCGGTATGGGTGCTCACGGACCCGGAACAGTTAGAGCTCGCGCTTTTGAATCTTGCTGTAAATGCACGTGACGCCATGCCAGATGGCGGTAGTATCAGAATAGAAAGCGCTGCCAGCGTACGTGCTAATGGCGGCAAGCGTGATGAGAAGTTTGTTTGCATAAGTGTGAATGACACTGGCTCGGGAATGTCGCCAGAGGTCCTGAAGAAGGCCACAGAGCCATTCTTCACAACCAAGGGAATTGGCAAGGGCACTGGATTAGGGCTTGCGCAAGTTTATAGTTTCATCCGCCAATGCGGAGGCGATATGCGCCTGCGTAGCCGAGTTGGTGAAGGCACAACGGTAGAACTCTTATTGCCGCGTACGTCGCAGCAGGTCGACGAGGGTAAAGACCAGGAGGAGTGCAGCGCAAAGGATGCCGTGTTACATAGAGCCTCCGGGGTAGTCGTCATCGTAGATGATGACGACCATGTAAGGCCTGCCATAGCAGCTGCCCTCGAAGGCATAGGATTTACCGTTCATCAGGCGGCAGATGGGCCCTCCGGAATTGAGTTGATACGCAAGACGAAACCTTCGGTGGCTATCATCGACTTCGTAATGCCTGATACGAATGGAGCTGAGGTGGCTAGAGCGGCTCACCTTATTCACCCCAAGCTGCCAATTGTGTTTGTTAGCGGCTATTGCGATACCGAGGAGCTGCACCAAATTCCAGGAGCTCTCGTGTTAGGCAAGCCATTTACCTTGGACACTCTTAGGCGCACCGTGATGTCTGCCATCAGCTGAATGCTGGGGAGGCGCCTCGCAAGTGATGCGGAACCGCAACGGTCCAACCTGTGCATCAGCAAGCATATGGATCTTGGTCGTCAGTCCTCCTCAGGAACGCCCCAGCGCCTGGTCTTGCCCCCCTCTTCCAGTCGCCGCCTGCTGGTGGGCGCGAACGATGGTGCTGTCGATCATCAGATATTGGTTGTCGGGGTCGGCGGTGAGAGCGTCAAACACCCGTTCCCATACGCCAGCGTGACACCAACGACTGAAGCGCCGGTGCACCGTTTTCCAGCGGCCATAGCGCTCAGGCAGATCGCACCAATGAGCTCCAGGCCGCAGTACCCACAAACATCCGTACACAAACAACCGGTTATCTGATCCCGTCCGCCCAAGGTCGCTCGCCTTGCTCGGAGGCAGCGGCGCGACCTTCGCCCACTGCTCATCGTTCAACTCGTATCGCTTGATCCCCATCGTCAGCCCCGCGCCTCAGCAGGTAGTGCCCCGCGGGGTGGTGTAGGAAGCTGGACGCCTCGAAAAACCTCTGGCGCATAGCGGCCTGAGCTGATTCACTGCCTTTCGTGAGAGCGGAGGCGATGATGGCGGGACAGCCGGGTTTCTTTGACCTTTCGGACCGATACGAGGCGCTCAGCGCCGCGGGCGATCCGCTTGAACGGCTTACGGCCGTCGTCGACTTCGAGGTTTTCCGCGGTCCGTTGGTGGCGGCGCTGCGGCGGAGCGCCCGCGGCAAGGGGGGCAGGCCGCCGTTCGATCCGGTCCTGATGTTCAAGATCTTGGTGCTCCAGGCACTGTATTCGCTGTCGGACGAGGCGACCGAGTTCCAGATCAAGGACCGGCTCTCGTTCCAGCGGTTCCTGGGGCTCGGGCTGGACGGCACGGTGCCCGACGCGACGACGGTGTGGCTTTTCCGCGAGAGGCTGGTCAAAGCCAAGGCGATCGACCGGCTGTTCGTCCGCTTCAATGCGGCGCTAACCGACCGGGGCTATCTCGCCATGGGCGGGCAGATCATCGACGCCACGGTTGTACCGGCACCCAAGCAGCGCAACACCCAGGAGGAGAAGGCGGCGATCAAGGAAGGCCGGATCCCCGAGCACTGGAAGGACAAGCCTGCCAAGCTCCGCCAGAAGGACCGCGATGCGCGCTGGAGCGTCAAGTACACCAAAGCCAAGGTGAAGGAGGGCGCTGATCCCAAGGCGTTCAAGCCGGTCGACCTCGCCATCCCGATGTTCGGCTACAAGAACCACATAGGCATCGACCGCACGCATGGCCTGATCCGCACCTGGGATGCCAGCGCCGCCAATGCTCATGATGGTGCAAGGCTGCCGGTCCTCATCAGCCCTGACAACACGGCGTCGGGCGTATGGGCCGATACAGCCTACCGCTCCAAGAAGAACGAGGCGTTCCTGGCCAAAGGCATGTTCACCAGCAACATCCATCAGCGCAAGCCGCACCGCCGGCCCATGCCCAAGCGCATCACGCGAGCCAATGCGAGGCGGTCGGCAGTCCGCTCAGCCGTCGAGCACGTGTTCGCCGGCCAAAAGCACCGCATGGGGCTCGTCGTTCGCACCATCGGCATCGCCCGCGCCCGCATCAAGATCGGGATGGCAAACCTGGCCTATAACTTCCAGCGTCTCACCTGGCTCGAGGGGCGTATTGCGCCCGCATGATGCCGAAACCGGTCTTCGAGCCTTGAGCCACCACGAAATTCAGAAGATTACCGCCCCGAAACAGTGCCGAGCCGCACTTCGTGCGCCATCATACCGCCGTCACGCCGAAAATAGGCGGTTCTTCGAGGCGTCCA
>NZ_JBFNXR010000036.1:0-12974 GCF_040813635.1 Novosphingobium rhizovicinum | reverse complement strand
TGACCTGACCCCCAGCTTTCCTCCAGCTGGGATTAGAGCCGGGCGGTTGTTTTGCGCATGAGCGCGGTTGAAGCAATGGGCTGCGCAGCGGAGCCCGTAGGGCGTAGCGGAGCAGGCCATTGCTGTTGCAGTTCGGCGGCGAACGCCGCCGGGGTGTCGTATCCAAGGGCCGAGTGCGGCCTCTCCCGGTTGTAGTCTTCCACCCACGCGGCGATCTCGGCGCGGGCGTGATCGAGGCTGAGGAAGAGCGTCTCATTGAGCAGCTCATCGCGCATGCGGCCGTTGAAGCTCTCGACATAGCCGTTCTGCATCGGCTTGCCGGGCGCGATGTAGTGCCACTCCACGCCAATTTCCCCGCACCATGCCAGCACGGCGTTGGAGGTCAGTTCCGTGCCGTTATCGCTGACGATCATCCCCGGCTTGCCACGCTTCGCGATCAGCTCGGTCAGCTCGCGCACCACCCGGCGCCCGGAGATCGACGTGTCCGGCACCGCTGCCAGGCACTCCCTGGTCACGTCATCGACGACGTTGAGCACACGGAACCGCCGGCCCGACGCCATCTGGTCGTGCACGAAGTCCAGGCTCCAGCGTTGGTTCGGCAGGGCCAGAACCGGTGCCGGCGCCCTCGCGCCGATCGCACGTCTGCGGCTGCGCCGCCGCCTGACAGCCAGTCCTTCCTCCCGATAGATCCGCTGGGTCTTCTTCCGGTTGATCATCACGCCCTCCCGGCGCAGCAGGATATGCAGCCTGCGATAGCCGAACCGCCGGCGTTGGTTCGCCAGCTCGCGCAGCTTCTCTCTCAATTCGGCATCGTCGGCCCGCGTCGAGCGGTAGCGCACGCCCTTGCGATCGGCACCAACGACACGGCACGCCCGCCGCTCGCTCATCCCGTGGCAGGCCCGGAGATGAGCCACAGCTTCCCGCTTGGCGGCGGGCGTCACCACTTTTTTGACAGAAGATCCTTCAGCGCAGCCTGGTCCAGCATCGCATCGGCCAGCAGCCGCTTGAGCTTCGCGTTCTCGTCCTCGAGTGCCTTCAGCCGCCGAGCCTCGGATACCTCGAGCCCGCCATACTTCGACTTCCAGTTGTAGATCGTCGCTTCCGACACCCCGTGCCGGCGTGCCAGGTCTGCGGTCTTCGCCCCTGCCTCGGCTTCCTTCAGCACGCCGATGATCTGCTCTTCTGAAAACCTCTTACGCTTCATCTCGTCCGTCCTTCCATGGACCGGACTCTAATCGAGCGTGGAGGAAAATCAGGGGGTCAGGTCACCGTGCTGCGCAAAGCAGGCGAGCGCACCGTTGGGAACCTGTGGGATCTGATCGGCAGGCTCGTCGACATCTTCAAGCCCGACGAATGCGCCAACTACTTCAGCTCATGCGGATATGACCCAGAATGAGTGGAAACCGCTCTAATTTTGATATTTGGGAATTGTTCTGGATGTAGCACTCGCGCGGCGACATCCTTCCAGGTAGGAAAGCGGCGCGGTGCAATTGTACCCGCCATGGATAAGGCCCGGGTCAGTGCGGCGCGCATGGATTCCACGTCACCAGGATTGTAGCCAGAGCGGCTAGCAATTTCCCCTACTGCGAAGTTAGGGCAAATGGCTGGTAACCCGAACAGTTCATACTGCGCTAATTTAAGGCTCGACTCAGCAAGATATTCAACCCCCGGTGCGGGGCGGTATGGCGCCACACCTGCGCTTGCGTATTTTACGTAAGGAAGGGTGGCTTTGAAAGGCATTTCGTCATGAATATAAAGATTATCGGCCCCAGATAATTTCTCTCCGCATCCGATAACATGGAAATCTACCTCAGGGAAAAGTGGCGGCATGTTTTCAAAGAAGCTTCGATCAAATAGCATGGAGCCGACGGATACCACCGCGGGACGGCCATCATACGGATCATTACCAACATCGGAAAAGTCCTCCGGATGGATGCCAAATTCCGCTAAATAGAGTCGATCCGCCGCCCAACCGAAGTCTGTTGCCATACGGCGTGCTCTTAAACAGACATGGTGGATCATAGATCCGTTGGCGATAAGTTTACGTTGTACTACCGGATGAGTTCCAACCGTATCCAGACGGTCTGTCGCGTAGTAAATGATGCGAGCATGTGGGGAAAGGCGATGAACACGCGGAAGGAATATTGCAGCAACGCTTGACTCGATTATGACATAATCCGCTGATTTCAATATAGAGTCGAAAGTACTATTTGGCCAAGCGGCATATGGTGTAAATAGACGGCCCATAATGGTGTTAAGGATGTTGGATGTGCTCGCAAAGGGATGAACGGGCGTCTTCCATAGGAGGCAGTGAATGCCATTCACGACTTCAATGGAGTTTGAAGCAGGATCTAAAAAGAGACGAGAGTCGTCAGTTCGTTTTGACAACCAGCTATAACGCGTCGACAGGAACCACACATCGTAACCTAGATCACGTACGCCATCGGCAACCTGCTGTACACTGGCGCGCTTTTTGGTGCGGTAATCCTGAAACGCCGAGAGGAACACGACTCTACCGCGTGCAGATGCCATTATGTCGATACCTCTTAATGTCTGCGCCGAAGTTAAGTGAGTGACGCCAGTAGCTTAGCTTGACGGCTAAGCCTGTCATTGATCCAGGGGTTTCGCCAAAAACTACCGTGGATCAATGATGTGGACCAACGCCACTCGAGCCCTTCATGCGCGAACAGGCTTGGCTTTGCCAAGCGATTTAACCGATGCCGAATGGGCGGTTCTGGAGCCGTTCTTCCCGCCGCCGTCGTCCGTCGGGGGGCCGCGCAAGTGGCCGATGCAGCGGACTCTCGAGGCAAACCTCTCTCTGCTTCGTGGTGGTTTGCCCTGGCGAATGTTTCCGCCGGTCTCGACGGCGGCGCTGGTTCTGTCTCTGGCGCGACAGTGGGCTGTGGCAGACGATCAATTACGCGCTGCTGATGACCTCGCGGGAGGCGCGTGGCCGCGACGCTTCGTCCAGTGCCGGCGTGATCGATAGTCAGGGCGTCAAAACCACGGAAAGTGGCGGGCCTCGGGGCTATGATGCGGGCAAGAAGATCAAGGGCGCAAAACGGCACATCCTGACCGATACCAAGGGTAACCTGGTCTACGCCCTCGTCCACACCGCCTGCAACCAGGATCGGGGCGGCGCCCCTTACTGCTCGCCGAAACCGTCCAGCGCTTCCCGTGGCTGCGTCACCTCTTCGCCGATGGCGGTTATGCCGGCGACAAGCTGAAGGATGCGCTACGCCCGATCGGCAAGTGGACCCTCGAGATCATCAAACGATCCGAAGCCGCCAAGAGCTTCAGCGTCTTCTCGCCTTTTAGGGCAGCCGACGCCACCTTGGCCTTAGTCGCTCCTATTCAGCACAGCGTCGTTTCTGAGCGCAGCGGAGCTCGGCCAGCCATGGGCGCTGTCAGATCGGCAATCCACTTATCCCCGCTGTTCAGATTACCCGAGCCACTTCGATTTGAGGGCAACGACACATTTTGCCCAAAACAAGGCGGGCGCTTGGTTGACCTAATGATAGGGATCGCTTCTAAGCTGGTAGCATACCGCAAAGGGAGATAGAGGGCTCGCGCGATGATGATGAGAATATCAGCGTGCCCTGCGTTTTCACATGCGCTATCGCTCGCCAAATATCGGGTCGGCCCCAGGACTCGTCCGCCCCTATTCCGCCGGGTTAGATGTGGGTCACAATCTCCGAATACGCGCATTTTAGCCGTATTTTCGTCGCACCAGAGGTTGGTGCGCTGTCCTGCCTCCTCGTGGGCATCCTGAGCGAGCTATGATTATGCACGTCCGGCACGTCGTTCGCCAGTTTGCGCCCGCGGTTGGTGGGTTGGAAGATGCGGTCGCCCAATTAGCCCTGCACCTCCAGCGTGATCATAAAATAGAGAGCTCGGTAGTAACGCTTGATCGACCATTTGGTGATCTGGGTTGTCGCTTGCCGGCGGAAGGCGAGTATCTGGGCATTCCCATCCGGCGCATTCCGTTCAGCGGCTCCACTCGATATCCGATTGCGCCAGGTGTGCTAAAGGAATTAGGCGATGCTGACATTGTCCATATTCATGGGATCGATTTTTTCTTCGACTTTCTAGCCGCCACCCGACGGCTTCATCGCCGCCCGTTGGTCGCGTCCACCCATGGTGGTTTCTTCCATACTGATTTTGCTTCAACCGCTAAGCGCGCGTGGTTTGCCAGTATCACGCGTGTATCAGCCAGGGCGTACGCGCGCCTTTTTGGTTCAAGCGAGAATGATGCCGAGACCTTTCGACGGATCGCACCACGACAGACGATAGCGATTGAGAATGGGGTTAACATCGATAAGTGGTACGACGCAGGTGCGCATGAGTTGCACCCCACTATGATGTTCATTGGACGCTTTTCCGTCAACAAGGATGTACCCGCTTTAATCGCCTTAGTGGCGGCACTCGGTGCACCATGGCGACTGATTATTGCCGGCCAACCCTCTGATCTTTCGCCCGCTGACTTGCGCGCTGCAGCTGCTGCAAAAGGGGTGGCAGATCAAGTGGAAATCCATGTAGGACCCGACGACAGTACATTACGCCAGCTTCTTGGCCAAGCCAGTTATATCGCATCTGCCTCGCGTTACGAAGGTTTCGGACTGAGCGTGGTGGAGGGCATGTCAGCTGGGCTCGTTCCCCTTCTTCGGCCCATTCCGCCCTTCCAACGGTTGGTGGAAAGCACTCGTTGTGGCTTACTGACTGATATGAACGATCCGATTGCAGCGGCTCGTGAGATACAAGAGTTTCACAGAGGGGGGGGAGGCGCTAGCAGGCGCGCCTCAGCTATCTACGCGGCTGCGAGGTTTGGCTGGACCGGGGTTGCAGGCCGCTTTGCCGCTGAATATCGGTCCGTGCTTGAAGGGGCAGCGGAATGATGGCGGGAGCTCTTCTCCACCTGTCTTATCGGAGCCGCCGATGACCAAATTCCCTGGTAATTCCTATATCGGAAACTGCGGTGCCCGAGCCGTAGAGGCCTTACTCTCCAGTAGGATGGCGCGTGCGTGCCCCTTCACAGCGAGAAGAAGCCGCAATGCATAGTGCAGGGGGAAAGTTCATTAACCCGCAGTCAAGTCGAATGCATCCATCGGATGGTCTTCCTCGCAAACTTGAAAGTTTGCAGTGGTTACGTGCCGTTGCCGCAATGTCCGTCGTATACTTTCATGCTGTAATACAGGCCAAGCACGTATTCTTTATAGGAATGACAGAGATTGGCGAAACTGGCGTCGATATATTCTTCGTTTTAAGTGGATTCATCATGTGGGTGACGACAAGAAACTCACCTATTAGTATGGGACAGTTTATAGGTAAGAGAATAGAGCGCATAGTTCCGCTATATTGGGTGCTTACGCTTGCCGTGGCAGCGTGCGCAATTATTGTGCCTCATCTGCTACGCTCGACAAAGTTTGATATAGCGCACCTCCTGACATCGCTTTTCTTCATGCCGTGGGCAAATCCTGCAGGGATGCCCGGAACATCTACATATATCAGCCCTGTTATCATACCGGGTTGGACGCTAAATATGGAAATGATGTTCTACATATTGTTTGCATTGTGCTTACCTCTTAGAAAGAAATGGCGGGTATTTGGCATCGCTTTCCTAATTTCTGCCTTATACGTTGTCGGAAATGTTGGCGGAAATAGGGGCTACCTTGTATCGTTCTATGGCAATTCGATTATCTTCGAATTTCTTATGGGTGTGCTCTTGGCTGCGTACCTCATACCCTTCCTAAAGCTTTCGGTGCCCTGGGCTTGGATGTTACTGTTTCTTTCGCTTATAATTCTGGCGTACATTGAAGCGTCTTCACCGGACTTTCCGCGAGCCCTGAAGTTCGGTGTGCCAGCATTTTTCGCCATTGCTGCGGCAATTAATCTTGAGCGGCTTTCAGCCGTTCCAAATTTCCCTATCTTGGTAAAGTTGGGTGACGCATCTTACAGCATCTATCTTAGCCACATCTTCGTTATTAGCGCTTTGCGAACAGCATGGAACCTTTTAGATCTTGATAGATCTGATTGGAATGCGTTCGCATTCGTTACCGTCAGCGTGGCTGTTTCGGCTATTTTCGGGCTCCTAATTCATGAGTATGTCGAAAGGCCCTTGTCGAGGTTTAAGTTTATAACAACTCGTTCTAACAAAAATTCGAATGATGCGTTAACACAGCATTAGGCATTTATAGCATGTACGGTCTTCCTGTTGCAGAGCCCGCTTCCAGATGGACGCGCCTGAAAGCATGGCGTGCCCAGAGGTTTACGACCTGCTTTTGGGTCGTTGCCATTCTTCCCTCAACCTATAATGCTATTCTTGCTGCGATTAATGCTCAAGGAATATCGACGCCCCGCAGCCTGGCAGTCGTCGCCGAAGCAGGAATCTTGGCACTGTGTTTGGTGGCATGCGTCCTGACGGGCGGCCGTAAACATGATATGGGCCCAATTTTACTAATCTTCTTTGCCTCTATCCAAATGACATTGACATCTCTGTTATTTGAGACAATCTACCCTGATTTCTTTCGGAATATGGCGATAATTGCGGCATTCACCGCGGTGGGATATAGGAGCTCGCCAGACAGTGTTCGTCTTGTATTTCGGTATATTTCCTTAATTGTATTTGTATTTCTTCTTATAGAGTTAATATACCTTCCCGCCTACGTTTCAATATTTCAGCCGGCTTTATATTTGCAGGCGAGCCGCGGAATAGAAGAATTCAGCCTAAATGAAACTGGCTTATTCGCGAATGCCCTCGGCTTCAAAGATCGCTTCAGTTTTGGTATATTCAGCGGACCGAGAACATCATCAATTTTCCTCGAGCAGGTTTCTCTGCCGGGATTTGCGTCAGTGTTACTAATATTCCTGTTAGGAAATTGGACGCATATAGGCAGATTCGATAGATCGCTCCATACCGTGTTGATCGTTCTTATTATCCTTAGTAATAATTCCCGGACGTCAAGTGCGCTGTTGGCCATAAACGCACTCGGATATTTTATTTACCCATACTTTTCTGGCCGCCTTACGGCGGCCATCATGCCGTTCTGCCTCGCGATGGCGTTTATTTTAGTGGGACCGGTAACCGACGCGCTCGGCTCGGATGATATCTTAGGGCGCCTCTCGATCACCGTCGCGCATCTCATGAATCTCTCTGTCGCAGACTTCCTGATGGGCTCTCAGGGTATGGTCGCTCGCTCATACGATAGCGGATATGTCTACCTAATTGTCTCTAGTTCCATTTGGGGCCTGCTCGCGTTTTGGGCTTATGTTACCTTTGTGCCGGCGGATCGCACGGCTGAGCAGCGCAGAGTGCATTGGGGGTTGGCTGTTTATGCCTATCTCTGGATGATGATCGGCGGCACCGCCATTTTCACCATGAAAACTGCTGCCTTGCTCTGGTTGGTTGTTGGAAACATGGTGTTCGCATCGGGGGGCTCTGATGGAAATAGACCAATAGGAGGGCGCCGTTGGGAGAGTAGGCGGCAAAAATACGAGGGGTCTTGAGGTAGATGAAGGTGTATGTCGCGCTTTAGCTAAGCTGCAGGAGGCTTCCGGGCGACGGAGAGCTGAAAACGAGCTTCTTCAACGGATATTCATCTCTTGCCCATATGGCTCTCACGATGATTGCTGAACTGAGGGTTGAGCATACTCGTCTTGGCACCCGTTCGAGTCACGACGCCCGTAGGAGGTAGAGGCCTTCGATTGAGTGGAACGAAGGACTTGCTTGCTCACAAAGGTGTACCCCGTGTCATCCGATGAGCTCACTTCGTTGCCCTCATTGGATAGCCACTGATATTGTGCACTGCAGAGGGTTGCCGTACATGGCCGAGATGCGGAGGCGTATGGACAGATCGAATTTTTGGAAGTGGCTAGGTGGACTGGGGCGATGGTTGGAGGGCGGTCACGCGCCGCGCCGACTGGATGCTACCCTGCTCCTCGACAATCCTATCCCGCCCAAGGAAACGCCCGCTCCACCTCTCGAGGCGGAGCCACGCGATTTGCCTGTTCAGGCAGTAGGGCCGGACGAGGTTGGTAGCCGTCGCAATCGGGTGATGGTTGCCCGGGCTTTTGACTCAGCCCATCCGGTCCGCACCCGAGATGAGCTATTCGGGCGATCCAAGGAACTCGAGGTTCTCCTATCAGCGACCCTCGATCTGGGCCAGCATGTGATCATCCACGGGGCGCGGGGATCGGGCAAGACATCGCTGGTGCGCATTTATGGCGACCATGCCGATGGGCAGGGCGCGATCGTGATCTACATGGCATGCGAACCCGGTGTGAACTTTGCCGAGTTGGTCCGTCCCTATTTGCATGCGTTGCCCGCTACGGCCCTAGCACCTGGCGAGCGCTCAAGTTTTCGCGATGGCTTGGCCGCGCTGCCTGAAAGCTTTGGACCAAGAGCCTTTGTAGACCTGGTCGCCGAGCGGGTTTCAGGCCAGGTGGTGTTTATCTTCGACGAGTTTGACCGGATCACCGAAGCTCCAGTCAAGGCTGAAATAGCTGCGGCCATGAAGCTTCTGTCCGATTCGTTGGCAAGCGTACTGTTTATGCTGGTGGGCATCGCACACGATGTCGCGGACGTCATCGACTGCCATCCATCGCTTCGCCGCCATATGCGGGCCGTGCCGCTAGGGCGGATCAAGTCCGATAGCGTAAAAGCATTGATTGATGCTGGTGAGAAGTCTGCTGGGCTGTCGTTCAACGATGATGCCCGCGTGGTAATTACTCGGGCCTCGTGCGGCTCACCTTTCCATGTGCGATTGTTCTGTCAACATGCCGCCATCGCGGCGCTAGCAGGCGGATCTTCGAGTGTTTCGGACAGCGACGCCCGTAACGGACTCCACTCTGCAATCCTGCAATGGGCAGCGATGAACAACGAGGACGCTCAGCATTTCGTGTCGCTCGTCGAGCACGAGGCACTACTTCCTGAAATTGAACGTATTGCTCACGCAGCCGCGCTGGGCGATAGGTTGCCAGCCAATGTCGGCAATGCCACTACACTGCTCGGTGATGCGCTTGTAGCCGAGGAAAACGGCCAATCGTTTGTTTTTCGCGACAGCGTTGCCCCCCAGTTCCTAATTGCCTACGCCATTTTGGCCGAGGCCGCCATTGCATCTAATCGGGCCGATCGCCTTGGAGGGTTAATCAATGCTGCCACTCTCTGACCTGATCGCTGCGCTGAAAACACGCTGGCGGCTCGAGCTCTTTATTGTGCTTGCGGTGCTTACGCTCGTGGGGATCTGGATCGCACTGTCACCCAGGACATATGTGGCTGCGTCAACCCTTTTGTTTGACGAGCCGACAGTGGATCCGGTGCAGGGAACCCAAGCATCGGGGCAAGATGGCGTTGGCGCGATGCTGAACACGCAATCGGACGTGATCAAAAGCATTGCAGTGGCTGGAGAGGTGGTTCGCAACCTTCAGCTCGCCACACCTGAGGTGATCGAGCGATGGGAAGCCGCGACCGGTGGCACGGGTGATGTAAACTCTTGGTATGGACGCCAGCTTCTCGGTAATCTGGAGATCGCTTCCGAGAACGCGTCTCGTGTGCTGACGCTCCAGTATCAGTCCACCGACCCTCAGTTCGCGGCTGCGATGGCAAACGCCTTTGCTACGTCGTACTTAGATATGCGGCTGAAGTTGAACACTGACCCAGCAAGGACTTATTCACGCTGGTTCCAGGAGCGGACGAGCGAGGTTCGGGAGAATTTGCAGAAAGCCCAGGCGCGCCTCACCGACTTCAAACGTGAGACGGGCATCGTTGACAACAGAACTACGGATGCGGAAATTGCACGGTTGGGCGAACTGTCAAATCAGCTCACCTCGGCTGAAGCATCAGCCGCTGCGCTCAATGCACGGGCCGGCAGCAATGCGGCCCAATCGACCGATGTTCAGTCGTCGGGGGTGGTGCAGGGATTACGCGCACAGATCGCCAGCAAGGCCGCCCAAGTCAGCCAAATGAGCACAGCCTTAGGCCCTAATCACCCCGATATGATTGCTACAAAGGCTGAGTTGGCTGAGCTACGCTCCAAGCTGGCTGCGGAAGTCGGCAATAGCACCCGATCAGTTCGCGTCGCCAGCAATGCAGCCAGTAGTACGGAAGCAGAGCTGCGTGAGAAACTAAACGCGCAGCGTCAAAGGATGTTGAACTTGTCATCAGACAATGCGCAGCTCGACGTCTTACAGCGGGACGTCGATACCGCACAGGCCGCTTACGATGCGGTAGCGGCTCGCTTGCAAACGATGCGACTGCAGAGCGTCGCCCCTGACACCAATGTGCGTCAGCTGGATCCAGCGCTTCCGCCGCTACTGCCGTTCAGCCCGAACGTGCCTCTCCGTTTGTTGCTGGGAGCGGTTTTGGGCGTGCTGCTGGCTGTCGGTGTCGCGCTAGGCCTCGAACTATGGCGACCGCGCGTGCGCACCGCTGCGGGCACTGCGGACATCACCGGCGTGCCAGTGTTGGCAACGATTGACCTCTCAGACTCGCGGGCGAGCCGGCTTTTGGCGGAGGCTGCGTAATGAGGCTCCGGTCAACGCAAACGTCTCAAGGTGAGGACGGCGTAGTACGCAGCATTAGTCAGGTGCGGGGGCGTCGCACCCTTGGCGAGTTGCTGGATCTCAATCCCGCACAACAGGAAGCAGTGGCTAAGAGACAAGCCCAGACGGGCCGACTGTTTGGCGAAACGGTAGTAGAACTCGGGTTCGCCACTGACGATCAAGTGCGCCGCGCCATTGAGCAGCAGCAGGGCTTTTCGGTGCTGAGTGGTGAAGACAACCGGGTCGACCCTGTCGTCGTAACCGCCTTTGACCCTGAAGACGTGCTGGCCCGGACTGCACGCCATTTGCGCAGCACTGTGACGGCCGCGAAGCGTCACAACGGCCAGCCTGTTCGGAGCGTAGCGCTGATCGGCCGAGATACAGCCGCAGAGTTGCCAATCTTGGCGGCAAACCTTTCAGTTGCATGCGCGCAGACGGGCGTAACCACGCTACTCATCGATGCCGATCTGGATCATCCGCACCAGCATGCGCTGTTTCGTGTACGCAACCGCGCTGGCTTAGCGACTTTGCTGGCGGGCAATGAGCAAGGGGGGCTGGAGCAGCCTACCGCAATCGGGGGTCTATCGGTGCTTACTGCCGGCCCTGCCGTTCCCAACGCATCCGAATTGTTTGACCGCCAGCGCCTCGCCAACGCGGTTGAAATGTTCGCTGAAGAGTTCGGTCTGGTGCTGGTCGATGCAGGCTGTGAGGCGACAGCTGTCGCTGCAGCGCAGGGCCTCGATGCTGCGATAGTCGTGCTGCGTCGCAACGTCACTCATACGCGTGATCTGCGGTTACTGGTAAACCATCTGGAGTCTAATGGACAGACAGTGCTCGGCACGGTGCTTGTCGATTAGGGGCAGGGTTCTTCGGCGTCGCATGTCCATTGCGAAGGGAGTTCCGGTCCCAATGGGTCGATAGTCGCTAGCTGGCTGACACGTGTCAGTCGGTGAAGCCCTCTTGAATTGCTAAGAGCAGGATGAAGAAGTAATACCAAGATTCTCTGGTCAGAACCCATGGGCCCATTGGCGCAGTCCGATGGACATGATGCGCCATGGTTGTTCGACGAGCTTTTTCCAGGCGAAGCAGCAATGGTCGACGATATCGTCTTAGGATTTGAAGATGCGGTTCGACAGCCAGTTGGACGCCTCGAAAAACCTCTGGCGCATAGCGGCCTGAGCTGATTCACTGCCTTTCGTGAGAGCGGAGGCGATGATGGCGGGACAGCCGGGTTTCTTTGACCTTTCGGACCGATACGAGGCGCTCAGCGCCGCGGGCGATCCGCTTGAACGGCTTACGGCCGTCGTCGACTTCGAGGTTTTCCGCGGTCCGTTGGTGGCGGCGCTGCGGCGGAGCGCCCGCGGCAAGGGGGGCAGGCCGCCGTTCGATCCGGTCCTGATGTTCAAGATCTTGGTGCTCCAGGCACTGTATTCGCTGTCGGACGAGGCGACCGAGTTCCAGATCAAGGACCGGCTCTCGTTCCAGCGGTTCCTGGGGCTCGGGCTGGACGGCACGGTGCCCGACGCGACGACGGTGTGGCTTTTCCGCGAGAGGCTGGTCAAAGCCAAGGCGATCGACCGGCTGTTCGTCCGCTTCAATGCGGCGCTAACCGACCGGGGCTATCTCGCCATGGGCGGGCAGATCATCGACGCCACGGTTGTACCGGCACCCAAGCAGCGCAACACCCAGGAGGAGAAGGCGGCGATCAAGGAAGGCCGGATCCCCGAGCACTGGAAGGACAAGCCTGCCAAGCTCCGCCAGAAGGACCGCGATGCGCGCTGGAGCGTCAAGTACACCAAAGCCAAGGTGAAGGAGGGCGCTGATCCCAAGGCGTTCAAGCCGGTCGACCTCGCCATCCCGATGTTCGGCTACAAGAACCACATAGGCATCGACCGCACGCATGGCCTGATCCGCACCTGGGATGCCAGCGCCGCCAATGCTCATGATGGTGCAAGGCTGCCGGTCCTCATCAGCCCTGACAACACGGCGTCGGGCGTATGGGCCGATACAGCCTACCGCTCCAAGAAGAACGAGGCGTTCCTGGCCAAAGGCATGTTCACCAGCAACATCCATCAGCGCAAGCCGCACCGCCGGCCCATGCCCAAGCGCATCACGCGAGCCAATGCGAGGCGGTCGGCAGTCCGCTCAGCCGTCGAGCACGTGTTCGCCGGCCAAAAGCACCGCATGGGGCTCGTCGTTCGCACCATCGGCATCGCCCGCGCCCGCATCAAGATCGGGATGGCAAACCTGGCCTATAACTTCCAGCGTCTCACCTGGCTCGAGGGGCGTATTGCGCCCGCATGATGCCGAAACCGGTCTTCGAGCCTTGAGCCACCACGAAATTCAGAAGATTACCGCCCCGAAACAGTGCCGAGCCGCACTTCGTGCGCCATCATACCGCCGTCACGCCGAAAATAGGCGGTTCTTCGAGGCGTCCA
>NZ_JBFNXR010000035.1:0-36633 GCF_040813635.1 Novosphingobium rhizovicinum | reverse complement strand
CTCAACTCCAAGGAAGAGCTGCTTGCCGGCGACCTCGGCGGCGAGATCATGGACCTCCTGGAACATCGCGGCGTGCTCGTATTCCCGGAAATCAACTTTAACGATGAAGAGCACGTCGCCTTCACGAACACGCTCGGCAAGTTCGCGCGCGAGATGCGCGGCGAGGAGATCTACAAGGTCAGCCTCGACGAGAAGCAGAACGCCACCGCGGAATACCTGAAGGGCGCGTTCTTCTGGCATTTCGACGGCTTCATGTCGCCGATGCCGATCCGCGCCAGCCTGCTTTCGGCCAAGGTGCTGTCACCTCCAGGAACCGGCCGCACCGAGTTCGCGAACACTTACGCCGCTTACGAAGCGCTGTCGGACGAGGACAAGGCGCTGGTGGCCGACTTGCGGGCAGTGCACGCACTCGCCGCCACCCAGCTCGACGTCACGCCCGAGCCGACGTACGAGCAGTGGCAGGAATGGCGCGCGGTCGGCCGCAAGGAGCTGCCGCTGGTCTGGACACACAAGTCCGGGCGCAAGTCGCTGGTGATCGGCAACTCGGCGCACAACATCCTCGACTACGACCCGCTCGACGGTGAGGAACTGCTGATCCGCCTCCGCTCGTTCGCCACCGGCCCCGAGTTCACCTACAGCCACGACTGGAAGGTCGGCGATCTTGTGATGTGGGACAACACCGGAAGCCTGCACCGCGCAACCTACTATCCGCTCGACTGCGGTCGCATGATGCACCGCACGAAGATCGAAGGCGACGAGCCTATCGTTTGAAGCCAGTGCTGTGAGCACACGTCGGGGCGCGCCTGCCGCGTCCACGACACGCAAGGGAGCCCGCGATGTCGCCTGACCACCTGAAGCGAAACGAGAGCGAACTCGCAGCTTTGCGCCATGACGCCGAGGCCGGACGCGACGGACCTGTGCTCATGCTCAATCTCAACACCTACAAGGCCGAGGCGGGCTTTCCCGATGGCGCTCCCTATCGCGCCTACATGGATGCACTCGCTGCACTGCTGCAGGTTTCAGGAGGCCGTATCCTCTGGCGGCACCCGGTGCTGGGCCAGATGGTGGGTGAGCCCGAAGCCTTCCATGAAGCTCTCGGCATTTGGTACCCGAGCGGACAGGCGTTTCTCTCGCAACCGACGATGCCGGGCGCCGAAGAAAGCTATCGCCTGCGGGCGCAATGCGTGGAGCGCGCCACCATTCACCGCTGCGGCGCGGCGGAGAGGCCGCTGGACGCGCACAAGGCGCTCGTACGCACCTTCTTCGCTGCGCTGGCGAACGGTGAATTGCCTGACGCGCTGCTGACCGATGACATGATCGGGTGGAGCACGACTCAGGGCACCATGAGCAAGGCCTCCTATCAGAACGTGATCGGACTGCTGGGGCGCATGGTGGCGGAGCCGCTGACGTTCACGATCGATGCCATAACCGCCGAGGACGATCGCGCCCTCGCCGAAGTGAGGTCCGCTGGTCGCCTGGTCGACGGGACCGGGTATGCCAACACCTACGTTTTTGCGTTCCGCTTCCGCGAGGGGCGGATCTGCTCGATTGCAGAGCACTTCAACGCGCTGGTCGTGCAGGATACAATGATCCCGCTCATGGCCAAGCTGAACGGGGCGCCCGCCTAGAGCGCCCCCGCCCTCAACGTCCTGCCGATCAGGATTTCAGCGCTTCACGCACCGCGTCGAGATCGGTTTCGCGCTCGACCGTGGTGAGGATGCAGAACGACGAGCGATCGAACAGCCGCTTTTCGTCCTCGACGATCTCGGGCGACATCTTCGTGGTCGTGAGATACTGCAGGGTCGAACGATAGGTCGCCTCGTCGTCGAACCACAGTTCGGTGATCACGTCGTACGGCGGCTCGGTAGCCTCGCCCGTTTCCGGGTGGGGATGGGGTTCCAGGTACGTGCGTACATAGCGCAAGAGCGCCGCCGAGTACTTGGCAGCGAGCGGCGCGTGGTGGTTCTCGTAGTAATCGCGAAACTCCTGCGTGCTCATCCCCGGCTTGCGCTTCATCGGCAACAGGATCTTGTAGATGGTTGCAGCTTGCTCTGTCACATTCGGTTCCCTTGCTTGTAGCATCCTCTCGGGTCCACCGGGCGCCCGCTACCGCACCGATGGAGGCATTCAGGCGATAACTTGCGTCTCTCGCAATTGGGCGATCTGCTCGGGGTCGAGGTGGAGTATATCGCGCAGGATCTCCTCGGTGTGCTGGCCGAGAGCGGGCGGTGCCGTCGGCACGGGCTGAGGGTTACCCGGAAACTTGATCGGGCGGTTCACGATCGGGATGGTGCCGAGGGTCTCATGCTCCGTCTCCACCACCATCTCACGCGCGACCGCCTGCGGCTGCATCAGCGCCTCGTGGATTCCCAGGATCGGTGCGTGCGGGACCTGATGCTCGGTGAACAGATCCACCAGTTCGTCGACCGTATAGAGCTGCGTTTTCTCGGCGATCATCCCGTTCACGCGTTCGCGGATGTCACGCCGCTTCTGCAAGGTGTCGAACGCCGGGTCGGGGCCCGCCTCCGGAAAGCCGAGTGCATCGCAGATGCGCGCCCAAAACCCGTTCGTCAGGCAGGCGATGATGATGGCCCCGTCCTTGGCCGGAAAAGCTCCATAAGGCACCAGGTTCGGATGCTGTGATCCCTGGGGCACCGGGTTCTCGCCGGTGAAGAAGGCAAGCTGGGCGATGTAGCCGAGCAAACCGATGAGACCATCCATCAAGCTCACGTCGATCAGCCGACCGCGCCCGGTCAGATGCCGCTCGTGCAGCGCAGCCAGAATGCCGATCGGCCCATTGATGCCACCGACCAGATCACCCATTGGCAGGCCCAGCTTGACGGGCAGCCGGCCGGGCTCGCCATTCACGCTCAACACGCCCGAAAGCGCCTGCGCGACAATGTCGAAGGAGGGGCGGTCGCGTAGCGGACCGGTCATGCCGAAGCCGGAAATGGCGCAGTAGATCAGCCGCGGGTTGATCTGCGAGAGCGTCTCGTATCCGAGACCCAGCCTGTCCATGACCCCCGGGCGGTAATTCTCGACCAGGACGTCGCACTTGGCTGCAAGATCGCGTGCAAGCTCGAGCCCCTGCTCGCTCTTGAGGTCGATGACGATACTCTTCTTGCCTCGGTTGCTGCCGAGGAAATAGTGACTCTCGCCATCCTTGATGGGTGGAAACGTGCGGGTCTCGTCTCCGGTGCCCGGTGGCTCGATCTTGATGATCTCGGCCCCCAGATCCGCCAGCGCGAGCGAAGCTGCCGGCCCCGCGAGCACGCGCGTGAAGTCGAGCACGCGAATACCCGCAAGGGGCCCTGCCCAGCCCGCTGAACTGTCAGCCTGCATCACCAATCCCCGCAATTACCGACCGGTTCGCGAGCGTTCCCTCGCGGTTCGGCGCTTGTTTGAAACCCTGCAATGCCGACCTCCTATGCACGAGGCGAGCAGAACGATACGACAATTGATGTCGCGTGCCATAGCGCCAGGCTATAGCCGCGCAGACGCACACCACGAGCAGCTGTCCAGCGGTGGGCATTGCTGATCACCGTCTTGTGGCGTCTCTCGCAAAAGTGTCAGGATGCCCGACAAGGCACGCTGCGCCGTCTGCCGGCACGAACACGAGAGGACATAAGGCAATCATGGACGCGATTCACAAGTTGATAGCCATCGAAGCCATCAAGCTGCTCAAGGCACGCTACTTCCGCGGTGTAGACACTGGAGACGGGGCACTCGTGCGCAGTGTGCTCGCGGAGGACTGCGTTCTCGATTATACCGATTGCTTTGTGGACCCGCTTACCGGTCACGATCACTTCCCCGCCTTGAGCATGGTCATGCGCGGGCGAGCCGCTTACTCCGGCAACGGACTGGCCGAGATCGGCGTCGTGAGTGCCCACTACGGGCCGAACTGCGAAATCGAAATCGACAACGCCAGTTCGGCACGCGGGATCTGGTCCATGACCGACAGGCTGGTCATGCCTGTGGGTGGCCCGGTGCGCGAGTTGCTCGGGCATGGCCACTACCACGAGACCTACGTCAAAATCGGCAACGACTGGCTCATCAAGACCTTGCGCATCGTCAGGACACGCGTCGAAGCCTTCCCTCCATGCTAAGAGGCAGTGGACGTGGTCCCGCCATCGGTCCAGTGCAGGACCTTGCGGGCCGTCGCGCCCAGGATCCACCGCTTCTCCTCGGCCTCGAGTTCGGGATCGTCGCGAAGATAAGTAAGCAGGTCCGCCCAGGTGCGATGGGGCATGACCGTGTTGTCGCTCGCCCACATGAGCCGATCGGCTCCGAATGCCGTAATGGCGCGCCTGAGATATGGCCGCAACGGCTCGTAGGGATATGCGCCTATGCCAAAGCGATCCTGCGCATGGCTCCACTTAAGGATCACGTTGGGGTATTCGGCAAGCCGCAGCACTTCGTCGAGATAGGCGGGCTCCAGAGTTCTTGCGGCATCCTGTTCGGGTCGGCCGAACGGAATCGTTGGGAATCCCATACCGCAATGGTCGATCACAAAGGTCAGCCTGGGGAACCGCTTTATGTAGCGCGGCATGGCCTCGGCAAATCCGGGAACGAAGAAGCAGACCGGCAACCCGATATCCTGCGCCAGATCCAGAACGGCATCGTGCGAGCCCTCCGCGAAGCTGCGCGCCTCGTCCATCGTCCAGACCGGCTGCAGGCGAAAAGCGCGCGCGCCCCGCGACGAGGCAACGGTCCGCATGACGCATTCCAGCTCCGGGTCGCGCGGGTCAATGCGCACCAGGTAGCCTAAGCGGTCGGGATGCAGCAGGCTGGCTTCCGTAGCGGCCGGCCATGCAGCGCGCCAGGCTCCGTTCGGCAGAAGGTGTCCCGGCTGGATATGGCTGGGATGAGACTGGCTGAACTCACCCCAGAACTCGTCGATGAGCAATGAGCGGATGCCCAGCGCATCCATCGCGCAAAGCGTCGCGTCGATCTTGCCGCGGCCGACGTGAACCTGTGTGTCAACGATATCCATCTTGTTCCCTTTCCTGACTTTTCCCAGGTTGCACTGGCGAGCAGAGCGAGGGGCGAGTTCAGCGCGATCCGAACGCGTAGCGGAGGCTCAGCCCGAACTCGCGCCTCGGGTTCACCAGCGTCGCATAGTATCCTGAGCCACCTGCGGGAATCAGTTGCGGGAAGGCAGTGCCCAGCGATGCGTTGGCATCGTAGGCAACCGGCGATCGATCAATCGTGCGATCGACCGAGAAGAGGTTGCGGGCGAAAGCAGAGGCCTCCCACGCGCCGTCCTCGCTGCGCACACCGACGTAGAGGTTGACGGGCGCATAGGCGTCGACCGTCAAGTTCGGCTGCACCCGGTTCCTGCTCCTGGCATTGTATGAGACAAGAGTACGGATGAAGCCGTTCGCGCCCTTGCCAATCGGCTGCGCATATTCGGCCCTCAACGTTGCGCTCCACAGGGGGTCACGCGAGACCGAGCCGCCAGGGCACAGCGAGATGAGGCCATAGGCGTTGAAGACTGGCGCGCCGTTCTCGACAATGTTGCAGGGCACCTGGCTGCCCTTCACCTTCCCGTCCGCATAGCTGACCTGTGCGCCAAGGTCGAAGCGGCCGAACTGCGCCGCCGCGTCGATTTCGAAACCGGTGACCTTCGCGTCTACGCTGGCGGTCAGGTTTGCCATGGTCGGTTGACCGCTGGCGGTGCTGAGATAGAGGATGTTGGGAAGGAACGTGGTGAGATTCTCGAATGTCTGCCGGAACACGGTGGCGTTGAATCGCCCGCGGCCGCCCAGGAAGGTGAGCTTGAAGCCAGCCTCATAGTTCGTCGAGTTCTCGGCCGGATGGAAGGTGAGGCTGTTGAGCACCGGATCGGGATGCGCGTTGAGTGCGCCTTGAAGACCGGGGCTCGCGATCGGCGGACGATAGGAAGTCCCGGTGCTCGCATAGATCATCAGGCTGTCGCTGACGCGGTGCCGGATCGAGAGGCTGTAGATCGTCGGCTGCTTCTTCGCCAGGAACGCGGCGGTGGGCAGCGACTGAGCCGGAACCGGAACGTCGCAGAACCCCGGATAGGTGCTGCCGAGTTGCGCGGCAGCGCAGTTGGGAAGCAGCGGGTTGATGAAGGCGGGCGGTAGCGCGGTGGTGCCCTCGCCCAGCGTCGTTTCCAGCCTGCTCTGGAACTTCGACCAGATATGGCGCACGCCCCCGCTCAGCTCGGTGCGCGGCCCCAGATGCAAGGTGGCGTTCGCAAAGACCGAAGTCTCCTCGGAGAGGTATGGCACATCCACCAGGATCGGTATCTGATAACGTGGGTTGAAAGAGGCCAGGCTGGGTGCGCCGGCGGGGCTGCCGAAAGCGCCGGGCAGCAGAATTCCCGGGTTGTCCAGGCCGGCAAACGTCTTGGCCCAGTCATAGAAGAAACCCACTGTATAATCGATGAGGCGGCCGGGCGCCGGCTCGGACGAAAGCCGCACTTCATGCGTGGTCTCGTCTTTGCTGGAGACGGTCACGTAGTCGAGCGGCACTCCGGGCAGGACGTTCCCGATGTCGTTGTCCTGCAGCAGGAAAGTCCGCGCTTCCTGATAAGAGCCCACATACGTCAGCTGATGACCTAATACGGGCACCTCAAGTCGTCCGGTGACAACGTCCAGGTTGACCCGGACTTCGGAAATTTCGTCTTGGACCGAGCTCCGCTCGCTGGCGCGGATGGCCGGACTGAGAGCAGTCCCTTGCCCTGGCCCAGAGACGTGTTCGAAGGCATGCTGCCGCTTGTCGATGTGCGTGTAGCTGATCTGCGCGCTGAGGTCCGGTGCGGGGTTGAAGAGCACGCTGAGCCGGCCAGCGAGCGTGCGCTGCTCGGGACGCTCGGAATTGTTGATGCTTCGCACGCTGTTGGACTCGGTCCAGTCGCCCACTCCCGCCGCACGGACCGCGAGAACGTCCTGGATCACCGGCACGTTGACGGCGCCCTGAAGGTTGTAGCCGTGGCGGTCGGTCACCTGCCCTTGCGCGTAGCCGCCCCATTCCGAGACGTCCGGCCGGCGAGTGGTGACCGTGATCGCACCTGAGGGCGCCGACACGCCACGGTTGGTGCCCTGCGGTCCGCGCAGGACCTCGATCTGTCCGATGTCGAACAGTGAGTCGAAGAGGAACAGCGACTGCACCGGCGCATCGTTAAGGTACATTGCGACGGTGGGCGGTGCCGTGCTGCGGGCGTCGAACGTGACGCCTCGCAGAGAGGTGGAGGTCTGGGTACCGCTACCATCCTGCGCAAGCGTCAGCCCGGGAACGACAGCCTGCAAGTCGGTAAACTCCGTGAGCTTCAGCTTCTCGACCGCCTCGGTCGTCACCACGTTCACGAATTCCGGGACATCCTGCAGGCTTTCTTCCTTGCGCCGAGCCGTGACGACAATTTCGCCCCCGGCAAGCGGAGCGTCGTTCGCGCTGGCGCCTTCTTGTTGCACCTCCTGAGCGTGAGCCGTGCCGCCGGCCATGGACCAGGCCAGCGCACCGAGCGCGGTGGCGACGAGCTGCCTTCCCCTCATGAAATCCTCCCCTTCTTTCCCGTGCGGCGGTCGCTTACGCACCACCTTGGATCACAAGTTGAAGCGGCTCAATCATGAAGTCAAGTGACTTCACAAGCAAGTCACTTGCCTATATTTGAACGTGGCGGTAAGCCTATTGGCTCAAGATGACGTCCGCTTCGATCCGCCCGGCCAGCTCCAGCGTAAGGTCCAATTTACTCGACGCTGCCGAGCGCCTGTTCGCGCGCCATGGCTTGGAAGGCGTCTCACTGCGCCAGATCAGCGCGGCGGCCGGCACTCGGAACAACTATGCCGTCCAGTCGCACTTCGGCGACGCCGCCGGCCTGATCCGGGCAGTGATCGAGCGTCGCGCAGCCCAGATGGAGCTTCGCCGGGCGGAGCTCCTGGGGCAACTGGTGGGCACGGAGGACATAAGCCTGCGCCAATTGTTCGCAGTCATCTATCTGCCCATCCTCGATGGCTCGAAGGCGGGTGAGCCTGCAGTCTTCGCGCAGTTCAATTTGACCTTGCTGACGAGCCCGCGAGGCTACGAACCGCTCGACGAAGTCTATGCCGACAAGCCCGTGACCCGCCGTACGCTGGAACTGATCGTGGCCGCCTGCTCCCATGTAGAACCAGCGGTAGCCTGGCGCCGGGTTCAGTTCGCTGGCGTCGGCTTCCTCGCGGCCGCCATTGCCGCGTACTCGGTGATCGAGACCGAAGAGCACTACCGCGCGGCGATCGCCGACGCCCTTGAGATGGCGGCCGCCGCATTGGCGGCGCCGGCGGTCCCTACGACCTGACCACTTTCAACCGTCGCGGCGGCGCTCCGCAGCATAGCGAACGAGCGCCATGAAGCGGTAGATCCCGTGCACGAAGCGACCGTAGGGCATGGTGATGAAGAAGGCGAAGACCAGCCCAAGGTGCAGCGCCAGAAGCAGGCTCATCGCCCCGGTGCTGCGCAGGGCCAGGAGCAGCAGCCCACTCAGTCCCACCAGCAGCAACATGACCATGAACGCCACGTCCATGCCAAGGTGGCTTTCATCCCTTAGTTCGCGCCGCCGCTGGCGCTTGGCCCCGAGCAATCCGGCGGTGCCGACCACAAGGCCCACACCTCCCACCGTGCCCAGCAGGACGGGCAGTTCGTACCACGCGTAAGGCGCCTCCTTGCCGAGCAGGTAGTGGTAAAGCGTCCCTGCCGAAGTCGAGGCGACGCACAGCAGAAATCCATAAAACGTCAGGTGGTGATAGACCCGACGCGTATCGGTCGGCTCCTCGTCGGTGTTGACGCAGCCTACTCCTCCGCCGTCCAGATAGCGCAAGCTACCGGCATCCTTCATCGCCTGCCACACGCTTCGCCACCCCACCGGCAGGGGATCGGACGCGTCTATGTCTTTCCAAAACGCGCGAACGCCCATCGCGAGCGACACGACAGCGTAAGTGAAGGCGCTACCGAACAGCAGGGCCATCGCCCCGTGGGGCATCACTCGGTAGAATGCACCGCGCCCGGTATGAACCGCGAACAGCGCTGTCGGATCCTCGGCAGCGGCGAAACCGATCAGGAACAGCGTCACGCATGCTGCGGCCAGCAGAGCGATGAACAGCCCGTTGCGCTCGAACACTCCAGCGAAGGCGCGCGGCCAGACGTAGGCGGCGTAGGAGTCTCGCCGCACCGTCGCGAGCGTCTGCGGAACGTTCACCGCGAACTCGTGAGGGGGCGTGAACTGGCAGTCATCGTAGCAGGCGCCGCAGCCATGGCACAGGTTCGCCAGGAAATTGAGGTCACCCTCGAGGAATTCGCGGCGCATCTCCATGGCTGGAAAAACCGCACAGAGGCCTTCGCAATACCGGCACGAATTGCAGACCGTCATCAGTCG
Organism: Novosphingobium rhizovicinum; assembly: GCF_040813635.1. Classification (NCBI taxonomy): domain Bacteria; kingdom Pseudomonadati; phylum Pseudomonadota; class Alphaproteobacteria; order Sphingomonadales; family Sphingomonadaceae; genus Novosphingobium; species Novosphingobium rhizovicinum. The sequence continues at coordinate 27,257 of NZ_JBFNXR010000035.1, read as the reverse complement.
ATCAGCTTCGAGGAGGGACGCAGATGTCATTGGCTCAAGCCCGTGCATGTGCAGCAGCCCCTTCCCCGGCAATCTTCCCGAATACGCTGCCGATGGTCATGCCGATGCCGGCGGCATAGCCCTGCCCCAGCACGTTGCCGGCCATGATCTCGCCTGCGGCGAACATGTTTTCGGCCATCGTGCCATCCACCATCTTCATGCGTGCGTGGCGGTCCACCCGCGTGCCGAGATAAGTGAAGGTAATCCCCGGCCGCACTGGATAGGCGTAGTAAGGGGCAGTCTCGATCCGCCGCGCCCAGTTCGTCTTCTCGATCTCCAGTCCTTTCGTGCGGCATCCGTCATGGATCGTGTGATCGAAGCGCCCGGGCTGTACGGCATTATTGAACGCGTTTACCGTCGCCTCCACGCTCGCGGCGTCGAGCTCCAGCTTGTTAGCCAGCTCTCCGATCGTGGGTGCCGAGATCGGTGGATAGAGCGAGGGCATGAACAGCGACAGCGAGGAAGCGTCGAAGATGATGTAGGCGATCTGGTCGGGCTGCGCAGCGACCATGCGTCCCCAGATCGCGTAGCGCTTGGGCCAGAAATCCTCCCCCTCATCGTAGAAGCGCTGCCCGTGCTTGTTGACGACGATGCCGAACACCACGCAGTCGAGCCGGGTGATGATGCCGCCGTCGAACTTGGGCGCACGGGCGTCGATCGCGACGGCATGGCACTGGGTCACATCTCCGATCGGCTCGACCCCCTTGTCGAGGAGCACCCGCAGCAGGCTTCCGCGGTTGTAAGGCGTACCGCGGATCAGGAAGTTCTCGGCAATCTCACCCCAGCCTTCCTTGAGCCATTCGATATTGGCCTCGAATCCGCCTGCTGCCGCAACGATCGTCCTCGCCGCCACGGTCGAGTGCCCATCAGCCCGTCGAACCGTGGTGCTACGGAAGCGCCCGCCCGCCATGTCCAGGTCGATCACTTCGGCATCGTACTCGACTGCAACGCCGAGCTTGTGAGCAGTCCGGTAAAGCGCGTTGAGCATGGCGCGCCCGCCTCCTAGGAAGAAGCTGTTGGTGCGCCCCAGGCTCAGGGTTCCTCCGAGCGAGGGCTGGAACCGAACCCCCTGCTCCTGGATCCAGTCGAGCATATCTCGACTCTTCCGGATCATCAGGCGGGCCAGTTCCTCATCGGTCCGGCCCTTGGTGACCTGAAGCAGGTCAGCCCAGAACTCATCCTCGCCGTAGGGACCTGTGAGCCAGGCCGTCGCACTGTCATGGGTGCAACGCATGTTGCGCGTGTGCCGGGTGTTGCCTCCGCGATAGAACCGAGGCGCGCCTTCAAGCACCAGCACCGAAGCGCCGGCTCGGCATGCAGCAATCGCCGCGCACAAGGCAGCGTTGCCACCACCAACAACGAGCACGTCCAAGTCGGAACGTCCGCTCACGCGCGGCCAACAGCGCAACGAGAGATAACAAGAGACCAGCGCACCCTCACCTCGCTTGGTCGATCACGCGGGAAACCACGGGCCAGTAGCGATCCCCATCGCCGCGCTCTATAGTAGCCGCGAGCAGCCGGTCCGCGAGCTTGGCTCCTTCCGCTCTCACTCCGGTATCGCCTGCGAGCGCGAGCGCGTAATCGAGGTCCTTGCGGGCATAGATGGCGGAGAAAGCTCTTTCCGGGAAGTTGTCCGGCAGCACCGCCTTCATGCCATGATGGCGCAAGGCGAAGCTGTCTGCCGAGCTCTTCGTGAAGGCGTCGAACAACAAGGCCCCATCCACTCCGGCGCGCCGCGCGATCGCCAGTGCCTCGGAGAACGCGACGACCGTCTCCATCATCACCATGTTGTTGAGCAACTTGACGACTTGCCCGCTGCCCACCGTTCCGCAGTGTGTGATCTCGGTTCCCATGCAAGCAAGCAGAGGGTGAAGTTGCGCGAAGAGTGCCTCGTCCGCCCCGACCATGATCGCCAGCGTCCCGTCTTCCGCGGCTTGCCGCGTGCGAGCGATCGGAGCGTCGGCATAGCGCACGTTCAATGCCTCGAACGCAGCAGCCAATTCTCTCGTAAGAGCGACAGGCGACGTACTCATGTCGACCAGCACCTGTCCCGGGCGCATCGTCGCTAGCAGCCCTTCGGGTCCGGCACATACGACTTCGAGCGCTTCCGCGCTCGGCAATGATAGCAGAACGACGGCGCACTGGGCGGCGAGTGCGCGAAGATCTGCAGCGCTTTGCACGCCATCTGCTGCGAGACGATCGAGCGGAGCCTGAACTCGATCAAAGCCGATCACCGCCCTCCCGCACTTGCGTGCAAGATTGCGGCACATGGGCTCACCCATGACGCCCAGTCCGACGAAGCCCACCGCTCCTTGCATCTGCCCTCTCCGCCTGTGTTCTACTCTGCAGAACAGTAGTTCTCTTTATTGTTGTGCCTAGCCACGCTGATGCTCCATAACAAGCCCATAATCCCGATGTGACCAACGGACGGTAGAAGACCGGAGACGACCCACGCATATCCGGAGCTTGCGCTGCTAATCGACGGCGAGTGGCGCAAAACTGCAGAAGAGACGCCGGTTACGAACCCCGCCGACGAGACGCTTCTGCGTGCTGTTCCGGTGGCCGCATCGAACGACATCGATGCCGCAATCGCCGCCGCTGAACGCGGCCAACGCGTGTGGCAAAAGACTGCCCCGGCCGAACGAGCTCGTGTCATCCTCGCGGCCGCAGCCCTGCTGCGAGAGCGCGCCGAAGACATCGCCCTCGCCTCCACGCTGGAGCAAGGCAAGCCACTCGCCCAGTCACAGGCCGAAGTTCTACGCGCCTGCGAGATCATCGAGTGGGATGCAAATGAGGGTCGTCGTCTTTACGGTCGTACAATCCCTGCCGAATCGGGGCTACGCCACACCGTGCTGCGCGAGCCGATCGGCATCGTCGCTGCGTTCTCTCCCTGGAACTTTCCGGTCAGCCCACCGGCCAGGAAGATCGCCGGAGCACTCTCGGCCGGATGCGCGATCATCCTGAAACCGTCCGAAGAGACGCCCGCAGGGGCCATCCAGCTCGCTCACGCCTTTCTGGACGCAGGCCTCCCTGCTGGCGTGCTGAACATCCTGTTCGGCGATCCCGCGCATATCTCGCAGCGGCTGATCGCTCATCGCTCCGTTCGCCTGGTGACGTTCACCGGGTCGGTCCCAGTGGGAAAACGGCTTGCAGCGCTTGCAGGTGAGCACATGAAGCCCGCGATCATGGAATTGGGAGGGCACAGCCCCGTGATCGTCTGCGCCGATGCACCGGTTATAGAAACCGCACGAGCGTCTGTGCAGATAAAGGCGCGCAATGCCGGGCAGGTCTGCGTAGCGCCGACGCGCTTCTTTGCGCACGCTTCTCTCTATGAGGCTTTCGTCGAGGAAGCGGCAGCCCGTGCTGCAGAACTGGCGCCGCTCGACGGCCGCGATCCGGCGTGCCGGCTAGGGCCACTGGCAAACGCGCGTCGGTTGGCTGCCGTCGATGCTCTCGTGAAGGATGCGGTATCGCGCGGCGCCCGCCTGCTGGCCGGGGGACGCCAGGTTGAACGGCGCAGCTTCTACTACCCCTTGACGGTGCTCGCCGACTTACCTGCCAACGCCCGAGCAATGCACGAAGAGCCGTTTGGCCCCTTGATGCTGATCCAGCCGTTCACCGATCTCGATGATGCGATCGCCCGCGCCAACTCGCTTCCGTTCGGGCTTGCCGCGTACGCGTTCACCGACTCTGCGCAAGCGGCAGAACGAATTAGTTCCGAAGTTCAGTGCGGCAACCTTTCCATAAACCACTATGTGGCATCGCTCGCGGAGACCCCCTTCGGCGGCATAAAGGATAGCGGCTACGGACGTGAAGGTGGCATGGAAGGCCTGCACTGCTACACGACCGTCAAGAATGTCTCGCACCGGCTCCGGCCTAGCTCCTGATGGGCTGAACGACGGCCGGCGCAGAGCGGCACCGTACAATGCGGGTATGACCGCAACTAGCCTGCAGTCGCCGGATAGTCGCCGCCCAGGACACCAGATAGGCCCACAGCCGCGGTGATGAGCCTCGGGCGCCAGGTCGCAATCATGTCTGGCGTAAACCGCTCCGTCGGACCGGACAGCGATAGCGCTCCCGCCAATCTCGTGTCCGCGGTGAACACCGGTGCTGCCAGGCCCGAACAGCCGACCTCGCGTTCTCCTAGAGACTGGGCAAAGCAGGTCACCCTCACCTGCGCAAGCCTGGCGTCTCCGGGCTCATCGAAAGCCGCAAGCACGCGACCTGCAGCACCTCGATCGAGTGGCAGCACGTCGCCCGGGTTGATCCTGTCGAGTGTCGGGTGCCGGGAGTCGACGCGAAAGAGACAAAGTCGCCGGTCGGGCCCGCACCGCACATGAAACGACGCACTTTCGCTCCCTTCGTCAACAAGGGCCTTCAGCACTGGCTGAACGTAATTGCGGAACGGGTTCGACCTCTCGTAAGCGGTGCCAAGCCGTTGTGCGGCAGGTCCGATTGCATACCGGCCATCCGCGAGACGCGACACGTAACCCGCAGCCTCGATCGAAGCGAGCAAGCGAAGCACCGTGCTTTTGTAAAAGCCTGTCGCCGCGGCAATCCGGGCAAGCGAGATCGGCTCGATCTCCTCGGCAACGGCTGCAACGATCGCGAACGCGCGATCGACCGCGGCCACGCCACCGCCGCCCGGCCGATCCGCCACTAAGATCTCCTCGCGTTTTGAAGCATGCGCGCTTCTGGCAAGCCATCCGCCAGAGTACAAGTGCGGGCGACGCGGCGTGCAACTCGCCGCCGCAGAGGTCCAGCCGAGGCGGTCCCGCCGCGGTCAGCTGCAGCAAGTACTGACCGGCCCAGGCGCCCAGGCCTTCCTTGCAGGACCTGTTGCTGGCCAACCTATAGCCGAGACCGAAAATTCCCGTCATAACGCGACACTAACGCACGATGCATCGAGCCCAAGGCCATCAGGCCTTGAGTCGCGGTAGGAGAGCCGATGCCGAGCAGGCGAATGCCCCCTCCCCTGCCCCGAAACTTTCGGGTGGCATCAAGCTGATGCAAAGGTGGCTTTTATTCGCGCTGAGACACTACCATCGCCGCTTCTTGCCCTCAAAGCCATCCTTGACGGGGGCGATCCATTCGACGATCTCGCGCTCGCTCCAGCGCGAGGCGAAAGGTGAGAGCTTGTAAGGCGGAGGGAACCGAGCCTGCCCTACGAGCCGGTAGATCATAGTCTTACCTAAGCCCACACGCAGCTTCACCTCGTCAATCCGCAAGAGCCGATCGGATCCATTACGTGGCGCGTTCATTTCGCCCTCTCGCGGGCAAGCGCTTCGCGAGCACGGACGAAGCCTCGATCGCTGTCGAGGAAGGCGGACAAAATGGCGGGAATCAGTTCGGCGATTGGTTCCTCGCGACCGTAGGTGTCAGCATAGATGCGCGCATAGTCGCTGAGCGCAAGGTGCAGGTCGGGCATCACCATGACCGTCAACTTCACTGGCGTGCGGTCCGGCATGCGGGCAAGCTCGAGTTGTGGCATCGAAGGGCTCCTATTGCTTCCAGGGTGCCAGAACGAGGTCGCGGTGCACGACGAGCCGCACCGAAGCACCGGGCCGGATGGTGATCGTCGGCTGGATCTGGAGATTGCGCGAGGTGAGCTGGTCACCGGCGCGCGAGACATTTTGCTGGGTCGATTCCCGGATCGCCTGAACGAGATCGCTCTCGCCCGAGAAGGGCAGATTGGCACCCGCGCCCAGCAGCGTCGAGGTTGCGGCGCCCTTCAGCAGCGTCCAGGTATGAAAGTCGACCTTGTCGGCAAGGCCGGCGTAGCCGGCAGGATCGGTCGCCGGGACATTGTCGAGCCGGATCGAGCTCCCATCAGGCAAGATGATCCGCTGCCAGACGATCAGTGCACGCTTCTGCCCGAAGGCCACGACGCTGTCGTAACTGCCGATCAGCCGCGCGCCCTGCGGGATGAGCAGGATCGTGCCCGTGGCGCTGTCGAATACGCGTTCGGTCACCTGGGCAATGACGAGGCCGGGAAGATCAGACCTCAGGCCAGTGATGAGGCTTGCAGCGATCACGCTGCCGGCGGAAAGCATGTTGGACGATGCCGCCGGCACCAGCCCATGTGGATTGAGGTCGCTTGCACGGTCAGGCGTGGCGATGAACTCGGCCTTGCGCGCCTGCGCGTTAGGATCGCGATCGGGGTCGAGTGCGATCTGCGCAGCGTCTGCCGGAGCTGGAGAAGCCGGGATCGGCACGGCTTCGGCGGGAATGGAGGCCGCGGCACGATTCCCGGATTGAACCAGCAGTCCTGACTCTCGTGCCGCCTTGCGTTCGGTCGCCCGCCGCTCACGCTCGGCATCGACGGCTTGCACTGGCGCTGCCTCCGCCGCGATGGGTTCGGTGGCCACGGCCCGCTGATGTTCAAGAATAGGGCGGCCGAGATCACCGGGCAGCGGCGGACCGAGTTGCGGCACTTCGCCATAGCTTCCGGGCAGGACGTTGAGTGTGTCAGCGGGAGCTTTGGCGGCCGCTGTCTGATTGTCCGCTTGCCCCGCCAGATGCAGTGATGCCGGCTGCAAGGCGAACCAGGCGGTCGCGGCCACGCCGATCGAGCCAACAGCAGCAATCGCGACGACGGCGCCCCGCTTGAACCGGATCGCCCGCGCCGGCTTCGCGCGCAACGCAAGGGTCTCTGGATCGACCTTAGGCGGGGTGGCTGGTGCAGCGGCGGACGTATCCGCGCCTTCCGGCTCCTTGCTCATGAGCCCCTCCGATCCCCGGCTACGCGGCTGATCCGCACGATCTGCTGGCGCTTGGTGCCGAGGCGAAGTTCAGCAGCGTCGAAGATCCGGTCCACGACGTAGAAACGCCCCTTGAGGCGATAATTGACGAGCTGGGCCTCGCCCTTCTCACCAAGGAGGAAGACCGGCGGCGCCTCGCCGACAGCAAGCGAAGTCGGGAATTCAATGAAAGTCTGCCGGCCATCGTCGAACGCTCGAAGCGGACGCCACGCTGGCCGGTCACCTGATATCGCATAATTGAAGTGGAGCGCCTCGAGCGCGATGCCCGCCGCTACCGGCGACGCTGCCTCCGCTGCGACCGCCTCTCGCTTCATTGCGAGCAGTGCGTCTTGCGGATAGCTCCAAGACAGCGCCACCATCGCGGTGCGTGGCACGCTGGTCAGCGCAACATGATAGCTTCTGCGATCGGTCGTGATGACCAGGTTGGTTGAAAGGCCCGCGCTGAACGGCTTTACCAGCACATGGGTGCGCTTGTCCGTGCCCGATCCGCTCGTTGTATCGCCGATCACCCAGCGTACCGTGTCCCCGCTCGCGACGGCGACGAGTGTCTCGCCGGGCTGCAGGGCAATGTCGGTCACGCGCTCGGGCGCAGTGATGACATGATAGAGCGCGCCATCGGAGAAGGGATAGACCTGCACGCCGCTGACGAAACGTCGTGCATCCGGCCCGACTGTTGCGCTCCGGTTGGCGGCCGAAACGATGGCAAGCTGGCGTTCGGCGCTCGCAGACTGCGGCGATGCGGAGGCCATGGGGGCGGCAAGCAGAAGGCATGCGCCAAAGGTCGGCAGGACGGCATGAAAACGTGTCATGACTGATTCTCCAGTTGGACGGTGGGTCGGGCGCCCGGCTGCCTGCCGAGAGCCGGGTCGAGAGGCGAGCCGAGGGGAAGATTGGCCGGAGGCGCTGGTGTGCGCGGGCTTGCCGCCGGCGTTTGGGGATCGAGTTCGCGGCTCCAGTCGATCGCATCGACATAGATGCCAGCGGGTTCTTGCGCAGCGTATCCGCCGATGCGGGCTGTCGCGTGACGATTGTCAGGATGCCGGTCCATTGCGATGACCCAGCCTCGCTGCCCCGCTCATAGACAGTCTCGGTCCATTTGACCTGAAAGGAGCGGTCGGAGGCGCGAACGACGCTTGTCACCTGCACCGAGACAGTGCGCTCGCCGATGCGGGCGAACGGGTCGGCGGTCCGGGCATAATCACTTAAAAAGCGGGCGCTGCGCTCGCTAGTGAAGTCATAGGCCGCCAGCCAGTCGCGCCGCATCAACACGGGATCGAGTGAAACCGAACGCACATGTTCGATGAACTTGGCCAGATGCCAGGCGATCTGCGGATCGGTGGGGGTAAAGGCGCGTTCGGCCTCTCTCACGGCTCGTGTTTCGCCAAGCCGGTCGACCTCGACCACATAGGGCGTCACCCGGCTTTGCAGCGACTGCCAGACCAGCGCGCCCGCCATGGCGCAACTGAGCGTCAGTGTCCCAAACGCCATCAGCCGCCAGTTCCTGGCCTGGACCCGCGCCGATCCGATCCGCTCGTCCCAGAGCTGGCCGGCACGCTGATAGGGGGTTTCAGGCTGAGGGGTATGTCCATAGCGCTGGACCGCGCGCTTGAAGACCATGGCTCAATCGTCCTTTTCCTTAAGGTCGGGGGTGGCTGATGCTCCGCCGCGGTCGCCTTCCTTCAGCGTCTGGAGCGCGGCGTGGCGGTGGTGGCGGGCATCCTGCTGGCGGCGCAGTGACTGCGCCCAAGCCGGCGCAGCATCACCCTGAGTGTCTGGGGCTGATGCAGTCGTGCCGCTCCGGGTAAACGCGGCCCAGGCGGCGTCGCGACCGCGCTCGGCGGCCGCGCCAACGGCGATTGCGGCGGCAGCCCTCTGGCGAGCCGCGTTGCCGGCAGCCTGTGCCATGCCGCCGATACCGGCGCCGACGCTCGAAGAACCCGACGCGCTCTGGCCAAGCTGGTAGGAGGCCGATGCTGCCGCGCCCATCGTCGTACCGGCACGAAGAGTACCAAGCGCAGCGCCGCTAGCGGCGCGAGCCGCGCCTGCCGCAGCGCCGCCGCCGAGAGCGCCCACGCCCGCCGCGCCGACCGTCGTGCCCAGGGCGGCCCCGGCACCCAGCTGCGGTGCACCTGCGACCAGACCCGAGGCAATGGCCGGAGCGAAGATGCCCAGGCCGAACAAGGTCAGAGAAGCGAGCACTAGGCTCATGGCCTGACCTATGTCGGGCTCCTGGCCCTGCAGCGCGGCCGTGAACTCGTCGAAGAAATTGGCGCCAATGCCGACGATGACCGCCAGCACCATGACCTTGATGCCGGAGGAGACCACGCTTCCCAGCACGCGCTCGGCCAGGAAACTGGTCCGGTTCCACAAGGCGAAGGGCACGAGAACGAAGCCGGCGAGGGTCGTCAATTTGAACTCGACGATGGTGACGAACATTTGCACCGCGAGGATGAAGAAGGCGATGATCACGATCGCCCAGGCAAACAGCAGCACCACGATCGTGAGGAAGTTGTCGAAGAAGGTGGTGAAGCCGAGCAGCTTCGAGACCTGCTCAAGTAGTGGCCAGGCTGCGGTAAAACCGGTACCTGCCAGGCGGCCGGGCTTCAGCAGGTCATCGGCGGAAAGAGTCCCTCCTCCCGCGGTCAGCCCCGCGGCCGCAAAGGAGCGGAAGATGATGTCGCCAAGGGTGGAGAACCGATTCAGGATGAAGGCGAACGCACCGACATAGAGAATCTTGCGCAGGAAGCGGCCGATCACATTGTCCTCGCCGCCCATGGCCCAGAACAGGCCGGCAAGCGTGATGTCGATGCCGATCAGTGTCGTGGTGAGAAAGGCGACGTCACCGCCCAGCAGCCCGAACCCGGTGTCGATATAGCGGATAAAGGTCTGAAGGAATTGGTCGATGACATTGAGGTCGTTCATGTGTGATCGTCCTGGCAAATGGTCCGCGCGAGATCCGGCCGGGAGAGCTGAACCGAACCTCGCGCAGTGGACGGCAGCAGCGAGGCGCGAACCGCGGCTGCGCCGGGGCGGCACCGGCCTATTGAGGTGTGTAAGCCGAGTCGGAACCCAGAAACCGGGTGGTGGCTGTGCGCGCATCCACTTGCGCCTGCAGGGCGCGCGCCTGTTCCATCGCCTGCGCGCGATATTGCGCGGCCATCAAGCTCTGGATCTGGAACTGCTGCTTGGCGGTCAGCGCCAGGAGCTGGTTTGTGGCCTGGCCGACCTGGAGTGCGCCCTCGGCATTTTGGCTGCGCCCGACGATGGCGCTGAGCGTCCGGGCATCCACCTCGACATTCTCGACCACCTTCGCCTGCACGCCCATCGTCTGGCGGTAAGCATCCATCTGCGATTCCAGACGCGCCCTTGCCGCGATGACCTGTTGGTTCAGCGTCAGCGCCCGGTTGAAATCAGTCGGAAAGAGCCCGCCGAACTGCTGGTCGAGACCGGCAACGCGGAATTGGATGCCTCGCGCCTGCGCCATCAGCTGGTCGATCTGCTGCAAGGTCTGAGTGATCGCCTGGATTTCGGGAAACCTGATGGTGCTCAGATTTTTCGCTTCATTGACAAGGCTCTGGGCCTGATTCTGAAGCGAGCGGATCTGATTGTTGATCTGCTGGAGCGTCCGTGCGGCGGTCAGGATGTTCTGGCTGTAGTTGCTGGGATCGAAGACGACGACCGCCTGGGCGGGCGAGACGGGCAGTATGGCAGAGGCCGCGCCGAGGGTTATGGCAGCGAGACCAAGTGCACCCGCGCTCAGATAGCGGCCGCCAGCGGCACCGGAATTGCGAGGGAAGAATACAGCCATCACTTTACTCCTTCAGGTCAGCGAAAAACTCGGAAAATTGGGGGAGGAGCGACGCGGCCCAGCCGAGGCCGGCCTGTTCGAGGAAGCGTGCCGTGAATTCTTCGGTGCCGTGCTCGGCGAGGATCACGTCGATCCGCGCTTGGGTGGCGGGATCGGAAGCACCGCACAGCGCGAGCGCGATCGGCCCAAGGCCCAGCTCGAACAGGCGGTTGCCACGAGCGGATTGCAGATAATAATGCCGCTTCGGGGTCGCGCGGCTGATCAGCTCGATCTGACGATTGTTGAGGCCGAACCGCGCATAGGCAGCCCTCCCCTGCGGCTCGATAGCTCGGTCGTTGGGAAGAAGGATACGCTGCGGGCAGCTCTCGATGATGGCAGGGGCGATGCTGGAGTCCGCGATGTCGGCCAGGCTCTGGGTTGCAAACAGCACTGCGACATTCTTCTTGCGAAGGGTCTTGAGCCATTCGCGGATGCGGGCGGCGAAGAGCGGATGGTCGAGGAAGATCCAGGCCTCGTCGAGGATGAGCAGCGTCGGGCGTCCATCGAAGCGTTCTTCCAGCCGGTGGAAGAGATAGGTGAGCACCGGCGCGACGACGCTCGCTTGGCCCATCAGCGCCTCGGTCTCGAAACACTGGACGTCGGACAGCATCAGGTGCTGTTCGGCGGCGTCGAGCAGGCGGCCATGGGGGCCATCGAGCGTATAGGCGGCCAGAGCAGTGCGCAGCGCATTCGACTGCAGCAGCATGGCAAGGCCGGTCAGCGTGCGCTCCTGTACGGGCGCCGAGGCCAGGCTGCCGAGCGCCGACCAGACCGCGTCCTTGACCTCCGGCGTGACAAGTACCTTCTCGTGCGCGAGAAGGCTTGTGATCCATTCCGCCGCCCAGCTGCGCTCATCAGCCCGGTCGATCGCGCGCAGCGGCTGGAAAGACAGCGTGTCGCCGCCATCCGCACCCAAAGCATGATGCGCGCCGCCCATCGCCAGCACTACAGCCCGGGAGGACCAGCCCTTATCGAAAATGTAGAGCTGCGCGTGGCGGTAGCGCCGGAACTGGAGCGCGATCAGTGCAAGCAGCACCGACTTGCCGGCGCCAGTCGGGCCGACGACGAGCATGTGCCCGACGTCCCCCACATGGGTCGACAGACGGAACGGCGTCGATCCGCTGGTCTGGGCATGGAGCAAGGGCGGCCCGGCGAGATGCCGGTTCGCTTCAGGGCCAGCCCAAACCGACGACAGCGGCATGAGGTGAGCCAGATTGAGGGTATGCACCAGCGGCTGGCGGACGTTGGCATAGGCCTGGCCCGGCAGCGACGATAGCCAGGCTTCGACTGCATTGAGACTCTCGCGCTTCGCGGTGAAGCCGAGGCCGTTCACCACGCGTTCCACGGCGCGGACCTTCTCATCCGCTCGCGCCCTGTCGCGGTCCATGACGGTAATGGTGGTGGTCAGATAGCCGAAGGCGACATGATCGCCGCCCAGCGCCTGGAGGGCCAGGTCCGCGTCGACCACTTTGTTGTCGGCATCGCTGTCGAGAAGCTGGGCGGGCTGGTTGTACATCACCTCGCGCAGCAGCGCAGTGATGGACTTGCGCTTGTTGAACCACTGCCGCCGAATGCGCGTGAGAACCTTGGTGGCGTCCGCCTTGTCGAGCGCGATGAAGCGCGTTACCCAGCGATAGCTGAAATCCTGATGATTGAGCGCGTCGAGAATGCCGGGCCGGCTGAGGTTGGGGAAGCCCAGCACCGTCAAGGTGCGCAAGTGCGCTTCGCCCAGCTTGGGCTCAAGCCCTCCGGTGAGCGGCGTATGGGCCAGTATCGCGTCGAGATAGAGTGGCGTCTCCGGCACCGCAACTGCGTGCCGCTGCCCCGAAATCGTGCCATGAAGATATGTCAGCGTCTCGCCGTCGCTGAGCGGATGCACATGCGGCATGAAGCTTGCGAGCAGGTCGAGCACCCGATCCGTCTCGGCCACGAAACCGGTGAGACTGGCGCGCCAGTCGCGGCGACCATCCTGTTCGGGCCTGTCGACCAGTGTCCGTCCTGCCGTATCACTGCTGTCGGCGGGAGGCAGCCAGACCAGCGTGCCGAGGAACAGGCTCTCGAAATGCTGGCCCGTCGCTTTGAAGGCGGCGCGCCGCTCCTGATCGACCAACCAGGAGGCCGCGTCGGGAAAGCCGCTATCGGGATAACCCAGCGCCTCCCGCCGTTCAGCCTCGAAGAAGAGCGCCCAGCCCGAGCCCAGTCGCTTAAGGACATTGTTGGCCCGGGCGCAGGCGCCCACCAGTTCAGCTTCGGTCGCGCTTTCGAGGTCCGGCCCACGAAACGCGAAGGAGCGCTGGAAGCTGCCATCCTTGTTGAGGACGACGCCGGGTGCGACCAGCGCGGCCCAGGGCAAATGATCGGCCAGCCGATCGGTCCGCGAGCGATATTCGGAAAGATTCAGCATGCCAGATGACCTTTCTGGCGCAGGTGGCGAAGCAGAACCGGCGCGAAATCCGCGTCGCGGCGTGCGGCGAACACCGCCAAACTGTGGCCGACCGCCCAAAGGCCAATCCCGACCAGCCATTGCTGCAGGCCGAGGCCGAGTGCCGCGGCGATCGTGCCGTGGACGATCGCGATCGCACGCGGTGCACCGCCGAGCAGTATCGGCGATCCCAGGCTGGCGTGGATTGGCGCCTCGAAGCCCGCGATGTGGCTCATGACACCAGCGCTCCGCCGCCGAAGCTGAAGAAGGAGAGGAAGAACGAGCTGGCAGCAAAGGCGATCGACAGGCCAAAGACGATCTGAATCAGCCGACGGAAGCCGCCGGCACTCTCGCCGAACGCCAGCGTCAGGCCCGTGACGATGATGATGATTACAGCCACGATCTTGGCGACCGGCCCCTGTACCGATTCCAGCACCTGCTGGAGCGGCTGTTCCCATGGCATGCCAGAGCCGCTGGCATGTGCGGTGCCGGTGATCGCAAGGGTAAGCCCAAGGGCGAGCCCGCCGGCGAGGAAGCGAATAGGGAAGAGCATGGCACGCATATTCAGTCTCCTTCAGAGGTTGGGTGAGGTGTCAGGGATAAGATTGACGAGGGCGTAGTTGCCTTGCGCATCGAGCCCGGCGACCCGGGCAATGCCCGCAACGCGGCGCGCGGTGCCGCGCCCGGCGATGAAGACGATGAGGTCGACGGCATCGGCGATCAGCCGACGCGGCACGGTGACCACCGCCTCCTGTATGAGTTGCTCGATCCGGTAGAGAGCCGATGCTGCGCTGTTTGCGTGAACGGTGGCGATCCCGCCGGGATGACCGGTGTTCCAGGCCTTCAGCATGTCGAGCGCTTCAGGCCCGCGCACCTCGCCAACGATGATGCGGTCTGGTCGCAGGCGCAACGTCGAGCGCACGAGGTCGCCCATGGTGACGCTCCCCGCCCGTGTGCGCAGAGCAACCGTGTCGGGCGCGGGCGACTGAAGTTCGCGTGTATCCTCGATCAGGATGACGCGCTCATCGAGATGAGCCATTTCGGCAAGAAGAGCATTGGCAAGCGTCGTCTTGCCCGAACTAGTCCCGCCGGCCACCAAGATATTGCGTCGCTCCGCAACCCCGGATGAAAGCTGCCGCGCAATGTCGACCGTCATGATGCAGTCGGCGACATAGTCGGCCAGGGTGTAGATGCGGGCCGCCGGTTTGCGGATGGAGAAGCAGGGGGCGGTGGAAACAGGCGGCAGCAATCCCTCGAATCGTTCACCAGCGCCCACGCCATGGGGTGGCAGTTCGGCCGAGATAATGGGTCGCTCGCCGTGGATTTCTGCGCGAGCATGCGAGGCAACCAGCCGAACGATCCGCTCGACCTGCGCCGGATCGAGCCGGACGGCGGTATCGACCCGCCCCTCCCCGAGGATGTCAACGCGTAGCGCTCCGTCGGGATTGACCATGATCTCGATGACACGGGGATCCGAGAGTGCCGCCCCGATCGCCGGCCCCATGGCGGTGCGCAGCATGGTGCGACGTCGCGCCTGCACGGTTGCGGCGCCGGTCGTCGTATCGAGGCGCCCGACGGTCATGCCGCGCCCCCACTCCGCTCGGTTGGTCCTAAGGTGCGTTTTCCCGAGGCGATCCGCCTGCCGACCTGCGCAACGAAGGCTTCGAACCTGTCGCGCCCGATCGCTTGGCTGACCGCATCGGCCTCGGGCAAGGTCGCCGTCACCATCAACTGGTAGCGGACGAAGAGCGAGAGGCTCTCGAGCAGGACGTCGATATCGCGCCGGGCACCGGCAATATCCCTCGACATACGATCGAGCCGGAGCTTGAGCAGATCGTCGATCTCTTTCGTGGCGCGGCGCGCAAGCCAATCGCGAAGCGCATCGTTGACCAGCCGGCTCTTGTTGCCGCGGCTCCCCGCAGCCAGCGCTTCGAGTGCATCGCCGATCTCGCGGTCGAGATAGAGGTTCTGGCGAGTTCTCATCGCTGCCTCACGATCCCGGCACGAGGTCGCGATGGGCGGCCTCGTTGATGGCGTAGCCCCGCGCAACGGCACTGAGGCCCTGCGCCTGATCCATGGCGCGTTTGTCGGCCGCAACGTCGTCATCATCGGGTACGAGCTGCGATTCCTTGGTGTCGGCTGCCGCCACCGTCCTCGTGGACTGCTCGGGAAGGCCGGGATGGCGCTGCTGCTGCATCCCGCCATCCTCCTGGTCGCCGGCAGCATCATGAGCCTGGTGCAGCCGGATGTCGGGGCGGCGAACCTGGTTCGACCAGTCCTCACCTCGCGCCTCTGGCCGATCGGCATAGGGCCGCGGCCCTGCGGCAAGAACCGGCGCCGGGGCCACCCGGCACCTGAAATTGCGATCGCTATAGTAGCGCAGCTTGCGGGCGCGCACCGGAGCCAGGCCGGCAACAAGGACAAGTTCCTCGTCCGGCGAAAGCTGCATCACTTCGCCCTGTGTTAGGAGCTGACGCCCGGTTTCTTGCCGGCTGACCATGACATGGGCCAGCCAGGGCGCGAGCCGATGCCCGGCATAGTTGCGCATCGCCCGCTGTTCGGTCGCAGTGCCAAGCGCATCGGAAATGCGCTTGGCAGTCCGCTCGTCATTGGTCGCGAAAGCGACGCGGACATGGCAGTTGTCGAGGATGGAATTGTGCTCGCCATAGGCCTTCTCGATCTGATTGAGGCTCTGGGCGATCAGGAAGGCGCGGATGCCGTAGCCGGCCATGAAGGCGAGGCCTGTTTCGAAGAAGTCGAGGCGGCCGAGCGCCGGGAACTCGTCGAGCATCATCAGAAGCTGGCGCCTTGACTTGCTCTTGTCCGCACCGTCGAGCCTCTCGGTGAGACGGCGACCGATCTGGTTGAGGATGAGACGCACAAGGGGCTTGGTGCGGCTGATGTCTGAAGGCGGGATAACGAGATAGAGCGAACAGGGCCGCTCGGCCTCGATCAGATCGG
Organism: Novosphingobium rhizovicinum; assembly: GCF_040813635.1. Lineage (NCBI taxonomy): Bacteria > Pseudomonadati > Pseudomonadota > Alphaproteobacteria > Sphingomonadales > Sphingomonadaceae > Novosphingobium > Novosphingobium rhizovicinum. Next base: position 11,227 of record NZ_JBFNXR010000035.1, on the reverse strand, counting down.
CGATGCGCCAATCGCAGCGCGAGGTGACTTCGGCGACGGTTGGATCGCGGTACAGTCCCAGGAAAGACATGGCGGTGGACAGGACGCCTGACCGCTCATTCTCGCTTTTGTTGAGCAGTTCGCGCGCCGCGGACGCGACGACCGGATGAACCTGGGGATGCTCGTCGTTACCCACATGATTGGTGGTCATCATCCGCCGGAGCGTGGCAACGAAGCTGCGCTGCGGATCGGACAGGAAGGTCGCGACCCGCGCCAGCGTCTTCTCCTCCTCGGCATAGAGAATGTGGAGGATTGCACCGACCAGCAGCGAATGACTCGTCTTCTCCCAGTGGTTACGGCGTTCGAGCGCACCCTCGGGATCGACGAGTATGTCGGCGATGTTCTGGACGTCGCGCACTTCGTTCACGCCACGCCGCACTTCGATGAGCGGGTTGTAATGAGCTGACGCCGCATCGGTGGGATTGAACAGCAGGCAGTACGAAAAGCGGCTGCGCCAGCCGGCGGTTAGCGTCCAGTTCTCACCCTTGATGTCGTGGACGACCGCCGAGCCGGTCCAGGATAGAAGGGTTGGCACCACGAGACCGACCCCCTTGCCGGACCGGGTCGGCGCAAAGGCCATGACATGTTCGGGCCCATCATGGCGTAGATAGCGCCCACCCAACGCGCCGAGCATGACACCGGCGTCGCGGTGCAGCCCTGCCCGCTCGATCTCGCGCCCGCTGGCCCAACGCGCTGACCCGTAAGTGGTGACATGGCGTGATTGCCGAGCGCGCCAGAGCGAGCCAAAGATTGCAGCGCCGCAGCCCACAAAACCACTCGCCCCCGCCAACATACCCGCCTTGTCGAAGACGGCCGGCGCATAGGCATCATAATGGAACCACCAGCCGAACAGGGCCCAGGGGCGGTAGATCGGCTTGCCCCCTAGTAGGAACCAAGGCGCGCCCAGTTGCGGCTGGTAGGCGAGCATTGCCGCCGCCCATTGGGTTGCAGCCCAGACGCCCAGAAGCACGACTGCGAACACAACGAGTATCTGGCCGATCAGCAGTTTGGTGGGCGTCATCGCGAGGCTCCCGCCCGCCGAGGGGCTCGGCTAGGGCGGTTGCAGACTCGGTGACTGAAGCCGGAAATTGAATGGTGCTGATAAGCGCAGATGGGCTCGTGGCGGCTCAGGCGGACCTGCGTACATGATCAATCGGCCGAAAGCCGCCGTAAATTCATACGGTAAGTGTCGCCTAGATGGTCGCTTACTTCCTAACAGTTTGACGGAAGGCTTGCGGCGTCTGTCCGGTGAAGTGCCGGAAGGCGCGGGCATAGGCGCTCTGGCTTTCGAAGCCGACACCAGCGGCGATGATGGCTATGGACTGATCGCTCTCGGTCAACGGCTCGAGTGACGCCAGCAGGCGGGCGCGCCTTCGATATTCATCCCAGCCCATCCCAAGGTGTAACTGGCAACGCCGCCGCAGTGTCCGCTCCGAAAGTCCGGCTACTGCGATCGCCTCAGCCAGTGTGCAACCCGCCGGATCTGCGCGAACGAGCGCCAGCGCCTTGTTCAGCACGGTGTCGGTGCTGGTTGGCAGGGTCAGCGGCGCACAGTCGGCAATCCATTCCCGGCACAGGCGCGCAAAAGCGGCAAAGAAAGCGCGGCCCGTACTGTTCATCGGCTCAGCGAGCGGCCAGCGCCCGGCCTCAGCAAGCATCGCGCGCATCAGCGGTGAGACGCGCAGGATCCGCACCCCATGCCCGGCGTTGGGAACGCAGCTTGGCATGAGCAGCACTGACACTGAGCGGATGCGGTGCAGGCTGTTGCGGTGGCGGGTGCCAGCTGGGACCCACGCTGCCAGACTGCGCGGCAAAAGATGTCGACCGTGCTCATCCTCGACCTCCATCGAGCCCTCAAACGCGTATTGAAGCTGGTGCATGTCGTGATGATGCCAGGGTGCGTTGATGTCGTATTCGTCTTGGATGATGGCTCCCGCAAACGGCCGCCGGTCCATCGCGGCAAGCGGGATCAGCCCAAGATCGCAGCCGGGATCGGTCTTAATAACGGACATCGACGCGGCATCCTCCTTCATGCTCGTGGCCGTTTGAGGCGCAAGATTGGCCGTTCACCGCGATACAGTCGAAATCCTCTCATGCGATGAGGCAATGATCTTAACAGAACGGGAGAAGATCATGTCCATCCGTGTGCATCACGAAACCGAACTCACCTGGCGCAAGATCGGCGACATCCCCATGGAATGGATGCGTGACCACATCGATCCAACCGAATTAGAAGGACAGTTGTGCTTCCACGAAGAAGGGGATGCCACTACGATGCAGTTGATGGAGATGCGCCTTAATCCGCACACGCTGATCGCACCGCACGCACATGATGCAGACGAAATTTTCTATGTAGCCGAGGGATCGTTGCACTGGGGCAACAAGGCGCTACTTGCCGGCGGCTCGATGTTCATCGCAGCGGGCGTGACCTACTCCTTCCGTATCGGGGACATGCCGACGAAGTTGCTCAACTTTCGAGCACATGCGGATCACAGCTTCCGTCCGGAGGCAGTGGAAGCATAGCGCGGCCGACGCTTTGATCTCTCATAGATCCACTTCCGCCGATTTTGGCCCGCCTTGTTTCTGGAGCCGATCACCGATAGCGGCCATCGGTCTATTATCAGGGGCTGGCTTCGCGAGCAGGTCGCGGAGCCGGAGGTCAGTTCAGATTTCGGTTCTCTCGGAGAGAGTGAGGGCGTCGTCGATATCAACGCCGAGATATCGGACCGTATTCTCGATGTTGGTATGGCCGAGCAGGATCTGCACTGCTCGTAGATTTCCAGTCGCCTTGTATATCAATGCGGCTTTTGTGCGTCGCAGGGAGTGCGTGCCATACTCGCGATGATCCAGCCCCACCGTCGAAACCCACTCATCGACAAGACGGGCGTACTGCCTTGTGCTGAGATGACCCATGTAATCCACGCGGCTGGGAAAGAGAAAGTCGTGCGCGGAGCCGCCGCGTCGCTCCAGCCATGCTCTGGGGCTTCTTCGACCTTCCGTCATGATCTCGAATTGCACGGGCCTTCCCGTCTTCTGCTGGATTACAGTTGATCGATTACGTATGCTCCCGCCGCTGACGATATCACCGATCCTGAGCTTGACGAGGTCGCAGCCGCGAAGCTTGCTGTCGATCGCTAGGTCGAACAACGTCCGATCGCGTAACCGCCGATGCTCGTCGAGATAAAAGCGGATTGCCCAGATATCGCGCGGCTTCAGTGGGCGCTTGGGCCCGACATTCTGCCCGGCATTCCAGGGGCGCCGATCGTGATGGCGGGTTCGAGGTCTGAATGTCCCATGATAGTTCTCCGGTGGCCAGAATTGACCAATCGGAAGATATCGGAACGGCACCGTGTTCAGCGATTGAGCATTGTCATATCTTGCCAAATTTTGCCAAACTCGCTATATCCCAGCCCATGTCGACGATGAACATTTCGCTGCCGGATGCGCTCAAGGCGTTTGTGGACCAACAGGTCAACACGCGTGGCTATGGCACGAGCAGCGAGTATGTGCGGGAATTGATCCGCAAGGATCAGGACATACAGCGCCTTCGGGAAATGCTTCTGGAAGGCGCCAGTTCGGCCGCCACCGCGCCGGTCGATCCCGGATATTTCCAGGGCCTTCGTGACCGTGTGACGCAACGCACGGGGTCGTGACCTCAAAACCGGTCATACCGCGCGCCAAAGCGCGGGAGGATGTGGACCTTGCGGTCGAGTATTACGCGGACGAAGCCGACGCGGATGTGGCTTTGGGTTTCATTGATGCACTTGAACAGGTCTATGCCTTCATCGGCGAAATGCCGGCGGCAGGGTCTCCACGGTGGTCTCATGAGCTGAACTTACCCGGATTGAGGACCATAGGGTTGAAAGGATTTCCGTGGCTCGTTTTCTACCTGGAACTCGAAACCCATGTGGATGTCTGGCGTGTGCTTCATGCCAAGCGGGATATGCCAGCTCGGTTGACCGATTTAGATGATTAAGGCCAACAAAGCCGCCGTTTGATGCAACGAAACCGCTCCCTAAAAGCTGCCGATCATTTATCTCACGGCGCCCAGCAACTGCTGCCTTGAAACGACCATGCTCTGGTTTGTTTCAAGGTCAGACAGCCGCCATTCGGTCGGATATTCGCGAAAAGCGCTCTGGACCGGTTTCAATCGAGCGAACTGACGACTTCTGCTCCGCCGAACACGATTTGGTTGCGAACTTGCGATTGGAAAAGGCCATAAAGGAAACCCTCACTACCGCTACTCACGGCTTCGAGCGCGGCGAGATGTTCGAGCGATAGTTCCAGATCGAGGGCCGCGACGTTGTCCGTAACCTGTTCCGGTCGGCTGACGCCCATGAGTGTAGAGGCGACCCCGGATCGTCCGACCACCCAACGCAGCGCGACCCGAGCCGGACTTTCGCCGGCCTCCCGCGCCACCCGCTTGACCTCATCGACGATCCGCCAATTGCGCTCGGTAAACAGGGAGTCGCCGAAGGGATTGTCGCCATCGAGCCGCTTGTCGCCTTCGGCCCTTTCGCCAGCGGCACCGCCGGTGTTAGGCACGCCGCCGCCACGCGATGGCGCCGCTTCTACGGTGGCGCGATCGTATTTCCCGGTGAGGAGGCCATAAGCGAGCGGGCTCCAGGGCACCAGGCCGAGACCGAAGGCGCGGCCGAGCGGGATATGCTCGTTCTCCGCCCCTCGCTCCGCCAGAGAATAGAAGTACTGCAGGCCAACCGGCAAGGGCAGGCCGCGGGCGCGCGCCAGGGTCGCGAGTTGGGCGACATACCAAGCCGGGCTATTGGACAGTCCCCAATAGCGGATCTTGCCTGCGCGGATCAGGCCGCTCATCGTCTCGAGCAATTCCTCGGCCGGCGTGATCCCGTCCCAAATGTGGATCCAGTAGACGTCGATCACGTCCACGCCGAGCCGTCCCAGCGAGCCATCGACCGCGGCATGGACATGGCGCGCGCCGTTGCCGCCCGACAGGGTGCCCTTGCCGGTCGCGAAACCCGATTTGGTCGCGATCACCAGGCGGTCGCGCAGTCCCGCATCCTTCACGAAGGCGCCGACCATCTCCTCGGACGCGCCGCCCGAATAGACATCCGCCGTGTCGATGAAATTTCCGCCGAGATCGACGTAGCGGTCGAACACGGCACGGCTGGCATGCGCATCCATACCCCAACGCGGCGTGCCGAAGGTCATGGTGCCGAGCGCCAGCGGGCTGACCAGCAGGCCCGAGTTGCCGAGTGCGTGATAGGATCGAAGGCTCATCGTTGTCCCCAGTGCGTCGTGCCTGTCGATATGGCTTGCGAGCTCCCCCGTGATTAGAGCATTCAGCTCGCACGGGTTGCTGAAGGATTTTCACCGATGGATCGCGAGCTGTGGTCAGGTCTCGCCGTTTTCGTCGAGATCGCAGAAGCGGGGAGCTTCGCTAAGGCTGCTACTCGCTTGGGTCTGTCCCGCTCTGCGCTCAGCCATGCGATGCGCACGCTGGAGGCGAAGCTGGGCGTCCGGCTGCTCGACCGCACGACCCGGTCACTGGCGCCGACTAGCGCCGGAGAAGACCTGCTGCTGCGCCTTCGGCCGGCCATGGCAGCGGTCGAGGAGGGGCTCGGCGTTCTCGATCTCGCTCGCGATCGGCCGCGTGGACGGGTGCGCGTGAACGCGCATCGCCCGGCCGCGATCCACATCGTGCTGCCGCGCCTTGCCGTGCTGGCGCGCATCTATCCCGAAATAATGGTCGAACTGGTGGTCAACGACGGACTGGTCGATATCGTGGCTGAGCGCTTCGATTGCGGCGTGCGGCACGAGGAGGAGTTGCAAGGGGACATGATCTCCGTACGGATCAGCGACCCCGTGCCGCTGATCTTCGTCGCTTCGCCGGCCTATCTCGCCGAGCAGGGCCGCCCCATCGAGCCGGACGATCTCGCACGCCATCGCTGCATCAGCTATCGGCACACCTCGTCCGGCGCGTTGCACCGCTGGGAGTTCGAACGTGACGGCGCTTTGATTGAACGGACTGTGCCTTCAACCTTCATCACCAATGACGTCGATGTGATGCGGGATGCAGCTTTGGCTGGGATCGGGGTATCCTGCCTTATTGACCAACAGGCAGCGCCCCACATCGCGAGTGGAGAGCTTGTTGAAGTGCTGTCAGGCTGGGCGCCGGCTCTACCGCCAAACCATCTATATTACCCCAGCCGACGGCAACCCAGCGCCGCGTTTCAGGCGTTCATCTCAGCAATGCGCGCGCAGTAGCCCTCCGGGACAAGCAAATTCGCCGACAAACCGGTCGTTTAGCTGCCTGGATCGCGCTGTCGAAACCGGCCGTACGTTCACGCAGAAACATCAGGCAATAAATGACCGGATACAGGCGGCGCCTGCGGCACGCTCAGTCGCAATATTTGGATGGGAAACGGACGTTAGCTGGTCGCCGCGAAGCCACACAGGAAAAGCACCGTCGACGCCGCGCCCAGCGCGCTCCTCACGATGTGTAGTCTCCCCCACTGGATGAGCATCGCACGGCTCTCCGCACCAGCTTCACGTTCCTGCATTGCCATCAAGCGCTTGTTGACTGGCGCGATGGCTAACAGAGTGAACGGCCAGTTCGCCAACATCACGACGCCCCCAGCAAGCCACCGCCAATCCCAAGAGACATACCCAGCCAAGAGGCCTGCCAGCCCGGCGACGATCGCGAGGCCAGACTGTATAGGAAGTGCCCGTTTGTAGCTTGGCTGCCACTGAGCGAGCAATGGAGCATCGTCGAGATGCATGCGGGCAGGATGCTCAACCAGAGTGATGTAAAGCGCCGCTCCGGAAAAGAGGGTGGCAGCAACGACTGCGGCAAGCTGGAGTGACATCACGGCGGATTTCCTCAAATCTAGCTGAGAGGAGCGGAGGCAAGCCCACGCGCCGCCAACTGATATCCGCTTAGTGCACGATGTCCTCGTGTCGTGTCCAGACTGGCAACTTCCCAACCGGCGGCACGCTTAGCCAACATTGAGCGCGGCGATTACCAATTCTGGAGCCGCCGACAATGCGGTCATTCGGGCGCAGCTCGGCAGGCGTGAAAGCTACCTTCGGCTACGGGCAATAGATGCCAAAGACCTTCGCCTTCACCATCGCGAACCGACCGCTCAGAGATCGTGAGCTTGTCGGGAAGCAATGGCGAGCTTCCGGGCGAGCTCCCCCGGAATTGGCTTGCTCAGAGAGAACGTGACGCCAGTCTTGGTTGACTTGAGCCCTGCGTCGGCAATTTCGTCAGCATGCGATGCGACGGCTGAAGGAGATATGTAGAGGCCGCATTGCTTGCTGAAAGCTGCATAGCCAGCGATAATGGATTGTCCGATCCTGAACCCCGGCAACTTGTAGGCGATGACCTCTTCGGCGTCAGGCAGCGCGCTCGCGAGTTGAGCGCGCAACTGAACCAGCAGAGGACGGAAATCCTCGGGAGCTTCAGCTATGTAGGCATCGTGATCTGCAATCATCGTCAGAACCCCTAATAGACGCGCTCAAGCTCGCAGGATTTTCTCCATCGCCTTCCCCTTAGCGAGTTCATCGACCAGCTTGTCGAGATAGCGGATCTCCCGCATTGTAGGTTCTTCCACATCCTCAACCTGCACGCCGCACACCTTGCCGGTGATGAGCGATCGAGCCGGGTTCATCGCGGGCGGGCTCGCAAAGAAGTCTTCGAAGCTAGTTTATTCTCCAGCTCGGCGACCAGTTGCGCCCAGCTAAAGCCTGTCAGCCAACGGAGGATCTCGTCGACTTCCGCTTTCGTGCGGCCCTTTTTCTCAGCCTTGGCGACCATAGTGGACGTAAACGCTGGCGACGCTGGTCGAAAAAATGCGGTGGCTCATCGGGATGCTCCGTTGAATGCGACAGCCGATCTATGGATCGCGCCTTGCGCGTTTGCCTCTGGCCACTTCCGTCGCGAGCGCTTCTAGTTTGGGCGTCCAGAACATGCGAAAGCGATCGAGCCAGAGGTCTATCTCGCGCATGGGCGCTGCATCGACCGCGTAAAGCCGTCGGGCACCATCAATGCGGACGTTGGCAAATCCGCAATCGCGCAGGACTTTCAGATGCTGCGACACAGCCGACTGGCTTATGCCGAACTCGGCCTGCACGACAGCGCTCATCTCACCCGCGCTACGTTCGCCCTCGGCCATCATTTCGAGCAATCGCCGCCTTACCGGATCACCGAGAACATCGAAGGCGTGCATCAGCTCGCGCCGGTGTAGAATTTCGCTGTGCGCTCAGCCATAGCATCGGCCGTCTCGGGGGCACCGCCGGCAGCACGGTGCGCTTGCGCCCATGCGGAGGTGCTTTGACGGACGAAGATCTTTCCTTCGTCGGACGTCGACCATTTCTCGAACTCGTCATGGTCGATCGAAGCGCCTGTTCCGATATGAATGCCCAGTCCCGCCAGCGACAGATCCCAGCCGGTCCCGACCGCAGAAGGTCCATAGGTTTCCCAATGCTCCTCCATGATGCCGATCGGCGCGACATGCTCGAGTGTGAGATGGGTGCCGCTTCCACGCGCTGCCAGTCGCACCATGACCCAGCTGGTGCCGCCACCGAACTCCCATGTGAGGTCCAGCTCCTGCGGCGGATCGCATCGTGTGATCGTGCCGGATGCATTGCCCTTTATCTGATATCGGCCGCCCAAGCGAAGATCGCCAGTAACAGGCGCGAACCAGCGCGCGATACGGTCCGCGGTCGTCAAGGCATCCCAAAGATCGTCTGGATCGGTCGGGTACGTGCGCTCGGCGATGACCGCACGGGCTGGTTGACCGTCATACTCGCACTCTTCGAGACGGCGGAATTCCGCGCCTACCAATCCTGAAATCATTGGCTCATCTCCAGTTTGCCCATGAGTGAGGAGTACAGTTCTAGCTTATATAAGTCGAATCTAAAATCGTGAACGTCGGTGAGCTTGGATGAGTGAAACTCGTGGTAGCCTCGCGAGAATCGCGCGACCTGCGAGCAAGGCTCGATCCGCCGACAGGGCCGCCGTTCGCAACGCCAGAGCTGCTCCTAGAAACCAGTCGTTCGTTCATGGTCTGATGCGGGGCTCGTACGACCAGGATCAAGGCTGTCGACTGGCGCTACGTTGACACCTTTGTTGCGGTTAGCCGATTGGCCTGCGACTGCTGGTGTCCCGAAGCAATAGCGAAGGCTATTCGCGAACGAGCCAGGCGAATGCGCAACGCAAACGCGCCGCGGCATCTTTCTCGAAGGGGGCCCCATGTGCAAAGATGACTCGCCGGGGCTGCAGTCGCACGATCTTTTGCACCTGAGCTTTGGCTTCGCTTCCTCCCAGGCGCAACGCTGTCCGCACGTGCAACGCCGTCGTTCCACGCGTTCCCGCTGCAGCCCGCGCGACCATTCGGGCAAGCGGCGCGAGCTTCGAGGCCTCCAAGTTCTGGATGAGGTCACACAGCAGCAGCGTGGCCGAGGGGCGGTGAAAAAAGAAGCACTCCTCGAAGCCACCGCCACCGGCGACCAGTCCCTGTTCGATCACGTCGCGCCATTGTGAAGGTGCGTCTTCCCCAAGGTCCCGGTCGATGCGCGTGCCAGAGGTCTGCACCTGTGCACGATCACGAAGGCCCGGCACTGCCCAACTCGTTGCTTCCGGAAAGGCAGCCTGCCAGTCGCGCAGATACAGCCAGTGAGCGAAGGTTGGAGCGATCAGATGCGCAATCCGCCCCAGTGCGGAGATGCTCGCCGTGAGCTCGGCCGTGCAGCGGGTGGGCGAATGGAGCATGAGATCGCCGTTCGGCAACCGGATGATCGTCATCCGCACCGGCAGGCACAGGCCACTCGCGGTGATCGTTGTATCCACGATCCAGAGATCGTCGCCTAGCTGCTTCAGCTTGTCGAGTGGGAGGTATCCGACCCGGGTCTCGTCCCACTCGCTCTGCGATTTCGATGCCTGGCGGTAGAGAACCAGCGTGCCTGCAGTAGCGAGGGCAGAACCCAGGGCTATCGTCGTGTGGCGTCCAAGTGCCATATCGTCACTCCCTCACGAAGCGAAGGCTTTAAGCAGAGGTTCGGTTCCGAGAAGCTGACAATAGCCTCCGTTCGAAGAGTCGAATTCGCTTGCTGATAGCTGTCGGTCGTTCAGGTACCTTCACTTGGCTGCCGAGCAGTTTACAAGGTGCTTTTTCGCAACGCAATGGATGAGCTATGATCAGACTCTTGCTGGCGATGGCGGTGCTAGTCCCTGCGGTATCGGCCGCGGCTCATCCGATGCTTGCCGACTTCGACTATGGCTGGCCGGTACAGCGCTATCCGCTGACGAGCCAGCGCGAAGCCATGGAAATGGCATATTTAGATATCCGCCCGCCAGGCGCTAATGGCCGAACCGTCGTGTTGCTCCACGGAAAGAACTTCTGCGCTGGCAGCTGGGAAGGTACGATCCGCCGACTTGTTGCGGCCGGCTATAGGGTGGTGGCACCCGATCAGATCGGCTTCTGCAAATCGAGCAAGCCCGCGCGCTACCAATACGGGCTGCACACGCTCGCCGCCAATACCGCCGCCTTAGTGGCGTCGCTTGGTGTCGAGAAGCCAGTGGTCGTCGGCCACAGCATGGGCGGTATGCTGGCAATGCGGTACGCATTGCAGTATCCCGAGGCCGTGTCGAAGCTGGTGCTGGTCAACCCCATCGGCCTCGAGGACTGGCGGGCCATGGGCGTTCCTAATGCAACAGTAGACTCGCTGTACGAGGGCGAGCGCAAGACAACCCGCGCCAGCATCAAGGCCTACCAGCAGGCAACCTATTATGCCGGCGAATGGCGGCCTGAGTACGATCGCTGGGTCGACATGCTGGCCTCGATGTACCTGGGTCCGGAGGGCGAGGTCGTCGCATGGCATCAGGCCTTGACCGCGGACATGGTTTTCAACCAGCCGGTCATCCATGAACTGGAGCGCGTCGCAGTGCCAACGGTGCTGATGGTCGGCGAGAAGGACAATACCGCCATAGGCAAGAACCGAGCCGACAAGGTATTAGCGGCGCGACTGGGAAACTATCCGCTGTTGGCACGCGAGGCGGCGCGGCGAATTCCCGGCGCGCGGCTGATAGTCTACCCGGATTACGGCCATTCGCCTCAGATCCAAGCGCCAAACGCATTCCATACCGACCTTCTAGACGCGCTTCGCTAAGGACCGCACGGCTTTTGCAATATGTGCATGGGCGCCAACA
>NZ_JBFNXR010000034.1:0-33354 GCF_040813635.1 Novosphingobium rhizovicinum | reverse complement strand
AAACCAGTCGTTCGTTCATGGTCTGATGCGGGGCTCGTACGACCAGGATCAAGGCTGTCGACTGGCGCTACGTTGACACCTTTGTTGCGGTTAGCCGATTGGCCTGCGACTGCTGGTGTCCCGAAGCAATAGCGAAGGCTATTCGCGAACGAGCCAGGCGAATGCGCAACGCAAACGCGCCGCGGCATCTTTCTCGAAGGGGGCCCCATGTGCAAAGATGACTCGCCGGGGCTGCAGTCGCACGATCTTTTGCACCTGAGCTTTGGCTTCGCTTCCTCCCAGGCGCAACGCTGTCCGCACGTGCAACGCCGTCGTTCCACGCGTTCCCGCTGCAGCCCGCGCGACCATTCGGGCAAGCGGCGCGAGCTTCGAGGCCTCCAAGTTCTGGATGAGGTCACACAGCAGCAGCGTGGCCGAGGGGCGGTGAAAAAAGAAGCACTCCTCGAAGCCACCGCCACCGGCGACCAGTCCCTGTTCGATCACGTCGCGCCATTGTGAAGGTGCGTCTTCCCCAAGGTCCCGGTCGATGCGCGTGCCAGAGGTCTGCACCTGTGCACGATCACGAAGGCCCGGCACTGCCCAACTCGTTGCTTCCGGAAAGGCAGCCTGCCAGTCGCGCAGATACAGCCAGTGAGCGAAGGTTGGAGCGATCAGATGCGCAATCCGCCCCAGTGCGGAGATGCTCGCCGTGAGCTCGGCCGTGCAGCGGGTGGGCGAATGGAGCATGAGATCGCCGTTCGGCAACCGGATGATCGTCATCCGCACCGGCAGGCACAGGCCACTCGCGGTGATCGTTGTATCCACGATCCAGAGATCGTCGCCTAGCTGCTTCAGCTTGTCGAGTGGGAGGTATCCGACCCGGGTCTCGTCCCACTCGCTCTGCGATTTCGATGCCTGGCGGTAGAGAACCAGCGTGCCTGCAGTAGCGAGGGCAGAACCCAGGGCTATCGTCGTGTGGCGTCCAAGTGCCATATCGTCACTCCCTCACGAAGCGAAGGCTTTAAGCAGAGGTTCGGTTCCGAGAAGCTGACAATAGCCTCCGTTCGAAGAGTCGAATTCGCTTGCTGATAGCTGTCGGTCGTTCAGGTACCTTCACTTGGCTGCCGAGCAGTTTACAAGGTGCTTTTTCGCAACGCAATGGATGAGCTATGATCAGACTCTTGCTGGCGATGGCGGTGCTAGTCCCTGCGGTATCGGCCGCGGCTCATCCGATGCTTGCCGACTTCGACTATGGCTGGCCGGTACAGCGCTATCCGCTGACGAGCCAGCGCGAAGCCATGGAAATGGCATATTTAGATATCCGCCCGCCAGGCGCTAATGGCCGAACCGTCGTGTTGCTCCACGGAAAGAACTTCTGCGCTGGCAGCTGGGAAGGTACGATCCGCCGACTTGTTGCGGCCGGCTATAGGGTGGTGGCACCCGATCAGATCGGCTTCTGCAAATCGAGCAAGCCCGCGCGCTACCAATACGGGCTGCACACGCTCGCCGCCAATACCGCCGCCTTAGTGGCGTCGCTTGGTGTCGAGAAGCCAGTGGTCGTCGGCCACAGCATGGGCGGTATGCTGGCAATGCGGTACGCATTGCAGTATCCCGAGGCCGTGTCGAAGCTGGTGCTGGTCAACCCCATCGGCCTCGAGGACTGGCGGGCCATGGGCGTTCCTAATGCAACAGTAGACTCGCTGTACGAGGGCGAGCGCAAGACAACCCGCGCCAGCATCAAGGCCTACCAGCAGGCAACCTATTATGCCGGCGAATGGCGGCCTGAGTACGATCGCTGGGTCGACATGCTGGCCTCGATGTACCTGGGTCCGGAGGGCGAGGTCGTCGCATGGCATCAGGCCTTGACCGCGGACATGGTTTTCAACCAGCCGGTCATCCATGAACTGGAGCGCGTCGCAGTGCCAACGGTGCTGATGGTCGGCGAGAAGGACAATACCGCCATAGGCAAGAACCGAGCCGACAAGGTATTAGCGGCGCGACTGGGAAACTATCCGCTGTTGGCACGCGAGGCGGCGCGGCGAATTCCCGGCGCGCGGCTGATAGTCTACCCGGATTACGGCCATTCGCCTCAGATCCAAGCGCCAAACGCATTCCATACCGACCTTCTAGACGCGCTTCGCTAAGGACCGCACGGCTTTTGCAATATGTGCATGGGCGCCAACATTCCAGTCCTTGCAGCTGTATGATGCGTGTCATGACAGCGGCCATACGTTCATAGGCAGCATGCGCGCTTGGATCGCAGGCCTTGCATCTAAGGCTTGCCTGATTTCGGTCGAAGCTGCAGCCAAACCTATCGTAGCGATGGTTACCGTGAATCACGCTGCCACAGGCGCATACACCGGCATCGCTTGTCAGCGATCAAGGTCGGCTTCCTTGAAGACCGGGATGGCGGAGACCGGCTTCATCAGAACCAGCGGGATCAAGCGATCCGTGCTCTCCTGATATTCGGCATAGGGCGGATAGATCGCGACCATCTGATCCCAGATCCGCTGCCGCTCGGCGCCAGAAGGCTCGCGCCACGTGGCACGGAAGGCTTGCGTGGCAACCTGGACCTCGACCTCGCTCGCCGCTGCGATGTTGAGATACCAGGCGGGATGTGCCGGCGCGCCGCCTTTCGAGGCCACGATGACGATCTCGCCTTTGGCCATGCCGTAGATCAGCGGCAAGATCAGTGTACGACCGGTCTTGCGACCGACGTGCTTGATCAGACAAATCGGTTGATAGCCTTCGGCGTTGATCGGGCCGAAATCGAAGAAATGGCCTTCCGTGCCGCCGGATTGAAGGTAGCGCCGCAGGTGCTGCTCCTGCCAGTCGTGCATGCCGGGCGGCGGGGTGTCTGTCGCGCTCATTGAGGACTTCTCCGCTGAGATGTGGGTCGTGCGGGCGGGGCCGCCGCGGCCGATTTGCCCTACCCAAACGCCCGCAGCGGCGTAAGGTGGCGCGAGTGTGGATCGAGCCATGTAGATTGGCACTTGCGGTTAACGATGCCGGCGGAGCGGATGCCTGCCGTTTCCGAGCGCTAATGCCGTTTGCACTGCGGCTGCGCCATTCGAGTTCGGCGCTTTTCCGCATCGATCCCTCTGCGGATGTCTCGAGGAGCTTGAAGAGTGTAGGAAGGACCAGCAACATTGCGCAATACCGTCGGGAAAGCGTGCGGCGTAATGCGTTGCGATTACCAATCTGTAATGATTGATTGCTGTGCGGCGATAAGGCGGTGGGGTAGCGGAGCAGCCGTGTAAGGACAAAGTGATTAGCCCGCCGATCCGGCCGTGGCGCCGACCCAAGGTCTGATCTTGTCTTTGCCCCTGTTCAAGACGCTGCGCGCCGATTTTTCGGCGTCGATCGTTGTTTTTCTTGTTGCCCTGCCTCTGTGTCTCGGCGTTGCTCTCGCCTCCGGGGCCCCGCTCTTCTCAGGCGTGATCGCCGGTATCATCGGGGGCATCGTCGTTGGTGCGCTGTCCAAATCGCCTTTGTCGGTCAGCGGCCCGGCCGCCGGTCTGACGGTGATCGTCTTCACCGCGATCGAGCAATTACCATCATTCGAGGCGTTTCTGCTCGCGGTGATGCTCGCCGGCGTGATCCAGATCGCGCTCGCTGCAACCCGCTCGGGCATTGCCGCCGAATTCGTTCCCTCCTCAGTCATCACGGGCATGCTCGCGGCGATCGGCCTGATCCTGATCCTCAAGCAGGTGCCGCACGCGCTTGGGTATGACGGCGATTTCGAGGGCAGCTTTGAATTCACGGAGGCGGGTGGCGCCAACACCTTCTCGGCGATCATCATCGCCGTGCGTGAGCATCTGTCCCCAGGCGCCGTACTGATCGCGCTGGCCGGTCTCGCCTTTCTCTTCTGGTGGGACAAGGCACGTCCAAAGGACGGCCCCTTGCGCTTCGTGCCCGGTCCACTCGTCGTGGTGTTGATCGGTGTCGGCGGCAATCTTCTGCTCGGTATGCTCAAGCCGAATTGGCAACTGGGTGCGTCGCACCTCGTGCAAGTCCCGGTTGCCAACAGCTTCGGCGAGTTCACCTCGTTCTTCGCCACTCCGGATTTCTCCCAGATCGGCAACGGTGCGGTTTGGACCATCGCTCTGACGCTGGCGATCGTTGCCAGCCTGGAGTCCCTGCTCAGCGTAAAGGCCGTCGACGAGCTCGACCCGCAGCGCCGTACCACGCCCAAGAACTGGGAAATGACGGCGCAAGGTTGCGGCAACATCGTGTCCGGCCTGATCGGCGGTCTGCCGATCACCTCGGTGATCGTGCGCTCGTCAGCAAACGTCGATGCAGGCGCGCAAAGCAAGCTCTCGACCATGCTGCACGGCACCTGGCTGCTGCTCAGCGTTGCGTTGATCCCGTTCCTGCTCAACTTGATCCCGCTGGCCGCCCTCGCCGCCGTGTTGATCGCGACGGGCTACAAGCTGGCGAAGCCCAAGCTCTTCATCGACCGCTACAAGCAAGGCTGGACCCAGCTCGTACCGTTCGTCGTCACGATCGGCGCCATCCTGTTCACCGATCTGCTGATCGGCATCGTTATCGGCTTGGTCGTAGGCTTCGTCTTCGTCGTGGCACGCAACTTCCGCTCGGCGATCACCTTCGTCTGTGACGACGGCGATTGCCTGATCCGTGCGCGCCGTAACCTGTACTTCATCCACAAGTACGAGCTTCAGAAGGAGCTGAACCGGGTTCCGGACAACGCCAATCTGCTGATCGATTTGTCGTCGACCAGCTATGTCGATCTCGACAACGTCGATATCATCAACGCCTTCATCAAGGGCGCAGAATACCGCAGCATCGCTGTCACGGTGCGCGGCGACATCGCCGAACGCAGCGCGCCGCTGATCAACGCACCGACCTCGGGAATCCGCTTCTCATGAAGAACTACAAGCAACTGCTTCTCGCCAACCGCGCCTGGGCGATCGAGTTGGTCGAAGAGAAGCCCGACTTCTTCGAACGCCAGTCGCATGGGCAAAAGCCAGAGTTCCTGTGGATCGGCTGTTCCGACAGCCGCGTCAGCCCCGAGCAAATGACCATGACGCCCCCCGGCGGTATGTTCCTGCACCGCAACATCGCCAATCTGGTCAATGACGACGATCTCAACCTGATGTCGGTACTGCAATATGCAGTGACCGTGCTGGGCGTGAAGCATTTGATCGTCTGCGGCCACTATGGCTGCGGCGGCATCAAGGCGGCACTCGATGGCGGCACGACCGGGCCCGTGGACACGTGGCTGCAAACCGCACGTGACGTCGCTAGCGACCACTGGGAGGAGTTGGGCAACCAGCCGACGCCGGAGACGAAGGTCAATCGCTTCGTCGAGTTCAATGTGCGCGATCAACTTGTCAATCTGGCGCGCACCGTTACCGTGCAGGATGCGTTCGCGAAGAAGCAGGATCTGTGGCTGCACGGGTGGGTCTACGATATTCGTGACGGCCGCATCAAGCCGCTCATGGAGATCGACCGAGATACGGCGCTAGAGGCGGTGCCGCATCCCCAGCGCGTGCTGCTCACCAACGCCGAGATCAAAGCTGCACCAAATCCCGCCGACGACTAGCGAGGCGGTTGGCCTCGGCCGAGTGTCGCGATCCCGCCCTTGGGAACGATGATATTCAACGATGAACCTGTGCCACTTCCCGGTGGGGGACCTGCTGGGGTCAAGAGATGTGCGCGCTGCGTTGCGTCACAAACAGTGCAGCGCGTCCGCTTCCAGGGCCCCCAACAAGGCTTTGGGATCGACCGTGACCACACTCGTTTGGCCGATCCGCCGCAAGTAGAAGAGGGTTGCCGTGCGGATATAAACCGTGCGCTCGTTTCCTTGAATACCCTGTTCTATCGTGTCGATGTCGTAGGTCCCGGCAAGTTGGGTTTCATCAAACTCGGGGAGCTTGAAGGCCGCTCGGAAGGTCACCGTGGACCGCGTCGTGCGCTCGTTCATGTCGATTACTCCTGGCGGATGAGACGCGCGGAGGCCGCGAAGTTGCGGAGCGCTGATATTGCGGCCAAGCACTCGGCGTCCGTCTCGTACGATCCACTTTGCGCCAGCACGGCGCCTGATGATGAGCACAGACGCCAGCGCCACCGGATGACCGATGCTCCGCTTCCCTTGTGGTCCTCGCAGTAAAGCTCGAACTGGCACTGGCCATCGACCTTCGGCTCGCCCGCGGGCCTCGTCTGGTCTCCGATACGCCCGAGCCTTGATGAGCTGCCTTCCAGAGGCACTCGGTTAAGCTCGGCCATCGTATATTCTCCTAAGCTAGCGTTAGCTGCGTTTGTCGGCTCTCGTGACTACGCCCTTGAGAGAAGGATTCGATGCATTCGGTTTTACTGGCGCAGGCTTCTTCGGCTTTCGGATCTCTTTGTTGCTCTTCTGCTGACTCTTGGCCACTTCGTTGCTCCTGCGATGACAATATTGCCCCTCCGGGCGGATTTAGGCGAGCTTAGGCGCGGTAGAAGGCAAAGCGCTTCACCGGGGTGGTGATGAGGTACTTCTTCAGCTCCAGCCGGATTTCCTCGGCGCCGGCGCCGGTTGTGCACACGAGATGGCAGCCACCCTGAGGGAGCGGCTCCATTGCGCTGATGGAGACACCGGACTTCCCGCAAAGCGTCCTGACCTGCGCCTCGGAGAGAGAAAGGTTCATCGCGCGGCTCATGAGAGCGCAGCCGTCGCCGCGCGAACTGCCGTCCATCCGCAAGCTGCCGCTGCCCCAAGCTCGTGTCGCACGTCGTCCATGGGCAGCAGAATGCCATCCAGCGGTAGTCCAGTATCGCCGTCGCCGACATTGTGAGCCGGGTTGATGGCGACTTGCTGTTGAGATTGGATGAGGTTCACGAAAGTCTCCCGTCTTGTAAGCGGGAGCACTGCGTCTCTCAGCCGCGAGCGCCTACCTGCGCCACCTCGCGATAAATCTCATATAGCTACGCCCCGGGCGAATTGTAAGGCGCGAGCATATAGGTTGCGTGTTGAAGGCAGTTGCGAAGCCAGGTCGCATTTCCCTTCGCCCGGCGCTCTCAGAGACAGCCTGAGATATGGCTCGCGCGGCTATGCGGTAGTCGCATCTACAGGGAAGAACCGGTCGACGATGTTGCGAGCTAACCGTGCAGGCCGGAGCGTCTCCGCGTCGACGCAGCACCAGCTTGAGCGGACCTCAGCCAGGACTTCCTCGCCTCGCCGGATGATGGTCTCGTAGAATATACGGGCGCCATGCACCTTCTCGAGGAGCACGGTTGCGATTACGTCGCCGCCGAGGAAGGCCGGCGGCTGAATAATGGACCGACGATGGTGCTCAATCAAGATCATGTCCACGGCGTTGGCTTGTCCTGACAGGCAGCTTGTGGACGGCGAGAGCAAGAAGCTGCCGTTTTCACAGGCGCAACGAAGACGGCTGCCGCTAACATTGCGGACGTTCAGTGCGCGCTTAGGGAAACCTGTAAGCTGACGTTGGTTCACATTCGACCTGCGGGACGTGCTCGGTGGCTCGACCAAGGATTGAACCGTGCCGCTCGCATTCCCACGTCTCATCCGAGAAGACCTGAGGATTCAGATATGGCCGGTGGATGGTCGCGCGACGGAGCAGTGCAAGATCAGATCGACGACACCGTGAACGACGCGGTTCGCGGGGCTCGCGCACGGATGCCCGCCGGTGAAGGGCTCGAGGATTGTGAAGAGTGTGGCGAGGTGATCCCAGTTCGTCGGCGAGAAGCACTACCGGGTGTTCGCACCTGCGTATCGTGCCAGGGGGCTCGGGATAAGACGGTGGTCCACTCCCAGATCAACCGCCGCGGCAGCAAAGACAGTCAATTGCGGTAAGGGCAGCAGCCGCCGGCCTTCCGAACGTTCAGCTGCTGATTTGGGCTGCCCGAAACCTGCCGTAGGTTCACCCGGCCCGAAACCTGCGGTAGGGCCGGATGCCGAACTTCCGCTATCGGACGGCAACCCTGAATAGCTGACCTTCAACAGAGCTGTTATGCGTTCCCATGGGGATCCTGCATCCTTGGATTGCACCGGGGCTCCGGGTGAAAGATAGGCAGACCATGTCCCGGCTCGATCCATTCCATCTGATCCTCGCCAACAATCTGGTGCAGAACGTGATCAATTTCACAGTCTGGTTCGCGCTGGTGTTCTGGGCGTTTCTGGAAACGCGTTCGGTAACCGTCACCGGCATGATCGGTGGCATATACTTGGTCTTCACCGCCGGGTTCGCGATTTGGTTCGGCAGCCTGGTGGATCACAACCGTAAGAAGCGCATCATGCTGGCCTCCAGCGCGGGATCTTTTGTTCTCTATGCCGCTTCACTCGCGGCTTATTTCTTCGCGCCGAAAGAGGCGCTGGTACGGGTCGACGGCGCCACGTTGTGGGGGTTTATACTTCTCGTGATGCTGGCGGTGATCTGCGGCAATATTCGTATGATTGCGCTGCCCACGCTGGTCACCGCGCTGATCGAAGAGGACAAACGCGACAAAGCCAACGGGCTGGTCGGCATGGTGACCGGGGTCGGATTCCTGCTGACCTCAGGCATCAGCGGCTTTCTGGTCGCATGGGATGGAATGCGAGGTACGCTGGTGCTGGCAATCGGCTTCACGGCGCTTGTCTTCTTGCACCTGCGTACGGTGCGCGTCAGCGACCCGGAACCGATTTCGTCCGCGCCGGGGGCGCGCAAGGAAGTGGACCTGAGGGGTACAATCCTCGTGGTTGCCGCAGTGCCGGGGCTGTTCGCGCTGATCTTCTTCACCACTTTTAACAACTTCCTGGGCGGCGTGTTCATGGCGCTGATGGACGCCTATGGCTTGTCGCTGATGGAAGTGCAGGAATGGGGCCTGCTGTGGGCGCTCGCCTCGTGCTCCTTCATTGTCAGCGGGCTCATCATCGCCAGGACGGGGCTGGGCAAGAATCCGCTGCGCACGCTGCTGCTGGTTAACCTGATCGTGTGGACGGTGGCGAGCGTGTTCACCATCCAGTCATCGATCCTGCTGCTGGCGGTTGGCTGCGTGATCTGGCTGTTCCTCGGGCCCTATGCCGAGGCAGCCGAGCATACTACGCTGCAGAAGGTCGTGCCCTACGAGCGGCAGGGACGGGTGTTCGGCTTCGCACAATCCATCGAGCAATCCGCAGCGCCGCTAACAGCGTTCCTGATCGGCCCGCTGACGCAATTTCTGGCTATACCTTTCATGACCACGGGCGCGGGTGCCGAGGCGATCGGCGATTGGTACGGAACTGGGCCGGAGCGCGGCATGGCCCTGGTGTTCAGCGTCACCGGCGCACTCGGCGCGGTCATGACCCTGATTGCGTTCAGTTCACGGCAGTATCGTCAGCTTTCGACGACCTATGCAAGTGCGCCTGAAGAGCGCAGCCCTTCCTCGCCCAACGGAGGGATAAAGGGGAGCTTTGCGGCACTCGCGGAAGACGGCGCCGAGCACTCCCAAGGGCCTCCCGGCAGGGAAAGCTAGTCTAATCTGCTAAGCCCGAAAGTCAGCGCTGTCGAAATCGACATTCACTAGCCGGCGGCTCTTGGGTCGGCTGCTGTCGAGCAGCGTTCTGAAGCCAACGGCGTAGTTGCAGCCGTTCGCCACGATCGGCGAACTGCGCCAACATAGCCGTCGTTCGCCCGATCAAATCTGCGCGTTGAAAGCCGCCACCCATTCATCCGCCGCTCCACGTCCGCCGAAAACCGCTAGGATGGAGCGGATCTGAGAGTTACGCACATTCGCCTGTGGTCGACAGCGCGATGCACACGATCAACCCTCGCCGTCCATGAAAGACGCCGTAGTCGAACTATGACTACTCGCCGGGGACCACTATTGCTCGAACAACGTCACTGCGACTATCGTTTGGCCCGGCTAGAGCAACTGACTGAGGCTTCAGATGTGTGATTGCGTCGAGATCGCATCCAAGTTCCTTCTGAACATCGGCTCAGGTGGCATCGACGTCCGGCATTATGCCGATGACCTCACTGCATGGTCACCACTTATGGGGACTATTCCCCGTGAAGAGTACCTTCCGAAACTTAAGACGGTCAGCGAGGTTTGGCATCGTCCGCTGGAAGTCACGATCGACACGATTACGGCTGAGGGCAGTCGTGTTGTTCTCCAGGCCCGATCGAACGGCAGGCTCTACGATGGACAGGAGTATGCGAACACCTACCTGTTCCTCTTAGAGTTCGATGACCAGAATCGCATCCGTCACGTGCGCGAGTACTTTGATCCCGACCCCGTGCGCGAAATCCTGCAGCCCGCAGTCCAGCGGTGGAGAGAGCGCGAAATCACCTAGTCTTAAACACTGTACGCCCGACACGACCAGCTTACGTCGCCTTGGCGACGGCCGCGCGCACATTGGCCGCATGGGCGAGGTGCTGCTCGAGCGACGTAAAGCCCATGCCCATGGTCGAAACCGCGGCATGTGTGCCGCCGACGTCTGCCCAGCGGCCGACCGTGTCCTGTACGGCCAGGGCCGAGCGCGCCCGCAGCATGTTGCACCGAAGCTCGAACGGCTCGTTCTCCCGGCCCTCCTTAGCTAGCAGATCACGAAGCCTCGTTATCTGTACAAAGGCGTCAGCGGCCCCGTCTGCAAAGATAAAACCGTCCCCTATCCGTCCTGCTCGCCGAAGCGCAATGTCGGCAAACCCGCCCAGAAGAATGGGTATGGTGCGGCGCGGACGTGGATTGAGAGCCACGCGATCAAGGCTATCGAAGTGGCCCTCAAAAGAGACCAACGGTTCGGTCCATAGCTTACGTAGCAGCCCAATCTGCTCGTCCATCCGCTTTCCCGCGAGGGCGAAGTCCTGACCGAGCACATCGTATTCCACGTAGTTTCACCCGGTGCCGACCCCCAGGGTGAGCCGACCCGCTGAAAGAAGGTCGACATCGGCAGCTTGCCGGGCGACCATTGCTGTCTGGCGCTGCGGGAGGATGAGAACGCCGGTAGCGAACTCTATCCGCTTAGTGATCGCAGCCGCGTACGTGAACATGACGAGTGGATCATGGAACGGATCGTGCTCGGTGTAAGGCCCGTTCAGTTTCGGTTCGCGGTCATGGTTCGCGCCAACGACATGGTCGTACGCGAGGAGGTAATCGTAGCCCATGCTCTCGGCGGCGGATGCGATCTGCCCCACTGCCGCGGGATCGCCTTGCAGTTCCGTCTGTGGATAGATGAGCCCTATCTTCATTCTTCCGTCCCTGTTCGAATGTCAAAGGCCGCTGTTTAAAGCCCGAGCTTCTTCGGCGCGCCTCTGCCTCCCATCCACTCAGCAAGGTTCCGATGGAGGTTTATCACCTTCTGCTCCTGGTGCGGGTTCGGCAGAGCACCACGGAAGCCGCTCGACTTCATGCCTTTGTGCACGAACTCCATGTTCAGAAAATCCTGCTCCAGCACTGGCCCCCAGTTCTCGGCGGTCGGCTCAGCGTAGACCCACTCGGTCTCTGGCTCTTCACCCTCCGGGAAGCGCTCGAGCGCATAGCTCTCGAAAATGCACTTGCTCGGATCGTCGCCATATGGGCGTACCCGATAGCATGGGCCGGCGAAGGTCACGTCGTGCAGGATGTTCTGGTTAGGCCACAAGGCCCATGCCAAGCCCGACTCGTGTTGGACGTCGGGCGGTACGTCGGGCCAGATCACACCCCGAGCGGCGTCATCCGCTCGGGCCTGCCCGCGCCAGTGCGCAATGCACTCGGCCGGGCTCACGCCTTCTGGCAATTCATCGATAAGCCGCTTTGCTGCATTCACCAGCGTCTGCGTCGACGCGGTGTAATTCACGGTCTCGTAGTTCTCGCGGATCAGCTCGTACGTTGATATTCGAGGATCCTCGCCCTTGCCTGCGCGAACAGTGCCTGAGCTCTCGGCCATCTGGTACTTCTCGTCGCGGGTGTCGTAGCTAGAGACCGAATGAAGCCCGTACTGCTTCGAGCAGGCATAGTACTCACCGTAAGCAAGAAGCTGCGTGTGCGTGGCTGCAATGTGGTACGGCTCGAGAAAGGCCTCGATCGCAACCTTCCAGTTGCAGGGGTAGATCGCCCACTGACGCCATTTGTAGCGCATCTTGTCGAGCTCGAAGTAGTCGAGCAGCTCGCCGGCACGCCCCATCCACTCGCGCAGCGGAGCGCAGTGTGGGTCCATATTGATGTAGATGAAGCCGCCCCAAGTATCGACCCTTACCTCCGAGAGGCAGGTCATGTCCGGCGTAAGACGCCCGCCCCAGTCCTGAGGGTCGAGAATGTACGTGTTGTTGCCCTCGAGGTTGAAGGTCCACCCATGGAACCCGCAGACGAAGTTCTTGCGGTTGTTCCCGCGCACGGAGTGGACTTTTCCGGGTAGCATATCGGGAACCGAGATCAGCTGGCGTCCGCGATGCGGGCAGACGTTGTGAAACGCACGGAGCGCCCCATCTTCCATGCGAACAACGATGATGGAGTCGTCCCCTACGTCGTAGGTAAGCCAGTCGCCGGGGCTCGGGATGTCCGTCTCACGCTCGACCATCTGCCAGATCTTGGGCCAGAGAAGCTTCTTCTCGGCTGCCAGGTAGTCGGTCGAGTGGAAGGCTTCGCTGCCGTACGTCACCGGCCGCTCATCATCCATGTCACGGGCGGTGACGTCCAGTTTCACCATCTCGTTCAAGGCAAACCTCCTAAGTTGGTTTTCCGCCGGCGGAGCGGAGCATGGACTTGGTCGCCGCCATTGCGGCGGCGAGCTGAGCGTTTCAGCGATTGCCGAGAAGCGAGCTGCGGAGCGTGAGCTGCAGGAACACGGAGCGGGGCGGACCGGCGATGCCCAAAATGTCGGCTTGAGTGGTGCTGGCCGTGCCCGTGCCACTGCCCGTAAACGCCAGAGTGCCACCGGTTGCAGTATAGAGCTTATTCGTCAGATTACGCCCGATCAGCGCCAACTCCCAGGACTTGGTTTCGCCGCTGAAGATGGAGAGGCTCCCATTGAGCAGCCAGTAGCCTCGCTGCCGAGCGAGGGGGTGCGCTTCGGTCTGCGTGGCGTAGGAGCTCGTGTACAAGGTATCGAAGGCCAGCGAGCCGCCAAGCCCTGAGCTGAACTCGCGCTCGTAGCTAAGGCCGCCTGCCAGCGACCACTTCGGCGCGCGAGCGAGTTGCTGCCCTGACTGGTCCTGACCATTGTATGGGTTGGCCGCGCTGCCTGCAGTCGCGGGGCTTGCCGGGTTGCGGGGAAGCAGGTTGCAACCTGCTGTAACTGACTGTCCAGCGTAGCAGCCGCCGATGAAGTCTCGGTACTTGGCGTCGTTATAAGCGACCGCGCCGCGCAACTCGAGCCCTTCCACGCTGCGGGGCCGCACGGTTGTGCTGAACTCTACGCCCTGCACCCGCGCCGATCCTGCATTCTGGACGCGCTGCGTGAAAGCGACTTCGTCCCAGCGCGAGAGCTGGAGTCCGTCGTAGTCGTAGCGATAGCCGACGAGATCGAACTGCACCTGCCGGTCGGCAAGGTTGCCCTTGATTCCGATTTCACCGCCCTTGGCGCTCATCTGCTCGAAAGAGAGATCGCGGGCCGCGATGGAGGGGAACGCCCCAGTCGCGCCAGTCCTGAGCGGGCCTGGCGTGGTGTTGAAGCCGCCCGAGGTAAAGCCCTCGCGGTACGCACCGTACACCGTGAGATCGCTAGTTGGCTTATAGGTCAGCGTGACGTCCGGCGAGAAATCGTCATACTTGCGGTTCGGGTTTAGGATGAGGAAGGGGCTGGCGTTCGTGGGGGTCGTTGCCACTGTGCCCTTCAGGTGCTTCTCCTCCCAGGACTGGCGCGCGCCGACCGCCAGTTCGAGGCGGTCACTGAACTCGTAGCGAGCCTGCCCAAAAAGCGAGTAAGCCTGCGTGTTCTGATCATAGAAGGTCGCGGCAACAAGCGCGGGCGCCGCGATATTCGTGAAGAAGGCTTGCCCGACCGTCAGCTTGCCGTCTTGATAGAAGCCGCCGACCGTGAAGTTGAGGGGGCCGTCGAGGTCCGACGAAAGCCGCAGTTCCTGGCTGATCCCCTCGATCTTCAGGTCCAAGGACGCGCCCGTGCGCGGATCGTTGACTGAGGTGAAGGAGCCGAGGCCATCCTCCTGAAGCCGATAGAAGCCCGATACGGACGTCAGCGTAATCGTGTCCGCGAGATCATAGTCAATCGATCCGGAAGCCAGAAATTGGCGTGATTTGATATGTGACGGCCCCTCGAGCGACGGGTGAAGCGCGGCGACGCCGGGCGGCAGCGCGACTTCCGTGTAGTACCTGTTGAGCTTGCAGTCCGTGCTGACCGGCGCCACTTGCGACGCTCCGCTGGGACAGAACACCGCCTGCCCTACACCACCTGGTCCAAAGCCGTCGCGATCGCGTTGCCCGTGATTGACCTTGAGCTTCACCCGCAACGCGTCATTGGCTGACCTGAAGGTCAGAGTGCCACGGATGAAGAAATCTTCTGCATTGTTGCTCTTGGAACTGGCCCCAGGGGTTCGGCCGCTGACCGGCACGCCGAGATTGCGGAACCAACCATCTTCCTTAGAGTAGTACGCCACCACGCGAGCGCCAACGTTGTCCGAAAGTGGTCCCGAGACGATACCTTCAACGAAGCGTTGATCAGCTGCGAATTCATAGCCGGTTCTCAGGCGCGCCTCGAACGAAGCCCCCGGATCGGCAGATATAAGGGAGATGATGCCCCCGGGGCTATTCTTTCCGTAGAACAGGGACTGTGGGCCTTTGAGGACTTCCACGCGCTGCAGGTCGAACTGCCCCAGACGCACTGCATTGCCGTAGCTGATCGGGATGCCATCGAGGTTCAGCGTTACGGCTTGCTCGGTTGAAGGATTGGCGAGTCCAGCGCCAATTCCACGGAGGTTGATCGAGCCTCCAGCCTGGTTCGTGGACTCGCCAATGACAAGCTGAGGCACTCGTTCGCTGATGGCTGTCAAGGAGCTGGTCGCGTACCTGTCGAGCGCTTCGCCCGAGAGAGCTGATATTGCGACGGGAACGTCCATCAATCGTTCGTCACGCTTGCGTGCAGTGACGATGATGTCGCCGGTCGCAATCTCCTGCCCCGTCGCCTGCACGCGATCCGCCGGAGGCGCGGGATCCACCTGTCCTGCCCAAGCGGATTGAGCGCCTGCTGTCCACATGACCGCGGTCAACAGAAATGCCTTTGCCTGCCTCACTGTTCGCCTCCCTTTGTGCGGGGGCTTACCCGCATTGCTTTATTGCCGACTTTTGGCCGGTCTCGACTCGTTGACTAACACAGAAAGAATGAATGAACATTCTTTTTTCTGTCGCATGCTCTCGGCTGCGTTGGGATGTTGAGATTGATGAGCTAGGGCTTGGTAGATCGTTAGCTCGGATACGACTTTATATGGTTCACAGTGTTGAAGCTTTGGCCCGCCGCCGGGAGCGAACGGAAGCCAGGCAAGAACAGGTTTTGAATGCGGCAGCAATTTGCTTTCTTGCAGAAGGATTCAACGGCGCGAGCATGTCACGCATCGCTGCCGAGGCAAAGATGAGCGTCGGGCACATTTACCAGTACTTCGAGAACAAGGAGGCGATTATCATCGCCCTGTGTGAGCGTCGCTTCAGCGAGTTCGAGCAACTACTTGTCGACGTCGAGCGCAAGCACCACGAAAATGCCGCCTCGCTCGCAGAAGCCTGGATTTCGCAGTTCACATGGTGGCTCGAACCGACTCGCGCACCTTTGACGCTTGAGATCATGTCAGAGGCAGGCCGGAACCCGAAAGTCGCTCACGTTGTCGCAAAGATAGACCGGAAATTTCGCGACATTATGCGTGGGAGCTTGCTGCCGTTAGCCGGTCCAATCTCCAACGGCGAAGTTGAGGCACGGTTGGAAGCGATCGTCATGCTAGCGCACGGAATGACAAGCCGCATGACGGCCGATCCAGCAGCAGATCCCCGCAATCTTCTCTCCGCATTGAGTTTGACCGTACACAAGCTCTTGGGGCGCGAGCCGCGACCAGCAGCAAGCGACGACGAAGGGCCGATACGGAACAGCGACTGAATGACCGCTCATGGGATGGGATTCGAGCGCATGTCCGATTCGATTGTTTGATACGAACTGCGCGGCCGTCTTCGCTCTTCGCTCTGGAGCCGATCACCGATACCTGCCATCGGTCTATTGTGCGTGGCCGACTCCGCGAGTGGTTCGCGGAGCCGGAGGTTAGTTTAGATTTCGGTTCTCTCGGAGAGAGTGAGGGCGTCGTCGATATCAACGCCGAGGTACCGGACCGTATTCTCGATGTTGCTATGGCCGAGCAGGATCTGCACTGCTCGTAGGTTTCCAGTCGCCTTGTATATCAATGCGGCTTTTGTGCCTCGCAGAGAGTGCGTGCCATACTTGCGATGATCCAGCCCCACCGTCGAAACCCACTCATCGACAAGACGGGCGTACTGCCTTGTGCTGAGATGACCCATGTAATTCACGCGGCTGGGAAAGAGAAAGTCGCGCGTGGAGCCGCGGCGTCGCTCCAGCCATGCCGTGAGGCTTTTTCGAGCTTCCGTCATGATCTCGAATTGCACGGGCCTCCCCCGTTTTCTGCTGAATTACAGTTGACCGATTTCGGATGCTCCCGCCGCTGACGACATCACCGATCCTGAGCTTGACGAGGTCGCAGCCTCGAAGCTTGCTGTCGATCGCCAGGTCGAACAACGTCCGGTCGCGTAATCGCCGATGCTCGTCGAGATAAAAGCGGATAGTCCAGATCTCGCGCGGCTTCAGCGGGCGTTTAGGCCCGACATTTAGGCCTGCATTCCAAGAGCGCCGATCGTGTACGGCAGGGTCAAGGTCTGAGTGTCCCATGAAGCTACTCCAATGGCCGAGATGCCATCTGAAATATGGGTGCGGTTACGGCGATCAGGTTAGTCAAGTGTCGCGCGACACTTGACATTAAGGCCGATACTGGATACCTGCAATGGATGGAAATCGAGAGCATCCGGCATAAAGGCCTGCGGCGCTTCTTTGAAACGGGCAACGCGAAAGGGCTGGTTGGCGATGCAACTCGGCTTCGCAAGATGCTTGCGTTCATTGATGCGGCGGAAAGCTTTGAAGAGCTGTCGGTGCCCCCTAATTTCGGTTTGCACGAACTGACCGGGGACCGGAAGGGAAGCTGGTCGATGACTGTGACGAGGAACTGGCGAATGACCTTTGGCGTGAATGCCGAGGGTGCGTTGATCGATCTGGATCTGGAGGACTATCATGGCGCTTAGGATGCACCCGTCTCTGACCGTCCATATTGGCGATTGGCTAAAGACGGAAATCGTGGAGCCTGCCGGAGTGAACGTGACGGCCTTGGCACAGCACTTTGGCGTCTCGCGGCAGGCACTGAGTACGCTGCTCAATGGCAACGCAAGCCTTTCGGCGGATATGGCGATCCGGTTTGAGAAGGCCTTTGGAGTCAGGGCTGATACGTTGCTGCGGATGCAGACTTCCTACGAACTCGCGCAAGCCCGCGAGCATGAAGGCGACATCAAGGTTCGCAAATTCGCGAAAGCGGCCTGACGCCGACAAACCCGCCGTTCCGTCGACCAAATTGACTTCCTGGTAGCGGCCGTCCCTTCATCTCGTTCAAGGCTTTGGATTTTCGGCCCCAAACGCGGACTTGTATTGTCGGGCAACCCGGAGCGTCAGCGAACTTTCAATCCGAGTTCACTCAGAAGCTGACTTGCCTGCTCGCTTGAAATTGTTGCACCGCGAAACTGTGATGCATCTCCAAGCCGGACGCCGCCGAGGTCCGCGCCGCGCAGGTCGGCCCCGTCAAATCGAGCGGCATCCAGCAGCGCATCACGCAAACTGCAATCGTTGAAAGTGGCATGGCGAAAATCACATTTGCGCAGGTCAGCTTGTGAAAAGTCCAAGCGCGTCAGCGTAGCTTTCCGAAAGTCCCGGCCGGGCATCTTGGCATTGATGAACAAGGTTTCCTCGAACCGGACTTCCAGCGCCCTCACGTCAGTCATGTCTGCGCCCGTGAACTTGCACCCGACGATTTTGGCGCTGTCGAGATTGCTGCGTTTGAGCGCGGCATTGTTGAAATCGCTATTGGCGAATGACGCTTCGGATAGGTCGCAGCCGACAAACGAAGCAAAGGCTGCGCGACATGATCGCCACTTGGAGCGTTCGAGTTTCGCTCCATGGAAATCGGTCTGCCGAAGGTCACATTTCTCGAACGACCATTGCGACAGATCCAGACCAGAAAGATCGCCCCCGACGAGTTCGCATTCGACGACTGTATGCGGCCTTCCGGCAAGCTTTTCTACGTCCCTTCTGACAAGGGTCCGCTGTTTCAGCACCGGCTGGGGGAAGAGGTCTTCCATACTCCATCCTTATCACTGTGAGTATTGGATGCTAGTCTCGGGCGTTGCCGAGGAAGGCGGCCACATCGAAACGAGCTGAAGCTCGGTTCTTGCCGACAAAGCCGACGTTACAAAGCTGGAGCTTGCTTCTTGAAAGCTGCCGATCATTCATGAGCCGGTTTGCCAGCCCTGCGTTCGATCGCAGGGCTGGCAAAGGTCATATCTCCGTACGTTCCGACAACGTGAGAGCATCGTCCACATCTACACCAAGATATCGCACGGTGTTCTCGATGTTGGTGTGCCCTAATAGTATCTGCACTGCCCGCAGATTTCCGGTAGCCTTGTAAATCATCGAGGCCTTGGTTCTGCGCATCGAGTGTGTTCCGTATTCTCGCTTGTCGAGACCGACAATTGAGACCCATTCGCCAACTAGGCGCGCGTATTGTCGCGTACTGAGATGACCGAGATAGTCGATCCGGCTGGGGAAAGCGAAATCAAGGATCGTTCCGCCGCGACGAGCAAACCACGCTTCAAGGCTCTTTCGAGCCTCGGTCATGATTTCGAACTGCACCGGCCTGCCGGTCTTCTGTTGTATCACAGTGGAGCGGTTTCGAATGTGACCGCCGCTCACCACGTCGCCGATTTTGATCTTCACAAGGTCACAGCCGCGCAACTTGCTGTCGATCGCAAGATCGAACAACGCGCGATCCCTTAGACGTTTATGTTCATCGAGGAAGAAGCGGATGGCCCAAATGTCGCGAGCTTTCAGGGCCCGCTTGGGGCCGACGTGCCGGCCCGCATTCCAAGGGCGGCGCTCGTGAACGGCAGGATCAAGATCTGAGTGTCCCATGATGTTTCTCCATCGGCCGTAAAGGGCCATGAAAGAAACGCGGGCAAGCTCGATCCGCCCAATGATGGATTCGACTTCACAGCCGATCTAAGGCCCCTTCATCGCAGCAGTTGTCGGCTTCGATCCGGACAACCGTCTTGTACGCGCTGATTCGAAGAACGGTCTTTCGTTACCTCTCCGCCGGGGTGAACGACCGTTCGCTCTTCTGCAGCGCTCAACGCCGCGGTGACGGCTCAGTCGGGTAAGAGCAGGCTTCGCTCGACGGCTATGAACGACCTCTTGCGCCATACTTAACACTCGTCTAGTTGCGACTGAATCGCAGTAGCAGGGGTCTTCATGAGATTGGGTTTGCAAGCCGCATTCGCGGCGGTTCTTACGCTAGCTGCAGGTACCAATCCCGCGTTCGCGCAAGACGCAGACGAACCAACCGACGAGATCATCGTCAACGGTCGAGCGCAAAGGCTATACCGCGTTGATACCACGACCGTGGGCAAAGTGGCCGAGGACCCGCTCAACATCCCGCAGGCTCTTCAGGTCATCAATGCCGAGCTGTTCCGCGACCAGGGCGCGCGCGATGCGACCGACCTGTATCGCAACATCTCCGGGGTCAGCTTCTTCAGCTACGCCGGCGTCACCTTTCGCGGCTTCCGCCAGGATCAGTCGTTTTATGACGGCCAGCGCGGCAATCCCTTCATCGGCTTCTCGGTGCCGCAGCTGTTCAACATCAGCCGGGTGGAAGTGCTCAAAGGACCGGCCGGGCTGTTCTTCGGTCCAGGATCGCCGGGCGGGATCATCAACTACGTCTCGAAGGTGCCGGAGGACAAATCCTCACTGCGACTGGTCGGCACGCTGGGCAACTACAATCGCGCAGGCATGTCCGCCGATGCCACCGGGCCGATCGACGCCGATGGGGTCGTCACCTACCGGGTCGGCGGCTTCTACGAGTCCATGGCTCCTTACCGCACTAACACCAAGAGCAAGTCGCTGATCGGTGACGGTGGATTGTCGATCAAGACCAACCCCGGCGGCAAGCTGACGCTGCAGGCGACGGTCTACGACAACGACCTACCCGGCAATCGCCTTCGCGGCGTACTGACCGACGATGCCGGCAACTTCCTGACCGACATTAGCTGGAACGCCAACGAGCCGACCGACTTCCTTCGCCTGAAATCGAAAGCGATCCAGGCCCGCTATGCCACGACTATTGGTGAGGCGGTGACCTTCGATGCTGGCGCCCGCTACTTCAAGTCGAAGGAGACGCAGCAGTACCACGAGCCGCGCGGGCTTGTGGCCGGCAACCCCGATCTTGTCGCCCGCGAGTTCCGCGACCAGATCCGCGATGTCGATGGCCTGTCGTTCATGGCCAACCTAAGCGCGAACGTCGGCCTCTTCGGCATGGAGCACAAGTTCCAGGCCGGTGGCGACTGGTATGACGAGACCAACGTGCTGGACTCGCGCATCCTGCGCACCGGGGTCACGCCGCTGAGCCTGAGCAACCCGGTCTACGTCACCTCGGCTCGCGATGTGGCGCGCGCAGCCGCCTTGCCGTTCACCACCACCGACACCCGCACCAAGCGCAAGGGCGCCTATCTGCAGGATCAGGTCAGCCTTACCGAGGCGTTGCTGCTGGTGGGCGGCGTGCGCTACGACAAGTTCGACGATCGCGTGACCACCAGCACCGGCGGCCGCGTCGACGCGCGATCTTCCTACAGCGACGGCGACGTCACTTATCGTGCGGGCGCCGTGTTCAAGCCGCGCCCCGATGCCTCTCTCTATGTCAGCTGGTCGGGCAGCTTTGAGCCACAGGCGGCCGCAAGCCAGAGCACGGACGTGGGCGGACCCTTCGCGCCCGTCACCGGCAAGCAGGTCGAGGCGGGCATCAAGTCGAACCTGTTCGCGGGCCGCTTGCAGGCGAACCTTGCGGTCTACCGGATCGTCCGCCGCAACATCCTCCAGGCCGACGTGACTCTGCCCCCGGTGAATGGCCAGGACCAGCTTCGCCCGATCGGGGAAGTGACGAGCAAGGGCGTCGAGCTGGACCTCGCCACCGACATTACGCCCGACTGGGTGCTGCTGGCGAACTACGCCTACAACGACACCAAGATCACCGACACCGTGGCCGGGCAGGCGGTGACGAACGCCGTGGGTAACCGCTTCGCCAACGCCCCCAAGCACAAGCTGGGCTTCTGGATGCGCTACCAGTTTCCGGCGATCAGCACCGCGATCGGCTTTGGCGGTGAGCATGTCTCGCGTCGGATCAGCCTCTCGGGCCAGCAGGTAAAGCCCTACACCATCTTCGATGCCTCGCTGACCAAGGGATTTGGCTTCGCCGAGCTGCTGCTGCGCGTCGATAACATCTTCGATAAGGTCTATGCCGCCTCCGGCTTCTCCGATCGCAGCGGCCACTTCCCCGGCGAGCCGCGGACCTTCCTGGCGGAGCTGCGCTTCGGCTTCTGAAGATGGTGCGGGCAAGCGAGGCATCAAAGAAGGCGGCCACTCCGGCGAAGCGGAAGAAAGTCCGGTCGCTCTGGTGGATCGTGCATAGCTGGTTGGGGCTGAAGCTCTCCATCTTCCTCAGCTTCATCCTGCTGACCGGTACGTTGGCCGTCTTCGCGCATGAGATTGATTGGCTGGTGACCCCGGCGATGCGGGTCACGCCCCAGGATGCCCAGCAAGCCTCGTGGGGCAAGCTGGCGCAGGCAGCCACCCGAACCGATCCGAGCGCCCGGCTGCAGACGCTCTACGCTCCGATCGACCCCTGGTTCGCGGCCGAAGCCTGGATGGATCACGGCAAGGGCGCCCCCTCACGCGTCTACATCGATCCCTGGACGGCGCAGGTCACCGGCACGCACGGGTGGGCCAATGCGCATCGCTTCCTGCGCCAAGTGCACCGCCACCTCATGCTGCCGACCAAGATCGGCATTCCCATCGTTTGCTCGCTGGCCCTGTTGCTGGTGATCTCGCTGGTGACCGGCATCGTGACCTACAAGAAGTGGTGGCGCGGCTTCCTGCGGCGGCCGCGCGGAGGCGATGCGCGCCGACTGACGGGCGATCTCCACCGGCTCGGCGGCCTTTGGAGCCTGTGGTTCGTGGCGCTGATCGCGGTAACGGGCATCTGGTATCTGGTCGAGACGCTCGGCGGCAACGCCCCGGTGCCCAAGCTGCCGCAGGTTACGACCTCGGCGCCACTCCCCACCGGCCCTGCGCTTGATCGGATGGTGGAACTGGTGCACCGCGAACGCCCGACCCTCCAAATCCGCGAGATCCGCTTCACTCAAGACAATGGCTTGATCTTCCTGGGCCAGGACCAAGCCTGGCTGGTGCGCGACCGCGCCAATGGCGTGGCGGTCGATCCGTCCACCGGCCGCGTGACCATGTCACTCGACGGCCGCGACCTCAGTGTACACCAGCGAATCTCCGAGATGGCGGACCCCCTGCACTTCGGCACTTTGGGCGGTATAGCAACCAAGATCATCTGGTTCGTCTTCGGCGCCCTCTTGACCGCCCTCGCCGTAACCGGCGCAACAATCTACACCCTGCGCCTCGCCAAGGAAGGGCAGGCGGTCCAGCGCAACCTCAAGGTCGCGTGGACGGGAATGGGCGCCTGGGCCTACGTCTGCACCGCGTTCGTCCTGCTCGCCCTTGCACTTACGCCGGGAGCAATCGTAGGCGCCAGTTAGACGATCAACCATACTGACCCGAAACTGGTAGATTAGCGCAGCTGTCGCCGACATAGCAGTCGTTCCGCGTTCCGCGACAGCATATCGAAACCTGCCCTACGTTCAGCCTCTCCACACCCGAGAATAGCGGGGAGGGACACAAGCTGCCACCAGTTCATCGTCAACGCTGCTCTTTGGTGCAGGCTCAT
Source organism: Novosphingobium rhizovicinum (assembly GCF_040813635.1). Classification (NCBI taxonomy): domain Bacteria; kingdom Pseudomonadati; phylum Pseudomonadota; class Alphaproteobacteria; order Sphingomonadales; family Sphingomonadaceae; genus Novosphingobium; species Novosphingobium rhizovicinum. Next base: position 10,375 of record NZ_JBFNXR010000034.1, on the reverse strand, counting down.
TGTAGAGCTACCACCAGTCTCTTTGGAGCGCGGAAAACTGGTGGCGGTTGGATCCCGCGACCGTGTCGCTTCGCCTAGCAGCCTCGCACTCGCCCCGACGCACGGTCGTCAATTCGAACCTTAGCCTGAGGGATCAGCTACGAGTGCACCGACTACCGCTTCAATGCGAGCCCCAGAGCTTTTTGCATTCCCTTTCAGCTTCATCCCCTTGCAACGGCATGTCCGCCGTCCACAGCCAAGCATGACCCGGTAGCGTATGATGACAAATCGCTGACGAGGTAGAGTACAGCGCCGACAATCTCCTCGGGTTCTCCGCCGCGGCCGAGCGGCATGTTCTTGCGAGCATGCTCGGCGAAGCCGTCAGTCCTTGACCAAGCCTTCGTGCCATCGGTGTGGAAGGGTCCAGGCATCACCGTGTTGACACGCACCGCCGGCCCAAACTCCTTGGCAAATGTTTGGGTCAGGACGTGGAGGCCTGCCTTGGCGGCTGCATAGGGGGCGAAACCGGGCTCGGGCCGGAGTGCTCCGGATGACGAGACGTTTACGATCGTCCCTTTGCCGCGCTGCTGCATCTGCTCGCCGAAAAGAGCGCAGAGACGGAACGCCGATCGCAGGTTGACCGCAATGACGTGATCGAAGGCGGCTTCGCTTGTCTCGATCGAGGAAGGCTCCACTGGCGATTTGCCCGCGTTGTTCACCAGGATGTTCGCGCCGCCCCACCGTTCGGTGACCTCAGTGAAAAGGCGGTCGCAGCTGTCCCACTCGCTGGCGTCGAACGCATGGGCAGAAGCCAGGCCGCCCCGACCGACCAGTTCATCCGCCAGTGCCTCGCACGCGTCCAGCTTTCGGCTGGCGATAGCAACGCTCGCGCCGGCCTGGCTAAGACCCCGCGCAATGGCACGCCCGAGGCCACGGCTACCGCCGGTGACGACGGCGACATGGCCGCTCAGATCGATTGCGTAGCTCATTGCAGGGACCTTCCTCAGATGTTCTTCACCAGCGCCGCCGACTGTCGACGACGAGCGCTCGGCCGGCCGGCAACTTGGCTAGTCGGAGAGGCCGAGCGCGGCGTCGTGCTTGTGCAGGGCAGCTGTGCGCTTGGTGGGAATGTGCTCCGTCGGGAACAGTCCGGGCGCGGGTGCAGCGGTCTTCAGCAGGGCGTTCGCGACCTGGACCTTGTGCACCTCGGTCGGCCCGTCGGCAACGGCCAGCATCGGCACCCCCATCCACATCTTGGCGAGCGGCGTCTCGTGGGTCGTGCCCAGCGCCCCGTGAAGGTGGACGGCCCGCTGAACAATGTCGTGGTAGACCTTGGCCATTGCCACCTTTGCCATGCCGATCAGCATGCGCGCGGCGCCATGCGGCTGGGTATCGATCGTCCAGGCAGCCTTGAGCACCAGCAGGCGGTATTCCTCGAGTTCGATCGCCGAGTCCGCGATCATGCCCTTAACGAACTGGTGGTCGCCGAGCTGACGTCCTTGCGTGCGGCGGGAGACCGCGCGCTCGAGCATCATCTCGAGCGCTCGCTGGCACTGGCCGACGACGCGCATGGCGTGATGGATTCGTCCGCCGCCGAGCCGGGCCTGCGCGACCTTGAAGCCCTGGCCCGAACCGCCGAGCATGGCGTCGAGCGGTACGCGAACCTGGTCGAAGCGCAGGTAGGCGTGGATCGCGTCCTCCTCGGTATCGTTCATACCGGCGACATTGCGGATGATCTCGATGCCGGGCGTCTCGATCGGCACGATGAACATGGAAAGCCGCTCGTGCGGTGCCGCATCGGGCTCCGTGATAGCCATGACGATGAGGAAGGAGGCGAAGCGCGCATTCGAGGCGTACCACTTTTCGCCCTCGATCACCCACTCGTCGCCCTCGCGCCAAGCCTTGCAGGTGAATTCCTTGGGATCGGCGCCGGCCTGCGGCTCGGTCATCGCGTAGGTCGAGACGATCTCGCCATCGAGCAGCGGCTGAAGGTAGCGCTCCTTCTGCTCGTCGGTGCCGAACATGGCGAGGATCTCGGCGTTGCCGGTGTCGGGCGCGGCACAGCCGAAGACCACCGGCGCCCATGATGCGCGTCCGATGATCTCGTTCATCAGCGCCAGCTTGAGTTGTCCATAGCCCTTGCCGCCGAGCTCCGGCGTAAGATGACACGCCCAGAGGCCTTGTTCGCGCACCTTGTCCTGCAAGGGCCGCAGCATGGCGCGCGACTTTTCGTTGTGAACGTCGAACTGCGCGCCACCATGCGGGAACAGCAGGTCGAGTACCTCGACCTCCTGGCGTACGAACGTGTTCATCCATTCGAGCTTGGCCTGGAACTCGGGGTCAACGGAGAAATCCATATCTATCGTCCTTCACCAGAGATGACCTGGCGGCCCTTGGTGGTCAGCCAGGTCGAATATTCACGAATGGAGATGCCGACGTTCTCCGGCACCTTGCCTGCGCGCGCAGCCGCGACCGTGCCTTCCAGAAGGCAGGCGAGCTTGTAGCAGGCGAGCGCGAAGAACCACGGCACGGCGGCGGGGTCTCGACCGGCCGCCCGGCAGTAGCGGCCCGCGAGTTCGGCGCGGCTCGAGAAGCCATCCCAAGGCGTCACCATCGGCTTCTTGCCATCAGGATCACCGGGTTCGATCCAGCTGGACAGAATCCAGCCAAGGTCGATCATGGGATCGCCCAGAGTCACCAGTTCCCAATCGATAATTCCCGAGACCCGCGGGGCCTCCAGCGAAAACATGACGTTGGGAAACTGAAGGTCTCCGTGCATCAAGCCGATGCGCCTGTCCTGCGGCAGGTTGGCCTCTAGCCAGCGGCCGATCTCGTGAAAGTGCGGGAGCTCAGCCGGATCGTAACCTGGCGTGGCCGCGTAGCCGCCGAGCTGCTTGCGCCAGCGCTCCACCTGACGCTCGTGCCAGGCATCGGGCTTGCCGAGGTCAGACAGGCCAAGCCCTGCATAGTCTACCGCGCCAAGAGCGACTGCGGCATCGACGAGCGTCTCGCCCATTGCCTTGCGCCACGACGCGTCCCCCGCGTAGCGCCCTGGCAGTTCGCCCGACTTCGCGAAGCCTTCAAGGTCTTCCATGAGGTAGAAGGTCGCGCCGGTAACGGACTCGTCGTCACATAGGGCATAGAATCCGGGATGGGGCACGTTGGTGCCGGCGAGTGCCTGAAGGACGCGGCTCTCCCGGCGCATCGTCTCGCCGGCAGTGGGCCTCGCACGCTTCGACGGGCGGCGCAGGATAAGGCGCGTGTCGCCCCTCTCGACCAGCATGACCGTGTTCTGGATGCCGCCGGACAGCTTTCGTGCGGCGGTGACAGGACCTGAGCCCGGCACGTCAGGTTGTGCCGCGATCCAGGCGGCAATGTTCGGCCAGTTGAGAAGCCCATCGAGATCTTCAATTGCTGTGTCGGTGGTCATGGCGCCCTCTCCGTTCGTTGCCTCCATTGCTGGAGCGGAAACAGGGAACAGGCTAGCGGCAGGGACCGGTCGATCTAGACGTGCTGCACGCTTCGGGACATATTCGGTCGGTGACTGAAGCAGCATTCCCTTATGGTTGCACCACGGTAATCGAGGGGCGCCTCGATACCTTGGGCGCCTCGTTGAAGGTGCTGCGATATCAGGGGAGCGCTCCGCTGACCGATGGCGGCGCTCGCCATCAGGTCCATTGGCTGGAGCTCGTCCTGGCACCGCGATCGCGAAGCATTACGGCATCCTTTTCCCGGTACGGGGAGCGCTCCCGACACGAGCCTATGGGCGATCTGGTGTTCCTCCCGGCCGGCGAGGAGGTGAAGCTCCGCACTGATACAGGACCTCGCCACACCGCGATCGTGTGCGAGATCGATCCCGGCGCATTTCGGCATTGGACGGGCGCGGATCCGCACATCCCCTCTCATAGTCCGGAACGGCTGCTCGATATCCCGAGTGGAACGATCCGCCACCTCATGCGGCGTCTCGCGGAGGAGACAACGGCACCGGGCATTGCAAGCCCGCGCCTGACCGAGGCTCTCTTCGTGCAGTTGACCATCGAGTTGGCTCGATACTGCGAAGCTGCGGAAGACTCACCGGAGGCGAGCGGTCTGGCGGGTTGGAGGCTGCGCCTGATCGACGAGCGGGTTGCGGATTTCGCCAATCCGCCATCGCTGTCGGAGCTCGCCGCGCTGTGCGGGATGTCCGTTCGTCAACTAACACGGGCCTTCCGCGCTTCGCGCGGCTCCACCCTTGGCGAGCACCAGCTCCAACTTCGCCTCGAAGCGGCGAAGCGGGCCTTGGCTGGAACGGCTTCCATCAAACAGATAGCATTCTCGTTGGGGTTTTCGTCGCCATCAAGGCTCGCCCACGCCTTTCGGCGGAGCTTCGCGATCACTCCGCTCCAGTACCGGCAGCGGGTACTTAGGCAAGAGCGAGAGAGCGGCTGGAAGGGTATTAGATGACCGTTTTCGCTCTTCGCAGCCGAGCCACGCTCTCTTCGTGAGCGACGGTCGATTGCGTGGTGGCCGCATGCCGCGCTAGTCCTGTGCCATGACCAAGACGATCATCGATTGGGCGAGAGGCGATCTGTTCGGCCTCGACTTCCCCACGCACCCGGAAGCGCTGAAAGCAGGCGGCCCTGAATTCCTCACGCGCGCCTTCCGCGCGACCGGCACGTTGGGGGAGGGCAACAGCGTCACGCGGGTAACCGGGCTCGACGAATGGATGCTAGGCGGTACTGGCGTGAAAGCTCTGTTATCGGTCGCCTATGAGCACGACGCGCCCGGGTTGCCGCGCGATCTCTTCGTCAAGTTCTCGCGCAACTTCCATGACAAGGTGCGAGATAGTGGCCGCCATCACATGCCACCGGAGGTGCGGCTGGCGGTCCTATCGCGCGATCCGCACTTTCCGGTGGCCGTACCCAAGTGCCTCTATGCCGACATCGAGCAGGATACGTTGACTGGCATCATCGTTACCGAACGCGTTCCCTATGGCCAAGGCGACGTTGAGCCCCATTACCTCAAATGCATGGACCAGATCCTGCCCGAGCCCCTGACGCATTATCGGGCCCTGGTCTCAAGCCTTGCGCAGCTCTCAGGCGCGCACAAGTCGGGCCGGCTCGGCGACATTGTAGAGCGGTATTTTCCACTGGACCTGGACAGGTTGATCGCCCGCCGCCCCCGTTTGGAAGCACCGCTCTTGATCAAGCGGATCAATCGCCTCGCCGAATTCGTCCTGCAGCATCCGCATCTGGTGCCGGCGCATATCGCGGACCGCGCCTTCCTCGAAGGCTTCTGCGCTGCTGCCCCGTTGGTGGTCGAGCAACAGGATGACATCTGGCGCTTCCTGCATGCGCGACCGGACATGCTCGCGCTCTGCCATATGAACGCCAAGGTCGACAACGCCTGGTTCTGGCATGAACCGGATGGCGCGCTCCGTTCCGGTTTGATCGATTGGGGCAGCGCCGGGCAGATGTCCGTGGCCTCGTCGATCTGGGGCTGCATCGGCGCGGCGGAGCCCGAGACGCACGATGGGCATCTCGACGAACTGCTCGATCTCTTCGCCGCCGAATATGCGCGCGCAGGCGGCCTCCTGCTCGATCGGGCCGAGCTGGCACAGCATGTTGAGTTGCACGTGATGATGTCGGCGCTGCACATGACGACAGCTCCCCCGGCAATCCTGCGCGAGGTGCCCGATCCGAGTGCCGCTGTCGACCGCCACGATCCGATCTTTACGGCCAACGAAACAGCCCGCGTGCAGCTCAAGATCACCATCTCGCTCTTGAACATGTGGAGGCGCCGCGATCTTGGCCGGCTGCTACAGCAAGATGCGCCTTGGCGAACTTAGGCCAGAGTTCCCTTTCGCCGACTTAGCAGTCGCTTCGGCTGTCGGAGCCCACGATCAATACTTGCCGTTGGTTCACGTGAAGGCCAGTTTGTCACTTCCATCACATTTCCCGGTTACTTTGCTATGGTGGAACCATGTCACTGTTAGACAGCCTTGGGATACCGCTGCCCATCGTGCAGGCGCCTATGGCGGGCGTGTCCACCCCCGAACTGGCCGCCGCCGTAAGTAACGCCGACGCGTTGGGCTCAATCAGCGTTGCCGCCACCGATGCTGCCGGCGCGCGGGAGATGATCGCAGGCATACGTCTTCTCAGCAATCGCCCGTTCAACGTCAATGTCTTCGTCCATCAACCGACGGCTCAGGATGCCGCCCGCGAGGCCGCGTGGATCGCTGCAATGGCGCCACTGTTCCATGAGTATGGAGCGCAGCCTCCGGCAGCACTTCGCCCGATCTACAGGAGCTTCATCGAGGACGACGAGATGCTGGCGCTGCTGTTGGAAACCGCGCCGGCCGTCGTCAGCTTCCATTTCGGTTTACCTGATGCCGGTCGGATCGCGGCGCTGAAGAACGCAGGATGCCTGTCGCTGGCCACGGCCACCAGCCTCGGCGAGGCCCAAGCCGCAAAGGCGGCAGGGATCGATGCGGTTGTCGCGCAGGGCTGGGAAGCGGGTGGACATCGCGGAGTGTTCGAACCCGATGCTCCCGACGCGCGCCTTGGAACCCTGGCACTAACCAGGCTGCTGGCGCGCCGCAGCGGCCTGCCGGTCATCGCTGCGGGTGGGATCATGGATGGACACGGCATTTGTGCCGCGCTCGACCTTGGCGCCGTTGCGGCCCAGTTGGGGACGGCTTTCGTCGCCTGTCCAGAAAGCAGCGCCGATGCCGCCTACCGCGCCGCGCTCGCCGGTCATGCCGCTATGAACACGGTCATGACCTCGGCCATTTCGGGGCGACCTGCTCGAGGCCTGCCGAACCGCTTCACTCAATGGGGCGAGAATGTCGGTTTGCCGCATCCCGGCTATCCAGTGACCTACGATGCTGGCAAGGCTCTGATCGCCGCAGCGAAGGCAGCCGGCGAGACAGGCTACGCCGCGCAATGGGCCGGACAGGGCGCGCCACTGTCGCGCCCCATGCCTGCTGCTGAGCTTGTCGCGCTTCTTGCAGATGAGTTGCGCTCCCGGAACTGAGAGAAGCCGGAATCGCCCCACTTCCGGACATAGCGTAGCGCTTCGGTGCTGCCCATTTGCAGACATCACCAATCGACCAGTTCGTCGCTCCCTCCGAATGAGAGAGGAAGCCTAGCGTAATGAGGCAGGGCATCGATCACGGGCAGCACGGCGTCCGCGCAATGTAGATGCATCTGAGGAGTGAACGTTCCTTCCGGCAGAAGATAGGCATTTAGGCTCCGTAGCCCCGCAGATGCCACTTCCGTGAAAAGCGGCGTTGCGCATGCTGGGCAGCGCAACCTTGGTGTGCCATTGACCGTCATCGCGATCGGCTCGCCGCTCGTTATCTGCACCGCGTCAGCAGGATAAACGGAATTGAGAACGTAGGCGGCTGCTTGAGAAATCTGACAGTCAGAACAATGGCAGTATACCTGCGCCAATGGCTCTGCAGTGATCTTCAGCGCGACGGTGCCGCACAAGCAGTGAGTCTCGATCATTGACGCTCGTCCCATGGCTATGAATGTAGGCTATGCTGCTATCGTTGAACTATGGCTGGTTTCCACCAGAACGCGACAGATCACGCTGGCGGCTACCGCCCAGGACCGGACACTTAGCTGCGCATTACAAGCGACGTATCGCTCAGCTCAATAACGGGGGTTTCCCAAGGATGAGCTGCTAGGATCGCTGTCATAGCCCCTGAAATGGCATCAGACGATGCGTCACTGGGCACGTAAATCGTCAGAACCACGGTGGGCGATGCTGTCGTAGCTCCGGCTTCGCCCAAGGTTGGTCTAGCTTCAACGCTGGGGGTAAACAGCTCCCAACCCAATGACACTTCCATGACCGACTTGTAGATGCCGAAGTCGCCCAGCGGATTGTCGGCACGCACCACGTCCACGATCGCCGCCAGGGCAGACCATTGATCGATATCGTCAAGCCTTCCTTCTTGAATCAACTTCAAAGTCGCACGGTCGACAGGGCAGTATATCTTGATCGCCTTGGCGGACCTAGTGCGTGTGATCGTAGACATGGCGCCTTCGTAGCGCATGGTGCTCGGTCGCGCGAGCGTCTGTCTTGCATCGGTACCATTCACGTCGCTCAAAGCGTATGGTCTTCCTGCCAAGTGCGGATGGCGCTGCGCTCGATCCGCGAACGCCTACTTCCCACCAACTTCGGGCAAAAGCTTCCCGGCAGGAGCCGCCGACAGGGCCGCCGTTCGCGACGCCAGAGCTGCTCCTAAAAACCAGTCGTTCGTTCATGGTCTGATGCGGGGCTCGTACGACCAGGATCAAGGCTGTCGACTGGCGCTACGTTGACACCTTTGTTGCGGTTAGCCGATTGGCCTGCGACTGCTGGTGTCCCGAAGCAATAGCGAAGGCTATTCGCGAACGAGCCAGGCGAATGCGCAACGCAAACGCGCCGCGGCATCTTTCTCGAAGGGGGCCCCATGTGCAAAGATGACTCGCCGGGGCTGCAGTCGCACGATCTTTTGCACCTGAGCTTTGGCTTCGCTTCCTCCCAGGCGCAACGCTGTCCGCACGTGCAACGCCGTCGTTCCACGCGTTCCCGCTGCAGCCCGCGCGACCATTCGGGCAAGCGGCGCGAGCTTCGAGGCCTCCAAGTTCTGGATGAGGTCACACAGCAGCAGCGTGGCCGAGGGGCGGTGAAAAAAGAAGCACTCCTCGAAGCCACCGCCACCGGCGACCAGTCCCTGTTCGATCACGTCGCGCCATTGTGAAGGTGCGTCTTCCCCAAGGTCCCGGTCGATGCGCGTGCCAGAGGTCTGCACCTGTGCACGATCACGAAGGCCCGGCACTGCCCAACTCGTTGCTTCCGGAAAGGCAGCCTGCCAGTCGCGCAGATACAGCCAGTGAGCGAAGGTTGGAGCGATCAGATGCGCAATCCGCCCCAGTGCGGAGATGCTCGCCGTGAGCTCGGCCGTGCAGCGGGTGGGCGAATGGAGCATGAGATCGCCGTTCGGCAACCGGATGATCGTCATCCGCACCGGCAGGCACAGGCCACTCGCGGTGATCGTTGTATCCACGATCCAGAGATCGTCGCCTAGCTGCTTCAGCTTGTCGAGTGGGAGGTATCCGACCCGGGTCTCGTCCCACTCGCTCTGCGATTTCGATGCCTGGCGGTAGAGAACCAGCGTGCCTGCAGTAGCGAGGGCAGAACCCAGGGCTATCGTCGTGTGGCGTCCAAGTGCCATATCGTCACTCCCTCACGAAGCGAAGGCTTTAAGCAGAGGTTCGGTTCCGAGAAGCTGACAATAGCCTCCGTTCGAAGAGTCGAATTCGCTTGCTGATAGCTGTCGGTCGTTCAGGTACCTTCACTTGGCTGCCGAGCAGTTTACAAGGTGCTTTTTCGCAACGCAATGGATGAGCTATGATCAGACTCTTGCTGGCGATGGCGGTGCTAGTCCCTGCGGTATCGGCCGCGGCTCATCCGATGCTTGCCGACTTCGACTATGGCTGGCCGGTACAGCGCTATCCGCTGACGAGCCAGCGCGAAGCCATGGAAATGGCATATTTAGATATCCGCCCGCCAGGCGCTAATGGCCGAACCGTCGTGTTGCTCCACGGAAAGAACTTCTGCGCTGGCAGCTGGGAAGGTACGATCCGCCGACTTGTTGCGGCCGGCTATAGGGTGGTGGCACCCGATCAGATCGGCTTCTGCAAATCGAGCAAGCCCGCGCGCTACCAATACGGGCTGCACACGCTCGCCGCCAATACCGCCGCCTTAGTGGCGTCGCTTGGTGTCGAGAAGCCAGTGGTCGTCGGCCACAGCATGGGCGGTATGCTGGCAATGCGGTACGCATTGCAGTATCCCGAGGCCGTGTCGAAGCTGGTGCTGGTCAACCCCATCGGCCTCGAGGACTGGCGGGCCATGGGCGTTCCTAATGCAACAGTAGACTCGCTGTACGAGGGCGAGCGCAAGACAACCCGCGCCAGCATCAAGGCCTACCAGCAGGCAACCTATTATGCCGGCGAATGGCGGCCTGAGTACGATCGCTGGGTCGACATGCTGGCCTCGATGTACCTGGGTCCGGAGGGCGAGGTCGTCGCATGGCATCAGGCCTTGACCGCGGACATGGTTTTCAACCAGCCGGTCATCCATGAACTGGAGCGCGTCGCAGTGCCAACGGTGCTGATGGTCGGCGAGAAGGACAATACCGCCATAGGCAAGAACCGAGCCGACAAGGTATTAGCGGCGCGACTGGGAAACTATCCGCTGTTGGCACGCGAGGCGGCGCGGCGAATTCCCGGCGCGCGGCTGATAGTCTACCCGGATTACGGCCATTCGCCTCAGATCCAAGCGCCAAACGCATTCCATACCGACCTTCTAGACGCGCTTCGCTAAGGACCGCACGGCTTTTGCAATATGTGCATGGGCGCCAACA
>NZ_JBFNXR010000033.1:142500-145578 GCF_040813635.1 Novosphingobium rhizovicinum | reverse complement strand
TGAATGGGTTTGATCGATACGAGTTACGCGCCTGCTTCAATGCCTGGCGACGTCCTACTCTTCCAACGCTTGAGCGTTAGTACCATTGGCGCTGTCAGGTTTCACGGCCGAGTTCGAGATGGGATCGGGTGGGTCACTGACGCTATGGCCACCAAGCAATGGAGCGGGCGCGTTTCGTATCGGGTTTTTAATCGATGTTTATCCGTGCATGTTCGATGTGTGTCTGGCTGGTTTCATCGTCCACCGACGCGTGCCTGCTGATTGGCAGGACTGTCGTTGATGGTGGGATTCTGCAAGCATGATCAGAGTGATTAGGACCGGTTAGCTCCATGCGTTACCGCACTTCTACACCCGGCCTATCAACGTGATGGTCTATCACGACTCGAAGATACCTAATCTTGAGGGAGGCTTCCCGCTTAGATGCTTTCAGCGGTTATCCCGTCCATGCATAGCTACCCTGCTGCGCGGCTGGCGCCACGACAGGTACACCAGAGGCATGTTCATCCCGGTCCTCTCGTACTAGGGACAACTCCTCTCAAGTATCGACGCCCACGGCAGATAGGGACCAAACTGTCTCGCGACGTTCTGAACCCAGCTCACGTACCACTTTAATTGGCGAACAGCCAAACCCTTGGGACCTGCTCCAGCCCCAGGATGTGATGAGCCGACATCGAGGTGCCAAACGATTCCGTCGATATGAGCTCTTGGGAATCATCAGCCTGTTATCCCCGGCGTACCTTTTATCCGTTGAGCGATGGCCCTTCCACGAGGGACCACCGGATCACTATGACCGACTTTCGTCTCTGCTCGACTCGTCAGTCTCGCAGTCAGGCAGGCTTATGCCATTGCACTCTTGCAGACGGTTTCCAACCGTCCTGAGCCTACCATCGCGCGCCTCCGTTACTCTTTAGGAGGCGACCGCCCCAGTCAAACTACCCGCCACAGAGGGTCCCAGCACCGGCTAACGGTGCGTGGTTAGACATCAGAAAACAACAGGGTGGTATTTCACCTATGGCTCCACGACAGCTGGCGCCGTCGCTTCAAAGCCTCCCACCTATGCTACACAGTTATTTCCTAATGCCACTCTGAAGCTGCAGTAAAGGTGCACGGGGTCTTTCCGTCTAACCGCGGGTACTCCGCATCTTCACGGAGAATTCAATTTCGCTGAGCATATCCTGGAGACAGTGGGGAAGTCGTTACGCCATTCGTGCAGGTCGGAACTTACCCGACAAGGAATTTCGCTACCTTAGGACCGTTATAGTTACGGCCGCCGTTTACTCGGGCTTCAATTCGGAGCTTGCACTCCTCCTCTTAACCTTCGAGCACCGGGCAGGCGTCAGACCCTATACGTCGTCTTGAAGCCGACTTAGCAGAGTCCTGTGTTTTTGCTAAACAGTCGCTACCCCCTGGCCTGTGCCCCCTCAACCTGCTTGCGCAAGCTGAGGGCCTCCTTCTTCCGAAGGTACGGAGGCAATTTGCCGAGTTCCTTCAGGATACTTCTCTCAAGCGCCTTGGTATACTCTACCTGACCACCTGTGTCGGTTTCGGGTACGGTCTATACGGTGGGGCTATTTCCTGGAACCACTTCGAAGCCTGACCAATCCAATAAGGTCAGACAACACACGTGATCCGTCACACACCACCAGGCCCACGAATATTAACGTGGTTCCCATCGACTACCCCCTTCGGGCTCGTCTTAGGGGCCGGCTCACCCTGCTCAGATTAGCTTTAAGCAGGAACCCTTGGTCTTTCGGCGAGAGGGTATCTCACCCTCTTTGTCGCTACTCATGTCAGCATTCGCACTTCCGATACGTCCATGGTCGGTTACCCTTCCACTTCACTCGCTTACGGAACGCTCCGCTACCGCGTGATCGTAAACGATCACACCCTAAGCTTCGGTGCATCACTTGAGCCCCGTTACATTTTCGCCGCAGGAACCCTTATTTAGACCAGTGAGCTGTTACGCTTTCTTTAAAGGATGGCTGCTTCTAAGCCAACCTCCTGGTTGTTTTGGGATTCCCACATGCTTTCCCACTTAGTGATGACTTGGGGACCTTAGCTGTAGGTTAGGGCTGTTTCCCTTTTGACGACGGACCTTAGCACCCGCCGTCTGTCTGCCGGACTAGACTCGATGGTATTCGGAGTTTGGTTAGGTTTGGTAGATCTCGCGACCCCCTAGCCCATCCAGTGCTCTACCCCCATCGGCAATCATCCGACGCTCTACCTCAATAGATTTCGCGGAGAACCAGCTATTTCCCGGCTTGATTGGCCTTTCACCCCTAAACACAACTCATCCGAGAATTTTTCAACATTCAACGGTTCGGTCCTCCAGTGCGTGTTACCGCACCTTCAACCTGGTCATGCCTAGATCGCCGGGTTTCGGGTCTAATTCATCGAACTCAGTCGCCCTATTCAGACTCGCTTTCGCTGCGCCTACACCTAACGGCTTAAGCTTGCTCGATAAATTAAGTCACTGACCCATTATGCAAGAGGTACGCTGTCACTCCCTATGGAGCTCCAACTGCTTGTAAGCATTCGGTTTCAGGTACTGTTTCACTCCCCTCATCGGGGTGCTTTTCACCTTTCCCTCACGGTACTGTGTTCGCTATCGGTCATGTACGAGTATTTAGGCTTGGAGGGTGGTCCCCCCATGTTCAGACAGGATTTCACGTGTCCCGCCCTACTCGAGTCCTTCATCATCACTTTCGCATACGGGGCTGTCACCCGCTATGGCCACTCTTTCCAAAGTGTTCTGCTAGTTGAAATGAAGGCACTGGCCTGGTCCGCGTTCGCTCGCCACTACTAACGGAATCTCGGTTGATGTCTTTTCCTCCGGGTACTTAGATGTTTCAGTTCCCCGGGTTCGCTTCACCAAGTCTATGTATTCAACTCGGTGATACCTTATCCACCTCACTCACTGTGTGCCAAAACCCGAAAGTCTCATCACACAACGAGAGAAATGGTGAAGGTGGGTTTCCCCATTCGGAAATCGCCGGATCAAAGTTTGCTCACAACTCCCCGACGCTTATCGCAGCGTGCCACGTCCTTCATCGCCTGTACATGCCAAGGCATCCACCA
>NZ_JBFNXR010000033.1:0-140000 GCF_040813635.1 Novosphingobium rhizovicinum | reverse complement strand
CGTCCCCGTCCGGTGAAGCGGCATATATGGAGGACCGATGAGTCGGTCAAGCGTGAAATTGAATGTTTTTTGGCTCGAGCTGAATTCGGCGGGAAATCGTGCGCCCCTGGGCGCTGGACGGAGGCCTCGCTTGATGCGGGTGCCTGTCATTGCGGGCTACGGTTTCTTGCGCCGCGATGCGACCACCACCGCTCCTATCAACAACGCGGCGCCGACCGGAGCCAGGCGCATCGCCCAATCGGCCCAAGGTTTGTAGCCGCCCCGCTCAGGTGAATGTTGAGCCTGCTCGGCCGGAGCTGATGAAGCAACTGGACTTTGTGCAGCAAGCGACATCGCGATCAGGGGAAGAGCGAGGACCGGCACGCGCATCATTCAAATCTCCTTGCACGCCTCTCACTTGAAGCGGGACAACACCCTACACCTGTTCCGCGCCTTCGGCACACCCGATCCTGTGGTCACCCGAGCGAGCCAGCAACTGACCAACGGTGTGTGCGACAGCTTCCAGCGTGTACGGCTTACGCAGAATGGGAAACTCTCGCTGGTCGATCGGGATGAACTGCTTGCTGCTGTAGCCGCTCGCGAGCAGGATCGGCATGTCGGGAATTGATTTTCTGATTTCCTGCGCAAGCTCAAGCCCGGTACGACCGGGCATGACAATATCGGAGAAGATGAAGTCTACCGGGCTTTCTGCCAAAAGCGCGAGCGCTTCGTCCGCGCTCGACGCCTCGGTGACGATGCATCCGAGATCCTGAAGCAGCTGCTTACCGAAATAGCGGACGTGCTCGCTGTCCTCCACGAGCAGTATCCTCAGTCCCTCGGGTAACGATGTCTCACCGGCCTCCAGTGCACGGCTCTTCATCGGCTTCTCAGTCCGCGGCAGCCGGATATTGAGAGTGGTACCGTGTCCCACTCGGGACTCGATCGTCACAGAGCCGCCCGATTGGATCGCAAATCCGTGAAGCTGTGAGAGACCAAGACCCGTGCCTTTCCCCGCAGGCTTCGTGGTGAAAAAGGGCTCGAACACTCTCTCGAGCTGCTCCGGAGGGATACCCTCGCCTGTGTCGGCGATCGATAGACTGACCAGATCCTTGCCGTCTTCCCGTATGTTCCGGGTCGCTATCGTGATCTTGCCGCCGGATGGCATTGCATCGCGTGCGTTGACCACCGCGTTGAGCAGCGCCGTCTCAAGTCCGGTCGGGTCGATCTCAATGCGCCAGAGCGCCGGCGCCAGATCCAGAATCAACTCGTACTGACTGCTTAAGGTGCGTTGCAGCATCTCTCCCAACGCATCCAGACGCACACTGAGATCGATCACCTCTGGCTCGAGCGGCTGACGCCTCGCGAAGGCGAGAAGCTGAGCGGTAAGGCTCGTTGCCCGCTCTGCCGTTTCCAGGAGGACATGCAAATACCGCTTGCGCTTCTCCTCAGCGAGGTCGGGCTTGCGCAACAGCATGTCGGCGGTTCCGCGGACAACGGTCATGAGATTGTTGAAGTCGTGCGCGATACCACCTGCGAGTTCACCCAGCGCTTGCAACTTCTGGGACTGCAGAAGAGCTTCCTGCGTCTCGCGCAGCTCCTCTTCGGCACGCTTCTTTTCCGTGATGTCGCGTGTGACCTTCGCGAACCCGACATGTTCACCCGCATCGTTATAGATCGGCTCGAGCATGACGTGTGCCCAGAACAGCGAACCATCCTTGCGCACGCGCTGGGCCTCGGCTTCGAACTTACCGTCTTTCAGGGCCGTCTGAAGAGCGGCGGCAGGAGCCCCCCTCGCCCTGTCCTCTTCTGTATAGAAACAGGAAAAGTGCTGCCCGATGATCTCATCGGCCTCGTAGCCTTTGATCGTTTGAGCGCCTGGGTTCCAGTTGGTCACGTTCCCTTGCGTGTCGAGCATGTAAATGGCGTAATCCCGCACGCCTTGAACAAGCAGTCGGAATTGCAGTTGGCTGTCAAACAGCGCCTGCTCGTGGCGCCTCTTCTCGGTTACGTCCCGCGTGATCTTGGCGAAACCGATCAGTTCACCGGCCTCATTGCGGATGCGGTCAACGACCACATGCGCAAGGAACGTGCTGCCATCCTTCCGCACCCGCCAACCTTCCGCTTCAAAGCGGCCTTCTTGGGCGGCGGTCATAAGGATATGCGAAGGAAGACCTGCCCGGCGGTCTTCGGGCAAAAAGAACCTGGAGAAGTGCTCACCAAGCACCTCCTCCGCCTCGTAACCTTTGAAACGGCGCGCACCGGCATTCCAGGTGGCAATATGCCCCATCGGATCCAGCATATAGATGGCGTAGTCCTCAACGGAGTTGACGAGGATCTGGAACCGCCGCTCGCTCTCCCGTAGCGCTTCCTCACGCTGCCGTCGTTCCGTGACGTCGCGCGTGATTTCGGCGAAGCCAAGCAGGGCACCATCGGCTCCACGCACAGGTTGAAGAACTGAGTGGGCCCAAAGACGGCAACCGTCTTTCCGAACTCTCCAGCCCTCAGTCTCGAAACGACCCTCGCGGGCAGCAACCCTGAGCGCGCGACCCGGCACATCGAGATCGCGCTCTTCCTGAGTGAAAAATCCCGAAAAGGGCTGACCGACCACGTCGTCCGCAGAGTAGCCGATAATGTTTTCGGCGCCTGTGTTCCAGGTCCCGACCCGTCCTTGCGGATCGAGCATATATATCGCGTAATCCGTTATTGAGTGGACCAGCAAGGCGAAACGTTCATCCGTCACGAGCCGATCGAATGTGGATTGCGCCATCTAAAGTCCTCTAGCGTGACCCACCCAAACCCCGGTTGCCCTTGTGGGCAAAACCAGCCAACATCAAGCACATTTCCGAGACACGCAGCTTTCAGGGCACTATTGGGGCGGATTCACGTGTATCACCGCCAGCGGCAAGCCCTCAATCGATCGCCGACCAGGCTCTCGGCCTCGCTGCGTTTTTCTTTCCGGAGCTGGCGCAAGAGATGAGCGATCCCAACCATTCGCAGATTGATCGCCTTCTCGCGATCATGGCTCGGCTCCGACATCCCTCGCTGGGCTGTGAATGGGATCGAGAGCAGACATTCGCAACGATTGCTCCTTACACGATCGAGGAAGCCTACGAAGTCGCGGATGCGATTGCCCGCGGTGATCTGAACGATCTGCGCAGCGAACTTGGCGACCTTCTGCTGCAGGTGGTATTTCATGCGCGCATCGCGGAAGAAGCGGGCAGCTTTGCCTTCGCGGATGTCGTTGCCGGCATCAGCGACAAGCTTGAGCTGCGTCATCCACATATCTTCGGTTCCGAGACGTCGCATGCTCCGCAAACAGAGCGCTGGGAGGCGATCAAGGCGGCCGAGCGCAGCGCGGGCGGCCAGACAGGTGCTCTCGACGGTGTGGCCCTCGCCCTGCCTGCTCTCCTGCGAGCAGAAAAACTACAGAAGCGAGCTGCGCGCGTTGGTTTCGACTGGCCCGATGCAGAAGGTCCGCGCGCCAAGATCCTCGAAGAGCTGGACGAGTTCGAGCGCGCCGAAACGGGCGAAGAGCGCTTGGAGGAAGCAGGAGACCTGCTGTTTGCCGCGGTGAACTACCTGCGCGCGAACGGCATCGCGCCGGAGGAGGCTCTTCGCAGCGCAAATGGCAAGTTCGAGCAGCGGTTTCGGGCGATGGAATTGGCAGCATCCGCTGCCGGACACGACTTCGCTGAACTCACCCTCAATGAGCAGGAAGGCTATTGGCAGGCCGCCAAGGCCTTAGAGAGACGAGAAGCGTCCTAGCTCGCGATCACTCAGCCTGACCTGCAGTTTTACCTGCGGCGCTCCTTCGATGGTTTCGTCGAGTTCCTCCGACACAACCTCGCCACGAGCGTGAAGGAAGGCAAGCTTTTCACCATCGCTGACCGGGATCACGAAGCTGTAGACTTTCGCGCCCGCTGTGAGCCGGCGCCCCACCACTGAGAGCAACTCATCGCAACCTTCACCGGTGACGGCAGAGATCGGAACCACGTGTTCACGTCCCCGATCGTCGGCAACATCCTTCAGTTCGATCGCTCTTGAAGGCTCGAGCAAGTCCCACTTGTTCCAGACCTCGACGATGGGAATGGCGCTCTCACCCTCCTCTTCCGTCACAACGCCAAGGCCGCTGAGCACTTCGATCACCTGACGTTTCTGAGCCTCTGTCTCCGGATTGGCAATGTCACGCACATGAAGGATTACATCGGCAGCCGTGACTTCCTCCAAGGTGGCACGGAACGCAGCGACCAACTGGGTTGGCAGGTCGGATATGAAGCCGACCGTGTCGGAAAGAATGACTTTTTCGACGCCGGGCAGGCGAATAGCCCGCATGGTCGGGTCCAGCGTCGCAAAGAGCAGATCCTCGGCCATGACTCCAGCACCAGTCAGGCGATTGAACAGAGTCGACTTGCCCGCGTTGGTGTAGCCCACCAGCGCAACAACCGGCCACGGCGCCTTTTCCCGACGATCTCTGTGCAGTCCGCGGGTTCGACGGACCTGCTCCAACTCACGCCGGATGCGAGCCATCCGGTCTCGGATAAGACGGCGGTCGGCCTCGATCTGAGTCTCGCCTGGTCCGCCCAAAAAGCCGAAACCGCCCCGCTGACGTTCAAGGTGAGTCCAACTGCGCACCAGCCGCCCCGCCTGATAATCAAGGTGCGCCAGTTCAACCTGCAAGCGACCTTCGGCAGTGGCAGCGCGTTCACCAAAGATTTCGAGGATCAGCCCAGTGCGATCAATCACCTTCCGCTTGAGCTTTTCCTCAAGGTTGCGCTGCTGGATGGCAGATAGGGAGCCGTCCACAACAATGAGCTCGGCATCCGATTGCTCACACGCAACGCCGATGTTCTGGATCTGCCCCTCACCGAAAAGCGTTGCAGCGCGCGGCTCCCGGATCGGAATCGTAAACGCGTCTGCGATCACCAGACCTATGGCGAGCGCAAGACCCTTTCCTTCCTCGAGCCGGGCGTCGGCATCCTGGTCCCGGTTGCCCCGCAGTTGCGGGTATACGACCAGTGCGCGCGCGCCGCGTGCAACCTCGCCCTGAAGTTCGTCGCTCAAAGCGAGGGCCGGGGCTGATGCGAACCGGACAATCTGGCCGCGATCAATCCTCGTCCTCTTCGTGGGCCTGCAGGTCTACGGGGGTGACAGGCTGGATCGTCGAGACAGCGTGCTTGTAGGCCAGTTGCACATACCCCTCTCGCTCGAGAAGCATGCAGAACAGATCGTAAGCAGCGATGCGGCCCTGCAGCATGACGCCGTTCACCAGGAACATGGTCACCTGCACTCCGGCAGTGCGGACGCTCGAAAGAAAGACGTCCTGCAACAGCCGAACCTTCTTCGAACTGTCCACTCCACCGGCGAACTGACGTGCGTCGACCGGAGTACTGGGCATGATCGTGGAGATCGCGTGCTTGTAAACGAGCTGCGATTGGCCATCGCGGCGAAGGAGTATGGAGAAATTGTCGAACCATGTGACGATGCCCTGCAGCTTCACGCCTTTGACCAGAAACATCGTTACAGGAGTTTTGTTCTTGCGCAGGAGATTCAGGAATTGGTCCTGGAGGTTCTGCCCTTTGGCCGGAGCAACTGGCGCGGCCTCATCCGCTGCCGGGGCGGCGGGCTTCGGACGGGCAGAAAGTGTACGCCCACTCATTGCGGTCTCCTGTTGTTGGCGGCCGCTGCTACGGTCCGCAATCTGGCCGGGACTGACCCCGACCGCTTAGGACCGATGTTACTGTTTCGCTGCAGCGCAGTAAACGGCAAAATCAACGCTCACCCGCACCAAAGTGTCAGCCTTCCTCTCCCTCCAGTTCGGCATCCCTGCGATCAGACATGCCGAGGATCTTGAGCTTGCGATGGAGAGCCGATCGCTCCATCCCAATGAAAGAAGCCGTCTTGGAAATGTTCCCCGAGAAGCGCTGTATCTGAACGCGCAGGTACTCTCTTTCAAAGCTCTCCCGAGCCTCCCGCAGCGGCGCGCTCATCATGACCGAAATGCGGGAGTCGCCTTCGCCGCGACTGCTGAACACTTCAGGGGGAAGCATTTCCGCCTCGATACGGCCGAGGCGATCACGCGGCGTCATGATAACAGTACGCTCCACCACGTTCCGCAACTGCCGCACGTTGCCGGGCCAGTCATATGCCTGCAGCGCTGCCATGGCATCCGCTCCAACTTCAGGAGCCGCAACGCCCTGCTCGCTCGCGAACCGGGTGAAAAAGTGATCGACCAATGGAGGGATGTCATCCCGCCGGTCGCGCAGAGCCGGGACGGTAACCGGTACAACGTTCAGCCGGTAGAAGAGATCCTCGCGGAACCGCCGCTCTGCGATCTCCTTCTCCAGATCGCGGGAGGTCGACGAGACAACTCTGACATCAACCCGTATCTGCCGCGTCCCGCCCACCCTGACGAAGGACTGGTCCGTAAGGACGCGTAAGATACGGGCTTGTGTCGAAAGCGGCATGTCCGCGATTTCGTCGAAGTAAAGCGTGCCGCCGTCGGCCATCTCCAGGAGCCCAGGCCGCAGCAGGCTGCCCTCCAACTCTTCTCCGAACAATTCTTGCTCGAACCGCTCGGGAGTGATCCGGGCGGAGTTCACGCAAACAAACGCGCTGCTGGCCCGCGCGCTCCAGGCGTGAAGCAAGCGCGCGGCCACCTCTTTGCCCACGCCTGCCGGCCCGGTAATCAGCAATCGGCTACCGGTATTCGCTACGCGTTTCAGAGTGGCGCGCACCTGATTGATGGCACTGCTGTTTCCGGTGAACTCCTCGGAATTGGAGAAGTCCTGCCGCAGTTGCGCGTTCTCACGCCTTAGCCGTTCGGTTTCAGTCGCTCGCGCCACGAGGTGAAGGAGCTTTTCGGCCTCGAACGGCTTCTCGATGAAGTCCACAGCCCCGCGACTGATCGCTGCGACGGCTGTGTCTATGTTGCCGTGACCGGAAAAGATGATCACCGGCAACTCAGGCTCACGTGCCTTCATGGCGTCGAGCACTTCCAGCCCGTCCATTGCGCTGCCGTGAAGCCAGACGTCGAGCAGGACGAGCGAGGGACGTCGCGTATCCAACGCCGAGAGTGCGCTTTCACTGTCACCAGCTGTGCGGCACTCGTAACCTTCGTCGCTTAGCACTCCCGCGACGAGTTCGCGGATATCGCGTTCGTCGTCGACGATCAGGATGTCGATAGGCATTGGGTCATTCCGTCCTGCTTCTCATGTCGCTGGCCTCCGAAGGGCCGCCGTGCGCCAGCGGATCTGCCGCAAAGCGCATCGTCACTGTGGTCCCGCCGCCTTGCGCGGCCGTGAACGTCATTTCGCCGCCGTGCTCCTCAACGATCTTGTTGACGATCGCGAGGCCCAACCCCGTGCCCTTCTCACGCGTGGTGACGTAAGGTTCGATGATGCGGTCCCGATCCTGCGGCAAGCCAATCCCGTTGTCCGTGATCCGCACCTGCACGGCCTCGTCGAGAGCCGAGAGAGTGACGGAAACCCTACCCTTGTAGTCTCCGCCGGATTCCTTCGCCTTTGCTTCGACGGCCTCGATAGCGTTCTTCAGGACGTTGGTCATAGCCTGGCCAAACTGATGGCGATCACAACCGATGATCGGCACCTGGCCTTCGGAACTGAATTGGAAGGCTATATCGGTATGCGCCACCTCCTGCAGGAACAGCGCCTGCCGGACGAGGGCAATCGGATCTTCAGGCCGGAAGTTGGGCTTTGGCAGCCGCGCAAAGGAGGAGAACTCATCCACCATCTTGCGAAGGTCGCCCACCTGCCGAATGATAGTCCGCGTCAGATCTTCGAAAAGCTCCGGATCCTGCGTGATCTGCTTGCGATAACGGCGGCTTAGTCGCTCGGTCGCCAGCTGAATTGGTGTCAGCGGGTTCTTGATCTCGTGCGCGATACGTCTCGCGACATCGGACCACGCTGCCTGACGTTGATCGAGCAGCTGTCGCGTGATGTCCTCAAAGGTGATGACATGCCCGGTCGCGTCGCGGGCGATCTTGACCGCGAGCGTAAGCAGTTCACCATTCTTGCTATACTGCACGATCCCGCCCGGCTTCCCACGCTCAATAAGTGCGGCCACTTGCGGTGCGAAAGCGACAAGAGGGAGTCCCAACGGGCCAGGCGTCTCATGATCGAGAAGAAGCTTCTGGGCGGTGCTGTTCATCAGCGTGACCGCGCCGGATGCATCAACAGAAATGATCCCTGCAGTGACCGACTCAAGCACAGCCTCAATGAAGACACGCCGCTCCTGGAGTTGCAGGTTGGCCCCGAGAAGCGCCTGTGTCTGCTTCTCGATCTGCGCCGTCATGCGATTGAAGGCGCGGTTCAGAAGACCGATTTCGTCGGCCCCGGTGCGCCCCCCGACCCGCAGAGCGAAGTTGCCGCTCCCGACGCGACGGGCTGCGTCGACGAGTTCATAGAGAGGTTTCACCTGCCGGTCTGCAAATCGGAGCGCAAACCAGACGGACAGTCCTACCAGCGCGAGCGATGCGATAAACAAAGCCACGTTGAAGCGCAGCTGATAAAGCCGCGCTCTGCTGGTTAGCATCTCGTAGCCTTTGACGATGTTCTCTGCTCGCTGCCCCTGGCTGAAGGCCAGCAGGTCCGAACTGCGCGAGGTATAGAGGTAAATTCCAGCATCCCGGTCAATCGCTGTAAAGGCGACGATCCGGTTCGCGTTGGCTTCAACGACGAAGGGTTCGCCGGCATCGATCCGCCGCACAAGGGCAGGCGTTACCGTGGCGGCCTCATTCTCGCCAGTCGGATCGACGATCGCTGCAGTCCTTATCTGGCCATCCTGGCCCTTTTGCAGAATGGCAGACTCGTCGAGCTTACGGTTGCGGACTTGAAAGTACAAAAACTCGGGGAATTCTGGAGAAGTGATTGGCTCCTCACTGAGATAGCCGCGAAGGTCACTCGCCATCGCAAGCGACTCCTGACTGACGTCACGCTGCGCCTGCTCATAGTATCCGCGCGCGAGCTTGTTCGCGTTTTCCAGAAGCCCTCGAGAACTGTCAGAGAACCAGAACTCCACGCCCGACTGGAAGAGATATGACGCGAATATCACGACCAGCAGTGTCGGCACGGCCGCGATCAGTGAGAAGATGAAGACCAGCCGCACATGCATACGGCCGGTGCCGCCAATGGTCTGCGCTGCACGGCGTAGCGCCATCCACCGCCCCAGCAGGACCAGGATGGTCAAGGCGGGTACGAGCGTCCCTACCAAGAGAGTCGCAGTCATGTTCGACGACAGGAACTCGCCGTTGTTCGCGTTGCTGAACAAGGCGACAAAGGTGACCGTCGTCATCACCACGAAGGCGATGACTGCCGCGATCACCATGACCCCGAAGAAGTTCGCGCGCCGCGCAGCAACCTGCATGCGCCGCCACCAGCGCGGCGGCCATGTACGCCTGGTCTTCATCGCTGCATCCATGGTGGCGCAGTTACAACAGCAGTGTGGCCCCCGAGCAAGAGGATTCTACGAACCGTCAACTAAACCCGTCGAGCGAAGGTATCTGGGTCCAGATTCAAATCCGCAAGCCGCTTGCGCAACGTGTTGCGATTAATGCCCAAGGCTTGCGCGGCTCTAAGCTGGTTTCCTCCTGTCTCGTGAAGCACTTGCGAGAAAAGCGGGCGCTCGAATGCGGCAAGCGCAGTCTCATAGATAGATCCCGCCCCAGGGCGTACTTCCGACAGCCAGCGCACAACGGCCCGCTCCAGCCCGTCGCGCCCCGCCTCTTCGTCGGCGGTGGAAGCGTCATCCTTCGGTAGCAAAGGCGCAACAGTATCGATGTCGATGACGTCCTCGCGCGCCAACAGCACCAGTCGATAGATGAAGTTCCTCAGTTCCCGGACATTGCCGCGCCAAGTCTGCTGGCTCAGAAGCGCGGCCGCGGCTGGAGTCAGTTGCCGCTGCGGAAGCCCCTCACCAGCTGCGAGCTGAAGAAAATGGCGAGCCAGTGCCTCGATGTCATCGGGACGATCTCGCAGCGGAGGCATGGAGATCGGAACGACATTCAGGCGATAATACAGATCCTCGCGGAATTGTCCGGCTGCAATCAGCGGCTGGAGATCCTTGTTCGTTGCCGCGATGATCCGCACATCCAGCCGCACTTCGTCGCGTCCGCCCACGCGGCGGATCGCCCCCGATTGCAGCGCCCTGAGCAGACGAGTCTGCGCCTGCATGGGCATGTCGCCAATCTCATCAAGGAAAAGCGTCCCGCCCCCTGCTTGCTCGAATTTGCCGATGTGCCGAGCAACCGCGCCCGTAAAGGCTCCCTTCTCATGCCCGAACAACTCACTCTCGATCAGTTCGGCGGGTATCGCAGCCGTATTGACCGCGATGAAGGGGCCGGACTGACGGTGCCCCAACTGGTGAACGGCCTCTGCGACGAGTTCCTTGCCCGTACCGGATTCGCCGAGGATGAGAACTGTGAGGTCGTTTCGCAGCACCCGTGTGATCATGCGAAAGACCGCCTGCATCGCAGCACTGCGGCCGACCAGTGGAAGCCCGTCTCCCGCCGGCTCTCCGCCCCGGTCCCGCGTCGTCTTGCTGGCGCCGACCGCCTGGCGGACGGTTCGCGCCAATTCGTCAATATCAAAAGGTTTGGGAAAGTACTCGAAAGCGCCGGTGTCCGTGGCACGTACGGCGGTGTCGAGCGTGTTCTGGGCGGAGAGAATGACGACGGGCAGTTCGGGATAGTTACGTGAGACATAGGCCAGTGTCTCGATCCCGTCGCCATCCGGCAGCATCACGTCGGTCACGAGCGCTGAGAAGTCACCCTCCAGAAGCAGCGCATCCCGTTCGGCGATGGTTTCGCAGCGAACCACGGCAAAGCCCTCGGCTTCCAGCGCCGCAGTGATCACCAGCGCTATGGACGCATCGTCCTCAACCAGGAGAACAGTCATGTGGCGCCCTTCTGCTTTTGAGTGACCCTCGACCTTATTTCGCGCGCCAGAGGAAGGTGTACGCGAAAGTGTGTCCAGCCGCCCGTCTCATCCCGCTCATGGCTGATACGGCCGTTCATATCGCGCACGAGCTTCCTAACGAGGGGAAGGCCAAGCCCCTGCCCCGTCTTTTTAGTAGTCACGAAAGGTTCGAAGATGTGATCGCGCATGGCCGCGGGCACGCCCGGCCCATTGTCGCTCACCCGCAGCTCTACCGGCAGCCGCACGGAACGACCGGAGTCCGTCGCGTGCAACTGCAAGCCACTGGCGAACCGCGTACGGATCACAACACGCCCGCTGCCTTGCTCCGCACAAGCCTCCCGCGCGTTCGAGAGTAGGTTGATCATGACCTGCACAAGTCCATCCGGGCTGCCGAGGACGGCTGGGAGGGACGGATCGAACTCTTCCTCGATACGGGGCACATCGTCCGCGAAGGTCCCGGCTTTCAGCACATCGATCGCGCGGCGCGCGGCCTCGTGCAAGTTGCACGCTTCCACAACCGGCGGCGTCTTGCGGCTGAGGCGCTGCATGCGATCAATGAGCGCGGCAATCCGGTCGACTTCCGACGTGATAAGATCAGTCATCGCCCGGTCAGTCTCCTCTACCCGCCGGGCGAGCAATTGCGCAGCCCCCCTGATGCCCGCGAGTGGATTCTTGATTTCGTGCGCCATGATCTCCGGCCCACGCAAAGCAGCGTTATCGGCACCGCCCGAGTCATCTCCCAGAGCATCGGTCGGCGTGTTGTCATGCACCGTCAGGATTTGCCAGCCGGCCCAATCGGCGACAGGTGCGACGTTGATGTCAATTCTGCGCGACCCTCGATCCCGGATTCCGATCAGGATCTCTCGCGCGGAGACCGGCGTATCCACGTCCTCGATACGATCGAGCAGGCGGGCGTCGGGAAAGGTAAGAACGTCCGCGAGCCGCTTGCCGACAAGTCTACGCAGGCTTTGCCCTAAAAACTGCTCTGCAGCCGGGTTGGCAAAAGCAATGGATTGGCCGGGTTCCAGTAGCAGTACCGCCTGCGGAAGACTCCCCAGCACCCGACCGGCTTCCGGGATATTACTCCCCGCTGGCTGGCTCATGCCGCCTGGCGCTGACGCCATGGCGCGTAGAATTCACCAAGAGTACGGACGACCTCGTCGGGATCATCGATGAAATTGATGCGATTGCGCAGTTCGGCGGAGCCCGGAAGACCCTTCGTATACCAGCCCAGGTGCTTGCGTGCCATCTTCACACCTGTATCACGCCCGTACAGTGAGAGCATTTCGCCGTAGTGCTCGGCAATGAGCTCGTACTGCGCACCGATGTTCGGCGCAGCCATCTCGCCGCCCGTGCGCCACCAGTGCATCACTTGCCCCAGAAGCCAGGGACGTCCGTAAGCGCCCCTCCCGATCATGACGCCATCCGCGCCCGACTGCTCCAGAGCAACCGCCAAATCCTCGATGCCGCAGATGTCGCCGTTTACAAGGACCGGCACCGAAACAGCCGCTTTCACGCGCCGGACAAACCCCCAATCCGCGCTGCCCTTGTACATCTGGTTGCGAGTGCGTCCGTGTACGGTAATCATCTTGGCGCCAAGGTCTTGCGCGATGCGGGCAAGCTCAGGTGCATTGAGACTGTCGTGGCACCAGCCCATGCGCATCTTGACAGTAACCGGGACGTCGACTGCCTTCACCGTCGCATCGATCAGTGCGGCTGCAAGCTTGAGGTCGCGCATGAGTGCAGAACCTGCGTCCCCATTCACCACCTTTCGCACGGGACAACCCATGTTGATATCAATGATAGCCGCGCCGCGATCGGCGGAGAGCTTGGCGGCTTCGGCCATCTGTGCCGGCTCACATCCCACGAGCTGCATCGAAACCGGCTCTTCAGACAAGTCCCAAGCGGCCTTCTGAACCGATTGCCGCGTTTCCCGAATGGCAGCTGGGCTTGCGATCATCTCAGTGACATTGAGGCCTGAACCGAACCGCCGCACCAGCTTCCGGAAAGGCAGGTCCGTCACGCCTGTCATTGGCGCCAGAACGACCGGACAGCCGATCTCGATCGGTCCCACCTGGATCGGCTTGAGAGCGGGCGGAGATGCAACTGTGGTCATGTTAAAAACTGCCTAAAAAACAGGCAGCCGCATAGTGGATTGCCCGCAGCCCATCAAGCGATTACCGGCGGCATGATGTCGGGCAGAAGCACCTCACGCTCCTTGGCGGGAATCGTAGTCGCAGCGGGCAAGGGGCTTCGGGCAGGACAGCCCATGCCCAAGCAGTTCGCCCTGTTTCGTGGAAAGCCTGTGGTACGGCACTCGGTCGAGGCGCTTCTGGCGAGCGGCGCGTCGCCGGTCATTGTTGTGATTCCGGAGAATGCGGAGGAGATAGCCGGAGCAGCGCTGAACGGCCTGGCCGGCGACATTCGCCTGGTCGCTGGCGGCGCGACACGTCAGGATTCGGTGCGAGCGGGTCTGGAAGCACTGTCCCGCCACTCACCCGACTTCGTGATGATACACGATGCGGCGAGGCCGCTGCTTCGCGCAGGCGTCATCGAGCGGCTATGCTCAGCGCTTGAGCAACACCCCGCTGCCATCCCGGTGCTGCCGGTCGTCGACAGTCTGGCACACGCTGAGGGAAGTATGATGGGTGCTCCGGCGCGACGTGACGCCTTGCGTCGTGTGCAGACGCCGCAGGCCTTCCACTTCGGTTCCATCATGAAGGCTCATCAGGAATGGACCGGTCCGACCGATGCGGGTGATGATGCACAAGTCGCGCAGGCCGCAGGTCTCACCGTCGCGCTTGTGGAAGGAGACGAAGCTCTGCACAAGCTCACATATTCTTCCGACTTTCCAACGGAAGCCCCCGCCATTCGGGTTGGTACGGGTTATGACGTTCACCGCCTCGCCGAGGGTGAAGAGCTGTGGCTGTGCGGAGTCCGGATCGATCACACCCAAGGCCTTGCTGGCCATAGCGACGCCGACGTGGCCATCCACGCCCTAGTAGACGCGCTGCTGGGTGCGATTGGTGCTGGGGACATCGGACAGCACTTTCCGCCTTCTGATTCGCAGTGGCGAAGAGCGTCCTCGGATCGCTTTTTGCAGCACGCCGCGGGCCTGATCACGCAGGCGGGCTATCGGATCGGCAACATCGACCTCACGATCATCTGCGAGGCACCGAAAATCGGCCCGCACCGGGAAACCATGCGTGTGCGCCTGGCGGAAATCCTTGGTATCCCGAGTGACCTCATCAGCGTAAAGGCAACAACGACCGAGAAGCTCGGTTTTACCGGGCGGAGTGAGGGCATCGCCGCACAAGCCGTGACGAGCCTGATCAAAAACTAAAGGTTACACTGATGCGCAGATTTGCAGCCGCCTTTGCCGCCATGCTGGCGACGTGCCCCGGACTGGTCCACGCCGCTCAGCCATGCCTGACGGCGGCAGAGGCCTCGTCCCTCACAGCTTATGCGCTGCCCAGCGCTATTACCGGCACCGCAAAAAGGTGCGTTCCCAATCTGGGCACGAACGCCTTTCTGCCGACCGGCGGAGCCGAACTTGCGGCTCGTTACGCAGTACGTAAACACCAGAATTGGCCAGCAGCCAAAGCCGCCTTCCTCAAGATGGGTGCGAAGGATGAGAGCAGTGCCTTCTTGGCCAACATGCCGGACCCTTCGCTCCAGCAGATGCTCGATGCCTTGATCGAAGGCATGGTTGCACAGCAAATCCCGTTGGACCGCTGCGCCGAGATTGATCGGGTCGTCGGTCTGCTCGCGCCGCTCCCAGCGCAGAACACGGCTGAACTCCTCGCGGTGATGTTCGGCCTTGCCGGGAAAACCGGCAAGGCGAAGAATGACTTGTTCTCGATTTGCGAGAGCTGAGCATGACCTCTGCCATCCTTCCTGATGAGATCGTCGCTCTCGCGACCCGCGTCGTGCACGAAAACAGCTCCATCGCACGCAAAGTAGCCATTGCCGAGAGTTGCACCGGCGGACTCGTCTGTGCGGCGCTTACGGAGATTCCTGGTTCTTCAGCGGTGCTGGACCGGGGGTTTGTGACTTACTCAAACGAAGCAAAGCGCCAGCTCCTCGATGTGTCGGATGACATTATCGAGGCGTTCGGGGCTGTTTCAGCCGCAACGGCTTGGGCGATGGCTCAAGGGGCCCTGCGCCACAGCGATGCGGACGTGGCAGTCGCAATCAGCGGCATTGCCGGACCTGAGGGCGGAAGCGAGCTCAAGCCCGTCGGCACAGTCGTCTTTGCCTGTGCCCGGAGAGGTGAAAGCATCGAGGACATCAACGCGGAACAGCGCTTGCTCGATGGTAAAGATCGTAGCGAAATCCGCCGTCAGGCGACGCTGGTAGCGTTGGAACTCTTGCTGCCGTAAAGCTGCGCTGCCCTTTCCTCGAAGGCAGTGACCATCTTCCGAAACGCCCGATCGAAATACTGACCGGCGATTTTCTCGAAAATGGGATTACGGAAGGCAAAATCGACGCAGAAATCGATTTCACAGCCTTCTTCAGTGGGCCTGAAGGACCAACTGTTATCGAGGTCACGCAGCGGTCCGTCGACATAATGCACGCGAATATGCTCGGGCCGGGATTTCTCGACGCGTGAGGTGAACTTCTCCTTCAGTGCCTTGAAGCCGACCAGCATGTCAGCAACCATCTCAGTCTCCGTATCGGATCGCACGCGCGTGGCCACGACCCAGGGGAGAAACTCAGGATAGCGGTCCACGTCAGCCACAAGATCAAACATCTGTTCGGCTGTGTAGGGCAAGCGGCGGGTCTGGTGAATTCCTGGCATCAGCGACGTCCCGCGATTTCGCCAGCGCGCGCGAGTTGAGCCTCCCGCGCCGCTCTCATCTCCGCAAAGTCCTTTCCGGCATGATAGCTCGACCGGGTCAGGGGCGACGAGGCGACTTGCAGGAAGCCCTTCGCTCGCGCAATCGCGCCGTACGCTGCAAATGCCTGCGGCGTGACGAACTCGATGACGTCCGTGTGCTTCGGTGTAGGACGCAGGTACTGGCCCATGGTCAGGAAGTCGATGTCTGCGCAACGCATGTCATCCATCACCTGATGAACCTCGAGACGCTGCTCGCCCAGCCCCAGCATGATACCAGACTTCGTAAAAATGGAGGGATCGTGGCTCTTTACCTCTTCCAGCAAACGCAGGGAGGCATAGTAGCGAGCCCCTGGCCGGATCGTTGGATAGAGCCGTGGCACGGTCTCCAGATTGTGATTGTAAACATCCGGACGAGCCTGGACGATCGCTTCGACCGCCCGACGCATCTTGCCCCGGAAGTCCGGCGTCAGAATCTCGATCGTGGTCTGCGGGGTGTTGCGGCGCAGTTCTTCGATGACTTTCACGAACTGCGAGGCACCGCCGTCCGGCAGGTCATCCCGATCCACTGAGGTGATGACGATGTGCTCCAAACCCAGCTTTGCAGCGGCCTCCGCCACGTGCGCAGGTTCATCGGCGTCGACACGCCCGGGCATGCCAGTCTTGACGTTGCAGAACGCGCAAGCGCGGGTGCAGGTGTCGCCGAGAATCATTACGGTGGCGTGCTTCTTGGTCCAGCATTCACCGATGTTGGGACAGGCAGCCTCTTCGCACACGGTGTTCAGCTTTAGATCGCGCATCAGCTGGCGCGTCTCGCCATAGCCCTTCGAAGTGGGAGCTTTTACGCGGATCCACTCTGGCTTACGCTGACGCGGCTCTGTCTCGGGACTTACGCTCGGCACTGAGGAAAGGTCATTCATGTGGCCCAGATAGTCCCATGTGCTTTCCCTTGCCAGTGCCAATCACTGAAGCCATGAAGCGCATCATGACCAATACCAACGCCACACCCGACAGCCCCGTCCTTGACCGCCTGCTCACTGGCTATCAGCGCTTCCGAGAAACCGGCTGGGCACCGCATCGGGACAGGTGGGCAGCGTTGAAGGAGGGCCAGCAGCCCGAGGTGATGGTTATAGCGTGCTCAGACAGCCGCGTGGACCCGTCTCAGATCTTCGATGTTGATCCGGGCGAGATCTTCGTCGTCCGAAATGTGGCAGCACTGGTTCCGCCGTTTGAAACGACCCCCGGTCACCATGGCGTCTCCGCCGCTCTGGAATTCGCCGTGCAGGTGCTCAAGGTCAAAGAGATCATGGTGATGGGCCATGGCATGTGCGGCGGCTGCAAGGCAGCGCTGACGCAAGCCATGCATGGGAACGAGCCGGGCCGCGGCGGTTTCATCGCCAACTGGATCTCCCTTCTCGACGAGGCGCGGGCCCCTGTGGCCGCAGCCCATGGCATAGAAGGTCGCGAGGCTGAGCGCGCGATGGAGCTTGCTGCCGTCCGCGTCAGTCTCGATAATTTGATGACGTTCCCATGCGTCAACAGCAAGGTAAAGGCAGGGACTCTTCGCCTCCGGGGGGCATTCTTCCCAATCGCAGACGGGGTGCTCCATATCCTTGATGAGAGTACGGGAGAGTTTGCACCCTTCGCCGGCTGACTTCGCGACGGTAAGAAAAAGGGCGCCGGTTATCCGACGCCCTTTTTTATGCGACCTGCTGTCGACGCTTAGCTGGACGGCGCCGCAGCCGACGTAGGCGCAGCCGCTGCCGAAGGGCTGGTCTTCGACTTGACGTAGGCAGTCCATAGCTTCGCAACCGGGGTGCGGTTTCCGCTCACTTGCGCAAAGGTGCGCTCCGCCTCGCTAAACTTGCCCTGATCCGCCTGCGCGATTCCAAGGCGAGTTAGCACACGATCCTTCTCGGCCGGACCCGCTTTGGGCAGGGCAAGCTTGTAAAGTTCCTCTGCCTTGGCGGGCTGCTCATAGCTGAGAAGCGCATCGGCCGCGCCGTTGATCGTCGCAAAGTTGCTCGAGGCACGAGCATCCTTCTCATAGGACGCGAGCGAGGAGCGGTCGGCACTCACACGACCTTGCGCCATGCTGCGCGCCTCGCGGACATCGGCAGCCGTGATCTTGCCCGCGGCGATGCCCTTGTCGATCACCCTCAGCGTCTCACCCGGAAGGCGACGCGGATCGGCATCCTGGATGTAGCCGATGTAATCGCCCTTGCTCGCGAGCGAATTGGTGCGATCCATCAGACGCATCAGGTCCAGGTTCTCCTGAGCGTCAAGTCGAGCAAGTGCGCGAGTCACCTGGAACGCAGTGCTCCAGCTTTGCGGACCAGG
The DNA here is from genome assembly GCF_040813635.1 of Novosphingobium rhizovicinum. NCBI lineage: Bacteria > Pseudomonadati > Pseudomonadota > Alphaproteobacteria > Sphingomonadales > Sphingomonadaceae > Novosphingobium > Novosphingobium rhizovicinum. Next base: position 121,913 of record NZ_JBFNXR010000033.1, on the reverse strand, counting down.
ATGGTACTGAACAAGCTGCGCCGACAAGTCGACTGCGGGAGCCATCTGCTTGGCGTCATAGGCGGCCTGCAAGGCCGTGCGCAGCGCCGCGTCGCTCGGCGTCGTGCCAGCAGCTTTCGCCCGCTCGATCTCCTGCTGTGCCATCTGAAGTGCAGCACCGCTGTTGTTGGTGCGCTTGTACGCGTCAGCCAGCACCCGGTCGATCATGCCCTGCTGATCCCGATAGCCGGCGTCATACGCAGGCTTCAGGTACTTAACAGCGGCCTGATAATCCCCCGACTGATATGCAGTCACGCCTGCGAGCCATTGCAACTGCCCGAGCGAATCAGGCTGAGCTGCCCCGCTCTCCAACATCATCACCAAGCCCTTGTGCTGCTGGGCGGGATCGGCCTTCAGCACACCGATGTTGCGAGTGAGTTCACCCAGCTTGATCTTATCCATGGGCGTCGAAGCAACAGCCATCGCGGCAGCAAGCTTGGCATCCGCGCCGCCTAGCGCAGCGTCTACTTCAGCAGCAGCGGCCTGCTTTGCCGCGGCGTCCTGCGCGGCAGCAGCCTTGTCGCTGGCCGCCTTGACGGCTGGATTGCTCGAGGCCTCGGCAACAGTCTTGTCCAGGTCCGCAGCCGCAGCCGCAAACTCGTTCGAAAATGCGCCAGCCTTGGCTTTCTTCTGCGCGACGGCAGGCGCCGGAGCCACCGTAACCGCAACGCCGCTCGACAAGGCGACGGCAAGGGCAATACGGGAAATAAGGAACTTGCGAGCCATTCGGGCCAACTCCTCTCATGCTTCGCGAGCCGAAACGCATTCGCGCGAACGGCCAGCTGTGAAATCCTCTACAACCATGGCGGCCAAAGCCCGCCCTGACAACCATGCACCCTGTTTACGAGGCGCGCTGTGAACGCGGATTGAATGCGAGTGGTTGCATCCGCGCGTCGCGCTTAAGGCTTTCGTACGGTCCCGACATGAGAAACGGCCAGATGTGGAAAACGGGATGACAGCACACGCTGCCGCGGAGCGATGACTGGCATTCCCTCGCGGCTTGCCCTAGGGCAAGGGTTCGCACATCCCCGCCAACAGCGAAACGATAAGAGCGCGTGAGCGACGATACGGATATTCTGGAGCCGACCGGCCCCTCGGGCGAGTACACCCGCGTCGACATCGTCGACGAAATGAAGAACAGCTACCTCGATTACGCGATGAGCGTGATCGTGGCGCGTGCATTGCCCGACGTTCGCGACGGCTTGAAGCCGGTGCACCGACGCATCCTTTACGCAAGCCAGGAAGGCGGCTTCGTAGCGGGTCGGCCCTATCGCAAGTCGGCCAAGATCGTCGGCGACGTGATGGGTAATTACCACCCGCACGGCGACAGCGCGATCTATGATGCCCTCGCCCGTATGACCCAGGACTGGTCGATGCGCGTGCCGCTCATCGACGGCCAGGGCAACTTCGGCTCGATGGACCCGGATCCGCCGGCGTCGATGCGATACACCGAAGCCCGGCTCGCGCGCGTCGCGAACTTCCTGCTGGAAGACCTCGACAAGGATACGGTCAACTTCCAGGACAACTATGACGGCTCTCGCCGAGAGCCTCAGGTCCTCCCTGCCCGATTCCCGAACCTGCTGGTCAACGGCGCCGGCGGCATCGCGGTCGGTATGGCCACGAACATCCCGCCACATAACCTTGGCGAAGTGATCGACGGCTGCCTTGCCTACATGGAGAACCCGGCGATCAGCGTCGAGGAACTCTTCAAGATCATCCCGGGACCTGACTTCCCGACGGCGCCGCTCATTCTGGGGCAGGCCGGTGCGCGTGCGGCATACGTCACCGGACGCGGCTCGATCATCATGCGGTGCCGGCATGAAATCGAGGAGGCTCGAGGTGCAAGCCGTGGGGCGCGCTCCATCGTTCTGACCTCGATTCCCTATCAAGTCGGCAAGTCCGGCTTGGTCGAGAAGATAGCCGAGGCAGCGAAGGAAAAGCGGATCGAGGGTGTTGCCGACATTCGCGACGAGTCCAGCCGGCTCGGCGTGCGCGTCGTCATCGATCTCAAGCGCGACGCGACGCCTGAGGTGGTTCTGAACCAGCTGTGGCGTCACACGCCGGCGCAGTCGAGCTTTCCTGCCAACATGCTGGCGATCCGCGGCGGCCGGCCCGAGGTCCTGTCGCTGCGCGACATTATCCAGGCCTTCATCCAGTTCCGCGAAGAGGTTATCACTCGCCGCACCAAGTTCGAGCTGAACAAGGCGCGTGATCGGGCGCACATTTTGCTGGGTCTGGTCGTGGCAGTTTCCAACCTCGACGAGGTTGTGGCGATTATCCGTGGTGCGCCGAATCCGGCAGAGGCCCGCGCCCGCCTGATGGTCAAGGAATGGCCGATCGGCGACATTGCGCCTTACATCCGGCTGGTCGAGGCTATCGAGCCGAATGCAGAGCAGGAGGGCGGCACGTATCGCCTGTCCGAAGCACAAGTGCGCGCCATTCTCGACTTGCGTTTGCATCGCCTCACCGCGCTCGGCCGTGACGAGATCGGCGACGAGCTCAAGGAACTGGCCACAAAGATCGAGGAATACCTCGCCATCCTGGCCGACCGAGTAAAGCTCTACGCCGTCATGCGCGAAGAACTTGTCGCGGTCCGCGATGCCTTCGCAACTCCGCGCTTGTCCGAAATCACCAGCCCTGCCGAGGGCATCGAGGACGAGGACCTGATCGAGCGGGACGACATGGTCGTCACCGTGACGATGGACGGCTACATCAAGCGCACTCCGCTCTCCACCTTCAGAGCACAGAACCGCGGCGGCAAAGGCCGGGCGGGTATGGCGACCAAGGAAGAGGACGCTGTGTCGGAGATGTTCGTCACCTCCACGCACAACCCGGTGCTGTTCTTCTCCACCTCAGGCAAGGTCTATCGCCTGAAAGTCTGGCGTCTACCCGAAGGTGGACCGACGACCCGAGGCCGGCCGATCGTCAATCTCCTTCCGGCTCTGGACAAGGATGAGACGATTGCAACGGTGCTGCCACTGCCAGAGGACGAGAGCACCTGGGGTGCGCTCCATGTGGTATTCGCAACTGCCAAAGGTAACGTACGGCGTAACGCGATGGACGCGTTCGCGAACATTCCGTCCAATGGCAAGTTCGCGATGCGCTTCGAGGATGACTCGGCAGATCGCCTGATCGGCGTCGCACTGCTCGGCCCTGAAGATGACGTGCTGCTCGCCACTCGTCAGGGCAAAGCCATCCGCTTTGCTGGCGATGACGTGCGTGAGTTCCAAAGCCGCACATCGACAGGCGTGCGCGGTATGACGCTGAAGGCGGACGACGAAGTCGTCTCCCTCTCGATCCTTCACCGCGTCGGAACCACCGCGGAGGAGCGGGAGGCGTATCTGCGCTTTGCACCGTGGAAGGCGGAAAAGGAGGGCGAGCCTGACCTTGATGGCGACCGGTTCGCCGAGATGGCGCTAGGCGAGCAATTCATCCTGACTGTGTGCGCGAATGGCTACGGCAAGCTTTCATCCGCGTACGAATATCGCCGCACGGGCCGAGGCGGCCAAGGCATCACCAATATCGACAACATCGGCCGCAACGGTCCGGTCGTAGCGAGCTTCGCCGCGACGAAAGCGGATCAACTGATGCTGGTGACCGACCAGGCCAAGCTCATCCGCATCAGCCTCGACACGCTGCGTGTGATCGGCCGTGGCAGCGCCGGCGTAAAGCTGTTCGACGTCGCCAACGGCGAACACATCGTCAGCGCCGTTCGCATCGATGAGACGGACGAACCGGAGAACGACGCAGAGGAAGCGATTGTCGAAGAGATGATCGCGCGCACTGCTGAAGAAACCGACATCCCGACGACCATCGATCGAGATGATCTGGACGAGAACGACGAGGACAACTCGCAGCCAGAAGACGAGGCATGAGCCAGCCGATAACAGTCGCCTATAAGGTGCTGACAGCGGAGCAGATGGCGCAGTTCGAGCGTGAGGGCGTGTTTACCGGCGCTCCGGTCGATCTTGAGGATGGCTACATCCACCTGTCGACCGGGGAGCAACTCGAGGAGACCGTCGCCAAGCACTTTGCGGGCCAGGAAAACCTGCAACTCGCGGAAGTGGACTTGATCGCCTTGGGCGAGTCGGTGCGTTGGGAGCCGTCTCGTGGTGGAGCGCTCTTTCCTCACATTTACGGCACGCTGCCCCTTGCCGCCGTGATCGCCTATGGTGAATTGAAGCGCACCGAAGATGAACGCATCGCGCGCCCCGTCGCCGGCTGACGATCCCTCCGCAATCCGTGCGGCGCCCCATGCAGCACGGACCCGGTGCAACACGGTTCCCCGATGCAACACGGGCCCGTGCAACGGGGTTGTCTCAGCCGCCAACGCAGGTCTAATCGCGCCTCATGACACATGACGTCCATATCATTGGCGGAGGTCTCGCCGGCAGCGAGGCCGCCTGGCAGCTCGCCCGCAGAGGCGTCCGTGTACGGCTTTCGGAGATGCGGGGCACGGGAGAGCGGACGCCCGCGCATCACACCGATGCTCTTGCGGAACTGGTCTGTTCCAATTCGTTCCGCTCAGACGACGATGAGAAGAACGCCGTCGGCCTGCTTCATCATGAGATGCGCAAGCTGGACTCGTTGGTCATGGCGGCGGCAGCGAAAGCACAGGTGCCAGCTGGTTCCGCGCTTGCGGTCGACCGCGACGTTTTCTCCGCGGAAGTGGAAGCTGCCCTCGCGTCGCAACCCACTCTGGAAGTCGTGCGGGAGCGTGTAGACGACGTCCCAGCCACTGGCCTCACTATCATCGCAACAGGCCCTCTGACCGCCGCAGGACTGGCACAGAGCATCGGTGCGCGGACTGGCGCAGACAGTCTCGCCTTCTTCGACGCGATAGCTCCCATCGTCTATCACGAGACGATCGACATGGACGTCTGCTGGATGGCCTCGCGTTGGGACAAGGGCGAGACGAAAGACTACATCAACTGCCCCATGACCAGAGAGCAGTATCTCGCCTTCCATGCAGGTCTGCTCGCCGGTGAAAAGACTTCGTTCAAGGAGTGGGAAGCCAATACGCCTTACTTCGATGGCTGCATGCCTATAGAAGTCATGGCGGAACGCGGAGTAGACACACTTCGCTTCGGTCCCATGAAGCCGGTCGGTCTCGATGATCCGAAAACGGGTCGGTGGCCCTATGCCGTTGTCCAATTGCGGCAGGACAACAAGCTGGGGACGCTCTGGAATATGGTGGGTTTCCAGACGAAGCTGAAACATGCAGAGCAGGTGCGCCTGTTCCGCACGATCCCGGGCCTCGAGAACGCAGAGTTCGCCCGTCTGGGCGGACTTCACCGCAACACCTTCCTGAACTCCCCGGAACTGCTGGATCGGCAACTACGTCTGCGGAGCGATCCGCATGTTCGCTTCGCAGGGCAGATCACGGGTTGTGAAGGGTATGTGGAAAGCGCGGCCGTGGGGCTGATGGCGGGTCTCATGACGGCGGCTGAAGTAACCTCAGCGTCGTGGACGCCCCCTCCCCGCACGACGGCCCTGGGCGCACTTTTGTCGCACATCACGGGAGACGCAGAGGCGGACAGCTATCAGCCTATGAACGTCAATTTCGGCCTCTTTCCTCCGTTGCACGAGGTGAAGAAGAAACAGCGCAAAGAGGCCTACACCCAGCGGGCAAAGTTGGATCTTGCGGCCTGGGTCGCGTCCCAGGCCCCGCTTCCGGCCTGAGAGCTCAGCACTCGCATTTAGGCTTGGGCGATCTCGGTGGGGGCGCTGTGCTCCGGAACTCCTCACGCGTCAGCACAGCGTCGCCGTCCCGGTCCGCCCCCGCGAATTTGTCCACCGTGACCACTGCCCACTCCTCGAACGTCAACAAATTGTTGCCGTCCTTGTCCAGCTTACGGAACGCTGAAGTCCGCGGCGAAAGATATTCGTTGCGGGTGATGCGGCCGTCGCTGTTTCGATCATAACGCCCAAAGCGACGATCTTCGCGTGACAGCTCAGAAACCTCGGGTGGTTCGGGTCCGAGCAGCCCTGCAACGTCTGCGCTCGGCAACGCGTCGGGGGTTGGCGATGCGATGTCAGGGAGCGGCGGAGCGCCATGCTCCACCTCGGCTCGGCCCTGAAGCCAGAATAGACCAGCCCCCACGAACAGCAGTGCTGCGAAGGCGCCGAGGATAATGCGATTCACGATGTGCTCCCCATGGAAGGCTGGCGCTAGCAGTCGCTCAAAGCCCCAACAATCCTCGCCGTAGCGCCTCCACAACTGCGCCCGGTGAAGACGCTGCCGCTTCATTGGCAGCCACCCGCCGCCGTCGGCTGAGAGCGGCGATCACCCGCAAAGGCCGCAATGCTCGACCGGTTCGGGGAAGGGCAAGCGGCTCCTCCACGGCAAGTGTTCGTGCGAGCTCGCGCTCATCGCTCCGGCTCAGGCGCATGTTCAAATCCTCAAGCGCCCACATCCGCCCGAGCGAACGAGCCTCTTCCACGTTATCCTCCGCGCCGACAGTCCGAGCCAAGGCCGCACTTCCTGCCGCCCTCCCCTCTGCGAAGGCCTTGAGCGCATTCGCTTCCAACGGCGGCGGCGCGGTCAATGCCTCCCAGCCGTCAACGAGCGGAACCAGCGCACTGTGCTGCCCCTGCCAACTGCGCAGCGCCGCGAAGATAGGCTCGCCCTCTGGCCAACCGGTCGTGGGCCGTTCGAGCGCCTCTCGCCACCAGGCAAGCCGTAGCTGAGCGAGCATAGGTTCACTGGAGCCCCGCATCAGCTCTGCCAAACGCGCGTCCAGGGCAAGGAGCGCAAGCGTCTGTTCACGAGCACGGCGAGGCGCATAGACGAGCGCCAGCCGGGAAACGGCGGGAAGCGAATTCATCAGCGTATGCGTTAGATCCATGGTGTTCCGCTTAGGCCCGGCTTGCGATAGAAGAAAGCTCTCCAACATCAGCTGAGCGACAAGGATATACCCTTGTTAACCAGCCTTGTTATCCATCACGCAAAGCTCCGGCGCTACTACCGCACGCAATGGCAAGGAGTAGCGCTTCTTCATGATGCCGCGCCTGATACCACACCTGCGCACGCCCCGCTGGAGCGGATGGTTCGGCGGTTTAGCAGCGGAGCAACGCGGAAACACGTTCGTCATCGTTTCCGCGGCACTCATCCCGATGCTCGCCTTGATTGGCGGCGGCATCGACATGGGAAGAGCATACCTCACTCAGACGCGCCTTCAACAGGCCTGCGACGCGGGTGTGCTTGCTGCTCGCAAAGAGTTGGGGAGCGCGATCATCGCCGATGGGACGGTCCCGTCGATCGCGGCTACTGTCGGCAACCGCTTCTTCAACGTTAACTTCCAGGATGGAGCATACGGATCTGAAAGCCGCAGTTTCGCCATGACTCTCGGCTCCGACTATACCATCAACGGTACTGCAAGCGCAATCGTGCCCACCACCATCATGCGGCTGTTCGGGTCGCTGCAGGTGCCGGTATCCGTCAAGTGCTCTGCGCAGTTCAACTACGCCAACACCGACATCATGATGGTGCTTGACGTCACCGGGTCCATGAACAGCGTCAACTCGGGCGACACAAAGAGCAGAATTGCAGTGCTGCGCGACGTCGTCAGGAACTTCCATAAAACAGTCGAAACCAACAAGGCGGAAGGCGTGCGGGTCCGCTACGGCTTCGTGCCGTACTCAACCAACGTCAACGTCGGGTTTCTTCTGAAATCCGGCTGGATGGTGAACCGGGCCCAGTATGAAGGCAGGAGAGCCATCCAACCGGGGCCTTGGTACTCACCAAACGGGACATGGCGATACGAATCGCTCTGGCAGGACGTGTCGAGCCTGAAAGGCAGTTCCGGCGAAACCCTGTACAAGGGCGGCTCGATCAGTGTTCCAATGAACGGCACGCCTTCCAGCCCCAGCAACGCCAAGATGACGTTTAGCGGATGCATCGAAGAGCGCGCGACTTACATCATCGACGACTATAGCAATGTCGACCTGAGCCGTGCTCGTGATCTCGATATCGATGCAGTCCCTGCCAGCAGCAACCCTGATACGCAATGGCGACCCATGCTTCGCGAGATGTCCTGGCTGAGGGCACAAGTAAACTACTGGTTTGTGAACAGCTACTGGTCCCCTTCGCCAGTCGACAGTACGACCGACTACATTCAGGCCTCGGCTTATGGCTTTGCAGCTTGCCCTGAACGAGCCCGCAAGCTTGCAGAGATGAACGCCACCGAGGTGTCTAACTATGTAAATGCGCTCACCGCGGACGGAAACACCTACCACGATATCGGCATGATCTGGGGTGGTCGGCTACTCTCGCCCACAGGACTCTTCGCCAGCGAAAATGCCGATGTCGATGGCCGAACAACGATGCGGCATCTTATCTTTCTAACCGATGGTGAGACCGCTCCGCTCGACCTGTCCTACAGTTCCTATGGCGTGGAACCACTCGCGCAGCGCCGCTGGAAGCCCGGCTCCAAGTACACGCTCACCCAGACAGTGGAGAACCGCTTCACCTTCGCCTGCAATGAAGTGAAGAATCGCAACATCACGGTATGGGTCATCGGTTTCGGCACCAACATGACGAGCATGCTCCGCAACTGTGCGGGCTCCGGCCGGTGGTTCCAAGCCGACAACGCTTCGGAACTCACGAAAGCTTTCGGAACGATTGCGGCAGCCATCGGCGACTTGAGGATCGTGGAATGATCCGGCTGGGCAGCTTGAGCAAGGATCGCCGGGGAACCAGCGCAGTCGAGTTCGCCCTGCTCGCTCCGACCCTGCTGATGGCCATGCTGGGTCTGCTGGACCTGGGCTATAACATGTACACTGCAACGATCCTGGAGGGATCGATCCAGAAAGCGGCGCGGGATTCCACTTTGGAGGGTGCCTCAGGCAACCTTGCCGCGATCGACGAGAGAGTTCGGGAGGCTGTTCACGCAATCGCGCCGCGTGCCACTATTCCGCCTCCCAGGCGGACTGCCTACTCATCGTTCTCCGCAGCGGGAAAGCCCGAGGACTACACTGACACCAATGGGAACGGCCGCTGTGATACAGGCGAGCCCTTCGAGGACGCCAACGAGAACGGACGGTGGGATACCGACCGCGGCAGTGCAGGTTCTGGCAGCGCGCGCGACGTCGTCCTCTATGAAGTGACGGTTACGTACCCCCGGCCTTTCCCAATCGGTAAGTTCCTCGGGATGGGCGAGACATACACGATGTCTGCTCGCACTGTTCTGGGCAACCAGCCTTGGGACAACGTCCGCAAGACACCTCCCGTGGAGCGCTGCACGTGAACCCGATGGTTCTCTACAAGTGCGCCCGTCGCATGCGAGATGCGCGAGCTGGTGTGGCGATGATCGAGTTCGCTCTGATCATGCCATTCTTTCTGATCATCGGGTTGTGGGGCGTGGAACTGGCCCACTACTCGTACCAGACGATGCGGGTCGGTCAGTTGGCAGCCCACGTAGCGGACAACGCCTCACGAATCGGCGATTACTCCACACTCCAGAACCGCAAGATCTACGAAAGCGACATCGATGATCTGCTGATCGGCGTCGATCTTCAGGCCGGACCGAAGATGGAACTCTTTGATCGAGGAAGAGTGATCATCAGCAGCCTGGAGGTAAACGGCGCGGGACAACAGTACATCCATTGGCAGCGCTGCCTGGGCACCCGGCCGGTGTGGTCGTCCTATGGCAAAGAAGGCGATCTGAAACCCGGTGGCTTAGGGCCGGTCGGTAGCGAAGTATTCGCCTCCCCCAACGATGCAGTCATGTTCGTCGAGCTTCAGTACGAATACAATCCGCTGATATCGTCGACGTTCATCGGAACGCCGGTGATTTCTTCGATCGCCTCTTTCACCGTACGGTCGAGCCGCGACCTGAGCCGGGTGTACCAGACGTCTCCCGCCAGCCCCAAGATGACCTGCGACAAATTTACGAGTTTGGTCTCCTGACGCATTCACGCAGGAGACCTGCACGTCCTAACGGTAGCAGACCTTTTTAACCGCCTCGACGACCCGAGCGGTGTCAATCAACGCGGCCTTCTCCAGATTCGCAGCATAAGGAAGCGGCACATCTTCGTCGCAGACGCGCAAGACTGGCGCGTCCAGGTCGTCGAACCCTTCCTCCATGCAGATAGCAATGATCTCCGACGCGATCGAGCAGACCGGGAAGCCCTCTTCGGCGACCACAAGGCGATTGGTCTTCTTCAGGCTCTTCAGCACGGCCGCCTTGTCCAACGGACGCAACGTGCGAAGATCTAGCACTTCTGCCTCGATGCCTTCGGCGGCCAGTTGCTCCGCCGCTTCGAGCGAGACTCCGACGCCGATCGAGTAGGATACGATCGTCACATCGCTGCCTTCGCGCACAACGCGGGCCTTGCCGATCGGCAGGACGTGATCGTCCAGTTCCGGCAGCTCAAACGAGCGACCGTAAACCAGCTCGTTTTCAAGGAACACGACAGGGTCTTCCGAACGGATCGCCGCCTTCAACAGTCCCTTCGCATCCGACGCGTCGTAGGGCGCGATCACCACCAGGCCCGGGACGGACGCGTACCAGGGCGCGTAGTTCTGCGAGTGCTGCGCACCGACACGCGCTGCAGCACCGTTCGGCCCACGGAACACGACCGGACAGCGCATCTGGCCGCCCGACATGTAGTTGGTCTTGGCAGCCGAGTTGATGATGTGATCGATCGCCTGCATCGCGAAGTTGAAGGTCATGAATTCGACGATCGGACGCAACCCGCCCATCGCGGCACCTGTTCCGATCCCTGCGAATCCATACTCCGTGATAGGAGTATCGATCACCCGCTGAGGTCCGAATTCGTCGAGCAGCCCCTGAGTGACCTTGTAGGCGCCCTGATACTCGGCGACTTCCTCACCCATCACGAACACGCGATCGTCGCGGCGCATTTCCTCAGCCATGGCGTCTCGCAGTGCTTCGCGGACGGTAGCCGTCTTCATGTTGGTGCCCGCCGGTATCTCGGGCGCCGCGGCAGGCGCTACGTTACTGGAGAGCTGTGCGGCGCCGGTTGCCAGTTTGCTGTCTCCCTTATCCGTGCCGGACTCTTCCGCCTTCATCTGCTGCTCGGGAGCCTCACGCTTGGATGAGTTGCCGGCATCGGATTGCCTTTGTTCATCCTTGGAGCTGCTGCCTGCCCTGTCAGTGGCCTTTGCTTCGCCAGCGTCGGAGACATCTTCACCCTCGCCCGCGATCAGCGCGATGACGGTTCCGACTTTCACCCCTTCGGTACCTTCGGGTATGACAATCTTGCCGACCGTGCCTTCGTCGACGGCTTCAAACTCCATCGTCGCCTTGTCGGTCTCGATCTCGGCAAGAATGTCGCCTGACGAAACCTCGTCGCCTTCCTTCACCAGCCACCGGGCGAGCTTGCCCTCTTCCATGGTGGGCGAGAGCGCGGGCATCTTGACTTCGATTGCCATCAGTAATTCTCCACCAGAACGTCGGTATACAGTTCCGACGCAGCCGGTTCCGGCGAACTCTCGGCAAAGTCGGCCGCTTGCCCGACGCTGGCGCGAACGCGTTTGTCGATCTCCTTGAGGCTCGCCTCCGTCACACCCATCTCCAGAAGCTCACTTTTCGCATGTTCGATGGGGTCGCGCTTTTCGCGCACGCCCTGCACTTCCTCACGCGTCCGGTACTTGGCGGGATCGGACATCGAGTGCCCGCGATAACGGTATGTGTTCAGTTCCATCAGCACCGGGCCGTTGCCGCCGCGCACATGCTCAAGAGCAATCTCTGCGGCTTTGCGCACTTCAAGCACATCCATGCCGTCGACCTGCATCCCGGGAATGCGGAAGGCAGTGCCGCGCCGGTAGAAGTGAGTCTCCGCCGACGAGCGATTGACTGCCGTACCCATCGCGTACTGATTGTTTTCGATCACGAAGATGATGGGCAGCTTCCACAAGCTGGCCATGTTGAAGCTTTCGTATACCTGCCCCTGGTTGGCGGCCCCGTCGCCGAAGTAGGCGAGCGTCACCCCGCCATCGCCGCGATACTTGTGCGCGAACGCAAGTCCGGAGCCCAAAGGCACTTGCGCCCCGACAATGCCATGGCCGCCGTAGAAGCGATGCTCGACGCTGAACATGTGCATCGATCCGCCCTTGCCCTTTGAGATACCGGACTCCCGACCGGTAAGCTCGGCCATGATGACCTTCGGATCGATACCGTAGGCAAGCATGTGGCCGTGATCACGATACCCCGTGATGACGGAATCCAGCCCACCCTTGAGAGCCGATTGCAAGCCGACGGCGACCGCTTCCTGGCCGATATACAGGTGGCAGAACCCCCCGATCAGCCCCAGCCCATAGAGCTGCCCCGCCTTCTCCTCGAAGCGGCGGATCAGAAGCATCTGCTCGTAGAGGTGGAGCAACTCCTCCTTGCTTGCCTTGTACCGCCGGTCGGCGGCATGTGCTTCGGCCAGGCTGCGCAGGACGAAGTCTTCGTCCTGCCGTCCTGATTCAGATGTCGGCGTCTGGTCGTTCGGCAACGGGCATACCCCTGGCTGGCTGCGAGTCAGGCCAGCGATATAGGCCCGGGTGAGGCGCAGAAAAAGCGCAATCCCGCAACTGAGTTATCAATGTAGAAGAAGGTTCAGGGCTGCTTGGGCAACAGCATGACCATTTCATCAGGATGAGCGACGTTGAGATTGCTGCGCAGCAATTCGCCTGCAAGGTCGGGATCAGCATGGTTTGGGTCCAGCAAAGCGACCCGGTTGCGCAATCTCTCCCTCTCTGCAGAGAGCTGCTGAATGCGGCGCTCGTGCTCGGACAATCTATGTTCGTTCTCGGTCCATGCGATGAACCCGCTGGGACCGGCTACCACGAAGCCGCCCATAAGGAGCAGTGCGCCCAGAGCTGCGCCCTGAACGGCTCGATCCCGTGCGAATTTCGGCTCACGCCTGATATTCTTCATGCGTATCAGAGACCACAAAAACCACCCCGATTCAAGATAGTAGAAGGGCCCCCGGTCGGCCTTTCGAAGCACATGGCCGCTACACCACCGCAGGGACCTTCATTCCGCCGCCTTAGAGGCGCTGCGCACTCACACCCTGTAGCACTTCGCTTGAGATTTCGCCGAATCTCCCTAGATTCCCGCGTGAAGAGGCATGGTGGGAGCACGAGCAGATATGACGGCGGAGAGCAAGACGGCGACGGCGACGGCTGATGAACTTCGGCTCACCCCTCCCGATCCCGTGCAGGCCGTCACCCCGGAACGTGCAGCCGGCCTCGTCCCCGTGGGTGACGAGCAGAAGTCCAAGCTAGAAACACGGGTGACCGAGTTCGTTGAGGATCTGGTCTCTCAGGATGCGAACTCACCGGAGTTCGGCAAGCGCGTGGACCAGATCACCAATCTGGGCCGGCGCGAGATTGCGGAGGCAGCCGGGCAGTCCAACCGCTTCCTGGATCGTCCTGTAAGGGCGATGGACGAAACAAGCGGGGTCGGCGCCGATCTTGCCGAGCTTCGGCGCACCGTCGAGGATCTTGACCCCTCGCGTAAGGGCAATCTTCTGGCGCCCCGCAAGTTGTTCGGCGTTATCCCCTTCGGAAACAAGCTGAAAAACTACTTCGACAGCTACAGGAGTGCGCAAAGCCACATCAGCGCCATCCTTGCACGCCTGCAAGGCGGGAAGGACGAGTTGTTGATGGACAATGCGGCCATCGATGTGGAGCGGCAGAACCTCTGGAAGGCGCTCGGCAAGCTGGAGCAGATGATCTTCATGTCCAAGGCGCTGGACAATGAGCTGGAGGAACGAGCAGCCGATCTCGACGCGACCGATCCGGCAAAGGCGAAAGCAATCCGCGAGACCGCCCTGTTTTATGTGCGCCAGCGCACGCAGGACCTGCTGACGCAAATGGCGGTTTCCGTGCAGGGGTATCTCGCTCTCGACCTGGTCAAGAAGAACAACGTCGAGCTGATCAAGGGCGTCGACCGTGCATCGACCACCACTGTCGGAGCTCTGCGGACGGCCGTGACGGTAGCACAGGCGATGACCAGCCAGAAACTCGTGCTCGACCAGATCACGGCGCTGAATACGACAACCGCAAACATCATCGACGTTACAGGGCAGATGCTGCGCGACAACACGGCGCGGATCCACGAACAGGCTGCAGGCTCCACGATCCCGCTGGAAACGCTAAGCCGGGCTTTCCAGAATATCTACGATACGATGGACTCGATTGATACGTTCAAGCTGAAAGCTCTCGATAACATGAAGCAGACGGTCACCGCGCTCGAGAGCGAAGTTGGCAAGTCGAAGGCCTACATAGCTAGGTCACAAGGTCAGGCGGATGCCACTGCTGAGGTCAAGGCTACTGCGGGCAATCGCGGTCTGCTGGACGCACTGGACTAGAGTGACATGACCGTCGAACGTCGACCCGTTCCTCTCTCGATGCTGCGCGAGGCGCGAAAGCAGCGTGCATGGCGTCTTCGCCGAGCACGTCAGCAGCGCTGGCAATGGCGCATGAAGCGGCTGCGCCGCGCGATCTTCGTCGCGGCGGCCATCGTTCTGGCGACGGTTGCTGCCGGTATCGGCTTAGGCGGCCTGCCGGACGATGCTTACATGCTGGCGATGCTGGCATCGTTCGTCGCCTTCTGCGTGCTGGCGATCTACCCATCGACACCACGTCCGCGTGCCGAAGACCTGGTCGAGGCAGACCTGGGCGAGCTTGCAGCGACGACGGAACTGTGGCTCGAGAGCCGCCGCAGCGCTCTGCCTCCTCCCGCGCTCGATGCAGTCGACATGATCGGGGTTCGGCTCGAACAACTCTCCCCGCAGCTTGAGACGCTTGACCCGAGCGCACCGGCCTCCCGAGAGGTCCGCAAGCTTCTCACCGAGCACTTGCCGAGCCTTGTCGACAGCTACACGCGCATTCCAACGTCGCTTCGTGGCCAGGAGCACGCAGGCTCAACGCCAGCTGCACAGGTGACCGACGGGCTTCATGTGATCGCGCGGGAGATCGAAGCCATGTCTCAGGACCTATCGCGCAATGACCTCGATTCGCTCGCGGTGCGAGGACGGTTCCTTGAAAGCAAATACGTGACGACCAAGAGCGATGAAACACGCTAGAGGCTGCCACTTCACTCGCGAGTGACCGCTCACCCAGGAAGGGCGAGCGGTCGACTTGAGGGATCAGAAGCCAGCAGTCAGCGAGAACACGACAGTGGAACCGGCAATGGAAGAGCCGTTCTTCGTCGAGGAGAAGTTCGGCTGAAGATATGCCGATTCAGACTTGGAAATGTTGGTGTCGATATATGCCGCACCCAGCGTGACGGGGCCGAGAGCCAGATCGGCACCGAGCATCCAGTCCAAATACTCGCCGGTCGGTGCGATGCTGGTGCCGTTGGGGCCGAGGCCAGAGTTGCCGTTTGAATAGCCCAGGTGCGCTTTGACCGACAGCGGGGTCTCGGGAATGGCGCTGCTGACGTCGCCCCAGATGTAGACGTTATCGGACTTCGCACCCGGACGATCGGGCAGGCCGGCAGTGTACGCGTCTGCGTCGAAGTATACGCGACCCAGAGCCTGCTGCTTGGGCGCGTAGGCCACGCCTACGAGAACGGACGCGGGGCCCATGCTGCTGCTCAGCTTTACGTAAGGCTCGGCGAAGTCGGTGTCCGAGGCGCCACCCGGATACATGTACCAGGTCAGGCCTACGTCCAGTGTAGTGCCGCTGGCGATCTCGGCCGAGTAGCCGCCGAAGATGTCGAGTTCCATGTTCGACCCGCCGAACGTACCCCAGCCCGAAAGGTTGGAGGCCCAGGTTCCGACATAGAAGCCACTTTCGTGCCCGACAGTCAGGCCGCCCTGAACGGCCATTTCCTCATCGGTCTGCGAAACGCCACGGAAGCGGTAGTCGCTGACCAGCGCTACACTGCCCGAGACGGTGATTTCGGACGGGACTTCTTGGGCCATGGCGGGGCTGGCGGATGCAAAGCAGGCCGTAACCAGTCCGGCAACACCGGCGAGAAGACGCATTTTCATAGTTGGAACACCCTCATGTTGTTTGCGTGTTCCACCCTGCGCTGCGGCGCCGGACCTTCGCTTCGTGACGGATCCGTTTCGCTGCAGTGCGGCATAATTAAGCTGTAACGGCTCTGCGCGTCAAGCTGCCCTTGTGCGCCGCCCTGAAAAGAAAAAACCGGGGGACCTAAAGGTCCACCCGGTAGGATGAGCGGCACGACATGACATCGCGCCGCCAGGGGGTCGTAAAATCAGGTTGCCACAGGGAGCGGCCTCAGCAGTTGCTCAGGCCCCGTGACGCGATCGTTCTGCCCGCTATGACGGCGGCGGCTGATCCATTCTGACAGCGTTTCTGCGGTTGTGTGATCCATTGCCTTGACCCGATTGAGATCGAGGTGGATCGGTCGGTCGGCTGGTTGCTTTTCAAGCACGGCATTCAGCCTCGTCAGGCCCACGAACGTTGCCGCACCGTCGAGCTCCACGCGCGTAGCCTCACCCTCGTCATGCTCATGCACCTTGAGCTTCAGGCTCTTGAAGTGTGGCAGCAGTTCAACTGCCGAAAGGGCCAGTCCGACGAGCACACCGGTGAGAAGATCCGTGGTCACGACAAGTACGAACGTCACCGTCCAGATGGCCGCAGGCAAATAACCGTGAGCCTTGAACAAGTGCTGGACGTGCTTGAGGCTAACAAGGCGCCAGCCGGTAACCACCAACACGCCGCCGAGCGCAGCCATCGGAACCTCACGCAGGAGCCAGGGCAGCAAGGCCACAAAGCCAAGAATCCACGTTCCATGCAGAATGGTGGAAAGCCGCGTCTTAGCGCCTGCCTGCACGTTGGCAGAACTGCGGACGATAACCCCAGTCATCGGCAATGCACCGAACACGCCGCACAGGAAGTTGCCTATGCCCTGCGCACGCAGTTCCTTGTCATACTGTGTGCGAACGCCGTCATGCATGCGATCGACAGCGGCAGCCGAAAGCAAAGTCTCGGCACTGGCGATGAAGGCGATCGCAATTGCAGCCACGATCAGCGAAGGGTTGGCCAGAGGTGAGAACCACTCCGCGCTCGTGGGCAGAGCGAAAGCAGCTGCCAGGGACTGGGGGACTTCGATACGCGCGACAGAGAGGCTGAACAGCCATGCCACGGCAGTGGCCGCCACAACACCCAGCAGTGCGCCTGGAACCAGCGACATCGACTTGGGCCGAAGTTTCTCCCACCCCAGCATGACGCCAATGGTCAGCAACCCGAGAGCAAGTGCCAACTCCGTGCTTGCGACATCCGAGAAGTTCAATCCGAGGATCCGCGCAGGCATCATCGCCATGTTCGCGAGACCGCTCGAAAGCGGACGCTCGTCGAACAGAATGTGAAACTGGCCAATCACGATCAACGCGCCAATACCGGCGAGCATGCCGTGCACTACAGCCGGGCTGATCGCTCTGAACAACCCTCCCATTCTGAGCCAACCGGCAACCAGCTGGAGAATGCCCGCAAGAAGCAGCACAGGGCCAAGTGCTTCAAGGCCGTTCTCACGAACGAACTCGAACACGATAACGGCAAGCCCCGCCGCCGGGCCACTGACCTGAAGGGGCGAGCCGGCAAAAAGTCCAACGACCAGTCCACCGATGATGCCAGTGACCAGGCCTTTCTCCGGCGGGACGCCAGAAGCGATTGCGATGCCCATGCAAAGCGGCATCGCAACCAGGAATACGACTATCGACGCGGTAAAATCGCGAGAAAAGTGCGCAAACGGTCCCACCCGCGCATCTCCTGATGCAGAGGATGCAGCCGTCATTCAGCCGCCTCCTCCAGTTCCACGGCTACCCTTTTGCGAGCCGGCAACGCGGTGGGCAGTTCGCTGTCCTCACGCAGCGGCACGAATTCGCCGGTGTCACCATCCAGCCCCAGAACCTGGCCGGCGTGGATATCTACGAACCAGCCGTGAAGTGCCATGTGGCCCCGCGCAATAGCGGCAGCGACAGAAGGATGGGTCCGCAGGTGCTGGATCTGGGCGATGATATTCTGCAAGCTGATGGCGCGAGCTCGCTCAGCGTCGACGAGCTCTGGGTGGCATGTGCTCACCACGTGCTCGGCGGCTGCGCCGTGACGCAGCCAAGCCGCTACGTTGGGCATCGCTTCCAGCCCCACCGGATTGCTCAGCGCCTTCATGGCGCCGCAATCAGAGTGGCCGCAAACGATAATGTCCCGCACTCCGAGCGCCACTACGGCGTACTCGACGGTCGAAGAGACACCGCCGTTCTGTGTCGCGAAAGGCGGAACCATGTTGCCGGCGTTACGGCAAACGAACAAATCGCCCGGCTGCGCCTGCATGATCTGCTCGGGCACGACACGGGAGTCCGCGCAGGAGATCATCAGTGCCTTGGGCGCCTGACCGTGAGTGGTGAGCTTGGTGAAGAGCTCGCTACTCGCGGGAAATGTGGTCTTCTCGAAGCTGAAGACGCGTCCAATCAACTCGTTCACGCTCGTGACCCTTCTTTGTCGGTGTTGACCGCGGATGAGCCGCGGGAGTTTCCCGAAGTTAAGGAGAGCGCTTGTCCTGCCTTGGTCAGGAACGTGACGAAGTTTTGCTGCAATGCAACGCGTCAGACACAAAGAGCCGGATATGAGCCGTAATGAGAAGCCCTGTCCTCAGACCGGCGACAGGGGCAACTGTATGACGACCCGTAACCCGCCCGTCGCCCGGTTCGCTAAGTTCAAAGTGCCATGCTCCGCCCTGACCGCTTTGCGAACGATTGCCAGCCCCAGCCCCATCCCGGGTGTATCGCGGGCACGCGCAGCGTCCAGCCGAACGAAGGGTTGCAGTACATCGGCCATCCGATCTTCAGGGATCCCCGGACCATCGTCCTCCACGATGATCTCAGCCCATTCGCCCTGCTGACGGACAGTCACCCGCGCAGCACCTCCGTAATGCAGAGCATTCTCGATGAGGTTCGACAGCGCCCTGCGGATAGCGACGGGCCGCGCCCGCACAATCAGGTTGGGCACGCCATTGTACGTTGCGTCGGCGCCATGATCGGCGGCGGTGTTAACAAGAGTTTCCGCCATCACCGCGAGGTCAATGTGCTCCTGAGGCATCGACCTGCCATCACTCTCCACATAAGCCTGGATCGACTCCAGGAGCAGCCGCATCTCCTCCAGATCTTCGTTCAGGCCTTCGCGCACCTCTGGGTCAATGCTCTCGTCGTCGAGACGCAAACGCATGCGCGCCAGGGGCGTCTTCAGGTCATGCCCGATCGCCAGCATGGTCTGTGTGCGATCGAGGAGGGATTGATGAATGCGTTCCTGCATCTCGTTCAATGCGCGAATGAGCCTGCGCAACTCATCGGGCCCGCGTTCAGGAACGGGGCGCGGCGGCCCGGCGCCTAGATCGCGCGTAGCACTGATCAGTTGCCGCAGTGGCCGCAGGGTCGCTCGGAGCAGCAACCAGCCCAGCACGATCAGCAGGAGCGTAGGCAGAACAAGGCTGGCAATCCGTCCGACCGTCAACTTCCACGCTGCATTCGCATGTGTATGGAATATCAACACGCTACGGTCGGCAAGCCTTAGCGACCCGCCGATGTTGCCCTTGTCGGGTATCCCTTCCAGATGCAGTTCGAGGTCGCCCAGCCCCAATTCGGGTGCAATCGCCACGACCTGCGAGCGCAGATTGCTTAGATCGACGCCGCTACGCCCCCGCATTCCAGCAGGAGCCAGCGCCAGCTTGAACCTCTCCGTGCTGAGAGAGCGGGCAACAATCTGGCGCTCTGCAGGAGGAGTTCGTTCGAGAGTTCTGGTCGCGAGAACCAGGTTTTCCGCTATCCGCTCGGCATCGTCGCGCTTCAGTTCGAAAGAGTTGACCCGCTCGAGCAGGAAAGAGTTGGTAAGGAACTCGACCAGCAGGACCAGGATGAGGACCGTGAGAAGGCGTTCCGGCAATCCCCAGCGCCGGAAGATCGCAGCGACCCTGGACGCCATCAGCCGCGCTTCACGTCAGCCCTGAGCATGTAACCGACGCCACGCACGGTGACGATCGGCGCTTCGCAGCCATCGGACTGCAACTTGCGACGCAGACGGCTGACGAGCACATCGATGCTGCGGTCCGAACTGTCGCCGATGCGCGAGCGAGAGAGTTCCATCAGCCGCTCACGACCCAGGACGCGCTGCGGGTACCCCAGGAAGGTGATAAGAAGATCGAACTCCGCTCCGGTCAGGTCGACAATGGCGCCTGTAGCAGTCCGCAGTTCCCGGCGAGCAAGCGAGACCTGCCAGCCGTCGAAATGAATAGTGTCGGGCGCCCGCCCATCGCTCAGAAGATCACCGTTCTCGTTGGTACTGCTTCCTCTGCGCAGGACTGCACTTACGCGTGCGGCGAGCTCTCGCGTGCTGAAGGGTTTGACCAGATAATCGTCAGCGCCGAGTTCCAGGCCCAGCACGCGATCTTCCTCGCTACTGCGCGCGCTGACGAAGATGATCGGCACGTCGCCTTCGCGCCGCAACCGGCGGAACAAGTCGAGGCCACTGGTGCCGGGAAGCATGATGTCCATCACAATCAGATCGACGGTGGTTTCGCGCAGAGTGATCCACATCTCTGCTCCGGTCGCTGCCGTCAGGACATGAAACCCGCTCTGGCGCAGCGCCCGTGCCGTGAGCGTGCGCAGCGCACCGTCGTCTTCGACAAGCAGGATGGTCTGCGGAGAAGTCATCGTAAGTTAGGAGTTCCCCCGAGCGGCATGGACAATCATGATCATTGAAACGCTGCACGTCAAATAGAGCGCTACGTTTGGGAGGCAAGGCGTCCCTGAGAAGGGTGATCCAAATATCCTGTGCATGCGGTCCTGGCGATCAACGGCAGAAGGTCCAACCCATCCCTCCGCGCTGCGCCTGATCGAGGTGCAGGTGATCCGCGTGGGCAGCGTTATAGTCGGGGGATAGCACCGTGGAGAACTCATGGCAGGCTGTGTCGCGTGCGATCTGGAGGAATGCAGCCGCTGCGTCTCCTTCAGCCCAGTCACGGCGAACCACGATGCGGCGGCCGTCTTCGAGAACAAAGGCAGCGATGTCGATTGCATTGCCAGTTGCATGCTCGCTCCAGGAGCCTGTCTCGCCGCCACCGATACGCCGGCAGTTGTTTGTGCCGTAGTGCTCAATCGCTTCGACGCGGACGCCCAGCAGACTTTCAGCTGCTGGTTGAACACCGTGCTGCAACCAACGCGCGAGCCCCGCCCCGACAGCGCATGTTGCCTGAGGCCGAGATGGCCGTAGGACGAGGCCCAAGTCCTGTTCGGCTGCGAGCACCTGACGATCCTCGCGTCGGCAGGCCCCTGCGCCGGTAGGGTCGAGCGGAGTGAATTCGATGTCGCTGCGTTGCAAGAAGGCGCGGCATTCTGCAGGGTCGTCCCGAATGCCCGCAATCTTGCTTTTGGTAGCCCATCCCTCTGGATCGTCAGTCGGGGAAAGCGGCGACCATGGATCGTGCTCTGGATGGTCGCGCAGCCAGGCTCGCCCCCCAGCAAAGACGGCCAGGAGCAGCAGGGCCGCAAGCAACCAATAATCGAGGACGAATCGCATGGGAACGCAAGTCGTGCGGTTCGATTTGGCTCCCAACCTGGCAAGGTCGCGGGCTTCCGCGAATGAGCGTGTTAGTGGAAATCGCGAGACTTGGGGATCACGCGCAGATCGCGTGGATGGCCTTGATGGAAGCCGCAGTCGCGATTGCCAGGGCCAGGCGGCGTCCACTGTTCGTATTCGATGGGACGGAAGGGATCATCGCCTCCCTCTCGCATCTGGCTTGGCCCCCAGCGGCTTGGCAGCGGATGATTGCAGTGGTCGGCACGCACAGTGGTGGCAGGTAGCAGATCCTCGGAAAGGCGCTGCAGTTCATGGGTCGCATCCGTCATATGTGCTGCGATGACGTGGACCACCTCATCGTCATATTCGACACGGCCTCGCACTTCCATCAGCCGCGCGCCCATCACCACACGACGCTGTTTCTCCTTCAGATTGGGCCAGACGACGAGGTTCACCACCCCGGTTTCGTCTTCCAGAGTGATAAAGCACACTCCCTTCGCCGAACCCGGCCGCTGCCGGATCAGCACTACGCCAGCGACCTGCACCATTGAACGGAACTTGCGGTCGCGCAGATCGCATGCGCGGACAAAGCCCCGCTCGGCGAGACTGGCGCGCAGGAAAGCCATCGGATGCGCCTTCAAACTGAGGCGCTGAGTCTGGTAATCGGCGACCACCTCCTCGCTAAGCGGCATCTGCGGTAACCGCGTGAGCATGCGCTCCGCACCTTCGTCACGGGCATCGGCAGCAGCGAAGAGTGGCAAGTCCGGACCAGCGATGAGGCTTCGGGCATCCCACAAGGCCTGACGTCTTGCGAGACCCAGTGAGCCAAAGGCATCCGCCGCCGCCAGCCGCTCGATCAACGCAGGCGAAAGCCCTGCCCGCTCGCGCAGCTCGACAACATCCCGGAAAGGACCACCTTCCACACGAGCCGCTGCGATCCGGGCGGCGGCAGCCTCGGGAACGCCGTCGATCTGGCGCAGGCCAAGGCGCAAGGCGACATGCTGGTCGAGACGGCGCTTGTCCCCTTCCCGCGCAGAACCGGGAATGCTCTCAAGAGTACAATCCCATTCGCTGGCATTCACGTCCACCGGGAGCACGGTGACGCCATGTTCCCGCACATCCCGCACAATCTGTGCTGGCGCGTAGAAGCCCATCGGCTGCGAGTTCAGCAATGCGCATCCAAAAGCCGCCGGAAAATGGCATTTCAGCCAGCTTGAGACATAGACCAGATGCGCAAAACTGGCGGCATGGCTCTCTGGAAAGCCATACTCTCCAAAACCCTTGATCTGATTGAAGCAACGCTCTGAAAACTCTGGATCATAGCCGCGTTCTATCATTCGCCCGACCATGCGATCCTGCAGCACGTCGACCATGCCGCGTGATCGGAACGTGGCCATGGCCTTTCGCAGCTGGTTCGCTTCGGCGCTCGAGAACTTGGCCGCATCCAGCGCGATCTTCATCGCCTGCTCCTGAAAGATAGGAACACCCAACGTACGTTCCAGGATGGAGGAAAGCTCGTCAGGCGGGCCATGCCGGGGTGATGGTGCGGGGATCACCACCTGCTCCTCGCCGCGTCGCCGCTTCAGATAGGGATGCACCATGTCCCCTTGGATTGGCCCTGGCCGCACAATGGCAACCTGAATTACGAGGTCATAGAACTCACGCGGGCGCAGGCGCGGCAGCATGTTCATCTGCGCCCGGCTCTCCACTTGGAACACGCCGAGCGAGTCCCCCTTCCTCAGCATGGCGTAGACTTCGGGATCCTCGCGCGGGACAGTGGCAAGCGTCAGGGAGCGGCCATGGTGCTCCTCCAGCAGATCCAGACACTTGCGAATGCAGGTGAGCATGCCCAGTGCCAGCACATCGACCTTGAGAATGCCGAGTGCATCAATGTCATCCTTGTCCCACTCGATGAAACTGCGTTCCGGCATGGCCCCGTTTCCGATCGGCACTGTTGCAGTCAGCGGCCCTTGAGTCAGAATGAAGCCACCGACATGCTGACTTAGATGTCGTGGCATGCCTATCATTTGCTCGGTCAACTTCAGGACACGCTTGAGGTGAGGATCGCTGGCATCCATTCCGGTTTCGGTCACGTGCCTTTCGCCGATCTCCCT
Organism: Novosphingobium rhizovicinum; assembly: GCF_040813635.1. Lineage (NCBI taxonomy): Bacteria > Pseudomonadati > Pseudomonadota > Alphaproteobacteria > Sphingomonadales > Sphingomonadaceae > Novosphingobium > Novosphingobium rhizovicinum. Next base: position 98,258 of record NZ_JBFNXR010000033.1, on the reverse strand, counting down.
GCCCCATCCTCCCCAGACAGTCCGGGCAAGCGCTGCCGTCACATCCTCAGTCAAACCCATGGCTTTGCCAACTTCGCGGATCGCCATTCTGGGACGGTAGTGGATGACAGTGGCGCAAAGCCCAGCACGGGTGCGGCCATAGCGATTGTAAATGTACTGGATCACCTCCTCGCGCCGTTCATGCTCGAAATCGACGTCAATGTCCGGCGGCTCCTTGCGCTCTTCGGAAATGAAGCGGTCGAACAACAGTGCATGCTTGGCAGGATCTACCGCGGTGATTTCAAGGCAGTAGCAAACTGCCGAGTTGGCAGCCGACCCTCGTCCTTGGCAGAGGATTGGCGGATCCTGATTTCTAGCAAAATCAATAATATCCTTGATAGTCAGAAAGTACCTTGCGAGCTGCAGCTTTGCGATCAATGTCAGTTCGCGCTCCACCGTTTCGCGTACGGAAAGCGGTATGCCCGAAGGATAGCGCCGCTCAGCGCCTTCCCAGGTGAGGCTGGTCAGATGAGCTTGCGGATCGAGCCCGCCAGGGCATATCTCCTCCGGATATTCGTACTGCAATTCATCTAGGCTGAAGGTACACGCATCGGCCAAGTCGCGCGCTGCCGCTATGGCATGAGGCCAGCGGGCGAAGAGGCGCACCATCTCTTCAGGCGCTTTCAGATGGCGCTCGGCGTTGGCTTCCAGCAGCCAGCCGGCTTTTGCCACTGTCGTCTTGTGACGGATCGCGGTCATCACATCCTGAAGCGGTCGCCGTTCGGGATGGTGATAGAGTACGTCGTTGGTGGCAAGGATACCAAGCCCCTGCGCCTTGGCCATGGCATCCAGCGCTTCGATCCGGGCCAGATCGTCACCGGCCTGCAGATAGCACACCGCTACATGGCTGAAGGAAGATAGCAGTGCGGTCAGATCAGACAGCAAGTCGAAGATGGTGCCCGTCTTACGGCTTGTCTCGTGCGAAGGTTCGGTATCGCGGGTCCCGGACGCTTTTGAGAGTTCCCCTCTCGCCTGAAAGGTGACCACGTTGGTCGCGGTCGTGATGGAAAACTTTTGTTCCAGATCACGCGGCGGGATTAAAACCAGATGCACGCCCTCAGTCTGCCCTGCGAGCATCTCCAGTGAGATCTCGCACACCCCTTTCTCCTGCCAGCCACCGGCAAGCGTGCCCATCCGTCCCGCCGAAATGAGCCTGCACAATCGTCCGTAAGCCGTTCTATCGCCAGGATACGCCAGGAAAACAAAACCCTCGACCGTCTCTATCCGGCAGCCGATTACCGGCCGCAGTTTCAGCGCCTTCGCTTCAGTATGGATGCGAACGATGCCTGCCATTGAATTGACGTCGGCAATGCCGATCGCATCGTACCCCAATTCACGCGCCCGCTGGACCAGGTCCACCGCGTCCGAAGCACCCCGCAAAAAGGAGAAGCAACTCGCCAGCCCCAATTCCACGAATGGAGCGCGGAGAGGCGAACCTATCGTGTCAGGATCGATGGCAATCCGGCGACGGTCTGGAGTGAGGGAGCCTTCAGGCATGAGATGATAACAGCAATGGGAATACTACGTTCCCCTTATGTTCTACACAGACCTTTGTCAGGTCTGACGTATCCCTTTTTCCACCATCAGCTTTCGCCCTCTGCCCTCTGGCGCCAGAGGATACGCGTGAGTGCCCAGCAGAGCAGCGCCAGCACAGGGGCGATCAGTGAGAGGCCGCTGCTCTCTTGATCTAGGGAAACGCCTGTATTGGGCTGCGAAACGGCCATGGCCGTATTCCAGCCAATCCCGTATCCGCAGACAAACCACGTCAGCAACAACAGCACCCATAGCTCAAGTCCGCTGCAACGCTCCAGCAGATCGGGCACGATGAACGCCAACGCTACGCCAAGGATCGTCAGATCATAATCGTAGCCGTAAGGGCTGACGAACAAGGAAGCGAGGCAGGTGAGCGCGGCAAGATGATGGTATGCGATGCGGCTGCGGGACGCTTTGATGAGAAGTCCAAGCGCGAAGAGCGCACCGGCGATCTGCATCGCCATTGCGGCCGTAGCTCCCAGCCCGAACGTGTAAGCTGCGGCAAAGATCGAGTTCATGCGGAACAACGGATAATAGCCACGGGCCAGAAAGCCTCCGGCCTCTCCCACGGCATTGCGGAAATCCATCCAGATGGAGATCCCGTAGATCCATGTGGAGAGCGCCAGCAATGTCAGGCCGATCAGCCCCGCCCACCCCAGCAGAACCCAGCGCCGCTGCAGGAGTGTGATCAGGCCCACTCCGGCAGCAAGGTGTGGCTTGATGACCAAAAGGCCCAGCGGCAATCCAGCGATGACCCTCTTGTCGCGAAACGCCAACAGGAACCAGCCGATCAGGCCAGCAATCAAGAAGCCGTTCTGGCCGGTTCGCAGATTGAGGACGATTGCCGGCATGACCGCTATCACCACAGCGGGAAGCCATTTTCCCGCAATACGATGCAGCACCCAAAGGTAAAAGGCGAAGGTACTCAGGGCAAAAAAGACAAAAGCAGCACCGATCGGAAGTCCCGCCAGGTATTGCATCGCCAGAGTGAATGGGGGCGGATAGGTCCATGGCATGAAGCTCTGGGTTCCTGACATCTCCCGCTGAACCTGGAGCAGCGTACTTACATTGTATGCGTCGGCTGCCCTACCCTGCGCTGCCAAGCGGCCAGCGATGTGGAAGGCGTCGAAATCGGTAAGGACCTTGGCCTGACCGAGCAGTTCGGGTGACTGAAAGCGAATGGCCGAGATCATCACGAGAACAACGCCCGCAAGAATTACGGCTAGCAGCAGCTTTCGGCTCGTCGCGAGTTGCTGCACAGCGCCCTTGCGCTGAGCCATTCGAGAGTCGTGCTGTGGCAAGCCTGACAGCATCGCAACACTTGCAGGAACGGGTGGGACACATTCATCGTCGGCATCCATCACCCGGCCCCCAGCCACGCCATTCACGTCGTGTGGCACCTCTTATGTCGGAACACGGTTAATTTGCCGATAAGGGGAGAGCTTCGCTCTTACCCCCACAATCCCTGCAGAAACCACTCCGGTGTTCCGCCTCGGCCGTCTCCCCACACTCCGCTACGGTAGATCCAATATCTTCGACCCTGCTCATCCTCGATACGATAGTAATCCCGCAGCCGAGCCGTGGAGCGTTCACGCCACCATTCCGGAGCAATGCGCTCGGGTCCTTCGGCACGCAGCACATCGTGCGCGGCGTTGCGCCAGCGAAAGCGTTTGGGAAGGCCATCAGGCGTCTCGTAAATCACCGCGATCGGTTCGGGACGTTCCAGCAGCTTGAGGGGCCGTGCATGAAACTCGAACTCGGCTTGTGCGGTCTTCTCGGGGTCGAGCGGAGCCTGCCAGCGCTGGGCGCGCTCGGGCACATGGCTGGCGCGTGCGATGGGACGCCGCACGGCATCAGAGCCTAGCCGCACCGTCAGACGGTCAACGCAAGCTGCCAGGCTGGTTCCGTGGTTCTCGGCGGAACTCTCCAAATCGCGCTGGGCAAGCGCCAGCGGCTCCGTCCACGCGGCCCGCAGACGAACCATTTCAATGCCGAACCCGGCATCGACATCTTCCAGCTTACGACCGAACAAACCGGCAAGATGCACAGGATCACGGCTCGGGGCTGCAATCTCCAGCCGCCGCACCACGACTTCGTTATCGACCTTCCATAGCCCCAGTTCCAATCTTCGTGCGCCGAGCGCCTGTCCTTCCAGCGCGCGTGCCATATCGGCGGTGAGGTCAGCGAGAACCCGGTCAAGCAAACTACGGTGGCGGATCGGTTCCATCAGCCGGCGCTGCACCATCGGAGCTTCTGTAGCCATGACCGGCAACAGCGGCTCTGGCACCAGACCAAGGAGTTGGTCCATTCGGATCAGCGGATTGGCTGCAGCCGAGCGCCGATTGCGGAAGCGGCGCACCAGCGCATCCCGGTGAACGCCGCGCAAGTCTTCCAAGCGCTTGAGACCCAGGCGCTTCAGAAGCGTGATCGTGTCATCATCCAGCCTGAGAGCGGCAACTGGCAAGTGCCCAAGCCGGTACGCGGGATCGTCAGCCGGATGGAGAATGGCGTCCTGAGGACCATGGTGCGCCAATGCCCAGGCAGCGCCGGCGGTCGGCGCGATAGCCAGCCGAACCATCAATTGCCGACGTGCAAGAGCCGCATGCGCATCTGCAAGCAGCCCTGCCTCACCTCCGAACAAATGAGTGGCGCCGGTGACATCCACAATCACCCCATCAGGCGGGTCCAGTGCGCTCCAGGGACCCCAACGCTGCGCCCAGACTGCCAGATCCTCCAGAAATAGCAGGTCGCCCGCAGGATCCGCTGGCGCGACAGTCAGAGCGGGACACAAGGTCCGCGCATCGGCCAGCATCATCCCGCCCTTCGCGCCGGCAGCAAAACCAGCAGCGTTGACGGAGACGATACGAGGTCCATGGGCGGTCTCCGCGATCAGCGCTAGCGGTGCGGCGTCGGCACCTTCACCTTCGGCAAGGCCTTCCAGCAGACGCCAACGGTCGATCGCCAGTCTTGTGCACCAGATAGCCAGAATGCGGCGTGAGGAGGAAGCTGTGAGCATGGGCGCATCAAGGTTGCAGCCTTGTCCTCCGCTGCGCCCCCACTTCTGCAAGGGCGATGATCCATCTGTGAGTTTCTGTCATGCCAAACGGCTCATCTCGCAGAGAAGACAAAGCTGCCCTTGATCATCCTGTCACCGAAGCAAGCTGCCGTGCTTTTTCCGCCACCAGCGTGTCCTGCCCAGTATCCCGGCCAGTACCCCGCCCAATATCCCGCAATGTCCATGTCCCTGGGGGGTGGCGACGTGAACGAAAAAGTTCGGCCTGCCAGCTGGGCTCGCCCGGTGCAGCTCGATTCCAACGGGGTTCCAGCGAAGCCGCAGCGCGCACGGCCCAACGCTGGCGAGCAGAAGACAAGTCCCGGTGCGCATCGAGCCGGACCAGCCAGAGCGGCACTCCATACTTTTCGGCCGCAAGGCTCAGCCGACGTGAAGCCGTCATGTCGAGTGCCCGCGGGTTTCCGGTGATTTCCCCCATAACAAAGGCAAGCTCGCGGCAGCGCAATCCTTCCTCAAGTGCGAAGAGTGCATCCTCAGCGGTGCGTGCGGCGACGTGAATCAAACGATGGCGTAGCGCGCGCGGTAAGCCCGGACGATACGGTTGCCCGGTGCGCCGCTGCGCCTCGCGATCCTGCACCCAGAGCCAGGCACGCTCGTCAGGCGTATCGGCCAGCGGATCGGCCGCCGCAGCGCGCAGGTGATCGAGCGTGAAAGCCAGCGCGAGCGCAGTTCCCGTGGTGCTGTCGCCGGTGGCGAAGATTTCAACGTGAGTAGTGCCTTCAGGTGGCATGCCCGGCCGCCACTCAGCAGCTCTTGCCGGCAGGAGCGTGGCAGCGGCCGAGAGAGTATCAGACAGCAGTTCGGGCGTTGGTTCCGGGGGAGTACCTGGATCAGGTCGGGTTTGTAACATGGAATCAGATCCAGAAATTGCAAAATTACGTTCTTGTTATGTTCCCATTTATCATTGAGTGCAACTCTCCGTATTGGCTTGGGCAGTGGAGAACTTTCAGCCGCACTGGTTTGCAGCTCAGATGATAACCGCATCGTAAAGAATAGGCGCCAAAGCCGCCGCAGGAGGCACAGCCCATGACCCACCAGCCACTTGATCTAAGTTCGGCCGCCGAAACGGCTGATCGCTCCCCTCGCGCAGGCCTCACCCTTCTGTGTGAGGTGCGCCAAGGATCGCGCCCCTGGGCGACAGCTCGGCTGGAAGACCTCTCTCCTGGCGGCTTCCGCATCGCCCGCTTGCCCAGCGCGCGCGCCGAGTTGCCGCTGCGCATCAGGATCCCCGGCCTTCAGCTCCTCAGTGCTGAAATCCGCTGGGTACGCGACGGCGCGGTCGGCTGTGCGTTCGCAGAGCCGCTGCACGTTGCCGTGTTCGACCACATTGTGCGCAACGCCGACCCGGCCTAGCGCACAATGCGATCTGGGCTCCTCTTAGATGTGGATAGCCCGACCAAACGCAGCCAGTGTGGCCTCGTGCATCATCTCTGAAAGCGTCGGATGCGGGAAAACGGAGGCGATCAACTCAGCTTCCGTAGTCTCCAGCGTTTTGCCGACCACATATCCCTGGATCAGCTCGGTCACTTCCGCACCGATCATGTGAGCACCCAGCAGTTCGCCGGTTTTTGCATCGAACACCGTCTTGATGAAGCCTTCGGGCTCTCCCAGGGCGATGGCCTTGCCGTTGCCGATGAAGGGGAACGTCCCGACCTTCAGCTCGTAACCTGCTTCCTTGGCCTTCGCCTCGGTCAGACCGACAGAGGCGACCTGCGGATGACAGTACGTGCAACCCGGGATGTTGCGGCGGTCGAGCGGGTGCGGGTGGACTTCGGTATTGCCGAGTTCCTGCGCAATCGCCTCAGCAGCAGTAACGCCTTCGTGACTCGCCTTGTGCGCCAACCAAGGTCCTTCGACGCAGTCGCCGATGGCCCAGACACCCTTCACATTCGTCCGACCCAGTTCGTCGATCTTGATAAAGAACTTCTTGTCCGGCTCGATGCCAAGATCCTCAAGTCCGATGTTCTCCACATTGGGAACGATGCCGATCGCCACGATCACATGGCTGAACTCGACCGCCTCTTCCTTGCCGTCCTTGTCCTTAATCGTGACCTTCAAGTGGTCCGCGCTCTTCTCGATCGCGCCGATATTCGCCTTGGTCTGGATCTTGATGCCTTGCTTGGTGAGTTGCTTCTCCAGGAAGGCGGAGACGTCGGCATCCTCAACCGGGACGATGCGATCCATCATTTCGACGACGGTAACATCGGCGCCCATGTCGTTGTAAAAGCTGGCGAACTCGATCCCGATAGCCCCGGATCCGATAACCAGCAGCTTGTTCGGCATCTCCTTGGGAGTCATCGCATGGCGGTAGGTCCAGATCCGCTCGCCATCTGATTTCGCCTTGGGCAATTCACGTGCCCGCGCGCCAGTGGCGATGATGATGTGCTTGGCTTCGAGTGTCTCGGTGCCTTTTTCGCCGGTCACCTCGAGCTTGCCCGGAGCGACAAGTTTGCCCGTCCCCATATGCACGGTAATCTTGTTCTTCTTCATCAGGTGCGTGACGCCCTGATTGAGCTTGTCGGCCACTCCACGCGAACGCTTCACCACTGCATCCAGATCGGCGGTGATATTCTCCGCCGCCAGACCGTAATCCTTCGCGTTCTTCATCTGGTGCAGCACCTCGGCCGACCGCAGCAGAGCCTTCGTCGGGATGCAGCCCCAGTTGAGGCAAATGCCACCCAGCCGCTCACGCTCCACAATAGCCGTCTTCAACCCCAGTTGCGCAGCGCGGATCGCCGCCACGTAGCCGCCGGGGCCCGAGCCAAGAACGATAACGTCGTAGGTGTCTGCCACTGGTGTTTTACTCCTGATCGATAGGGCGCGGCCGCCCGAAATCGTCGACCGCGACAAACGTGAATTCGGCCTCGGTGACTTTGACTGCCACATCGTCGTGCGGCTCGCGGCGCCAGGCCTCGATAGCAACGCGCATGGAGGTGCGACCCTCCTTTATCAGTTCGCCATAGACGGACAGTTCGTCCCCGATCTTCACGGGATGATGGAAGTGCATGCCGTCCAGCCCAACGGTGACCGCCCTTCCCTTGCAACGCCGCTGTGCCACCAGAGCAGCGCCAAGGTCCATCTGCCCGATCAGCCAGCCGCCGAAGATATCTCCGTAAGCGTTGGAGTCCGCCGGAAGAGCGTACACCCGGATCACGGGAGCGCGAGTGGGTAGCGTCATCTCAGGCCGCCTGCGCTTCGCTGATCGGAACCGGTCGATCGCTCGCATCGAGCACCACGAAGGTGAAGGTGCCGTTCGCGACCTCAACCTCATCCTCGCTCGCACGTGCTCGCCCGAAGCCGCGCGTTACGACCGTCATCGAGGTACGGCCCGTCCGGGTGACTTCGGCGTAGACGTTGAGTTCATCCCCAACCTGCATGGCACCGGGAAACGAGAAATCGGTCGCGCCGACAACGACGGCCTTGAGGCCGGTCCTGCGCGTCACCAGAGACGCGGCACCCAAAGCCAGCTGGCTCATCAACCAGCCGCCGAACACACCTCCATAAGGATTGAGGTCCGTGGGCATCGCAGTCACGCGGATCACCAGATCTCCCGCAGCTGATGGCATCGCTCAGGCTACCATGCCGAGCGGGCTCTCCACATACTCGCGGAAGGCCGCCATCAGGCGTGCGCCGTCCGCTCCGTCCACAGCGCGGTGGTCGAAGCTGCCGGTGGCCGTCATCACGGTCGCGACGCCAAGCTGCCCGTCGGGCATCACCCATGGCCGCTTCTCACCGGCGCCGATGGCGAGAATGGTCGACTGCGGCGGGTTGATGACGGCGGTAAAGTGCTTGATGCCCATCATGCCCATGTTGGAGATCGATGCGGTGCCGCCCTGGTACTCTTCGGGCTTCAGCTTGCCTTCCTTCGCGCGCGCGCCGAGGTCCTTGGTGGCCTTCGCAATCTCCGAGAAAGACCTGCCGTTCGCGTCCTGCACGATGGGGGTGATCAAACCGCCCGGGATGCTAACGGCGACCGAAATGTCCGCCCTTGCATACTTGATCATCTCGTTGCCCGCGAAGGTCACGTTGCACTCCGGCACATCGACCAGCGCCTTTCCGAGCGCCTTGATGAGCATATCGTTTACGGAGACCTTCACCCCCTGCTTCTCCAGCGAAGCATTGAGTTCGGCGCGCATGGCCATGAGCTTGTCCAGACGTACATCCACCGTGAGGTAGATGTGCGGCGCCTGCTGCATCGACTGAGCAAGCCGGCGCGCAATCGTCTTACGCATGCCCGAAAGCTTCTCGACCGAATGCGGCACGCGTGCATCGAGCACAGCGCGCGTATCATCGGCCATTTCCACCGGTGACGGGGCCGCAGCAGCGGCTCCATCATTCGCGGGAGCAGGCTTGGCGGGGGCCGGCTTGGCTTCGGCCGCGCCCGCCGATTTTGGCTTGGCCGTGGCGGGCTGAGCAGCCTCCACATCAGCCTTGACGATGCGACCGCGAGGGCCCGAGCCAGTCAGGCTCTCAATCTCGACACCCTTCTCGGCAGCGAGCCGGCGGGCAAGCGGGGATGCGATGATACGTCCCTCCTCAGTTGGGGATGGAGCGGCGCTGGGCGCCGGTGCAGGTGTACCAGCAGGGGTCTGCTGCTTTGTCGCGGGGACGGGAGCAGCTTCACTCCGCGCCGACTCTTTTTCAACCTTGTCCTTCGAAGCCTCAGCAGGCTTCGGGTCTTGTGTGCCATTGCTCCGGGCTTCGGAAAGGTCTTCCCCTTCTTCTGCCAGCATCGCGATAACAGTTCCGACTTTTACGCCTTCGCTACCCTCCGCGACGAGGATCTTGCCGACAGTGCCCTCGTCCACGGCCTCGAACTCCATCGTCGCCTTGTCGGTTTCGATTTCTGCCATGATGTCGCCCGAGGTGACGGTATCTCCCTCCTTGACGAGCCACTTTGCCAGCTTTCCCTCCTCCATCGTCGGCGAAAGGGCGGGCATCTTGATCTCGATCGGCATGGCGAATGCGTTCCTCTGGCGGGGGAGGGTCTGCGCAGTCCTTGAACAAAATGGACGCGAGGGGCAAGTCGCTTGCACGCCTGCACCGCCCGAAAGCCCTGCTTGCATCGCGGTAAAATCGGCCCGATATGCCGCACACCAGGAGGAGAGTTGGATGCGCGTCTATCTCGTCATTGTCGACGAGTCCGAGGAAGCCCTCGTCGCTCTGCGCTACGCCGCCAGGCGTGCAGCGCAAACGGACGGGGTTGTTCATCTGCTCGCTCTCGTCGCCCCGCAGCCGTTCAACGCCTTTGCAGGCGTTCAGGCCACGATCGAAGAGGAAGCCCGGTCCCGCGCGGAAACGCTCGTGACAGCGGCGGCCGGCAACCTGCTTTCGCAGGGTGGCAAGATGCCGGCGATCTCCGTCCGGATGGGCGAGGATGTGAAGGTGGTGCGCGAATACCTGGACGAGCACCCCGAAGTCTCCGCGCTTGTCCTTGCAACGGCAAAGGAAGGCGGCCCCGGTCCTCTGGTCTCGCACTTCACGGGACTTGGCGCGAAGATGCCTTGCCCCGTCTTCGTCATACCCGGCCACCTCGACGAAGCAGAAATAGACCGGCTGAGCTAAAACAGCCGGTCCCTGCCACCAAGCAGCTTAACGCTTGCCTTTACCCTGATGCCGAATGTTGCCGGGGCGGCCGCGCTTCCCGGCCAGATGCTTGCCACGCTTCTTCAGCGGAAGCGGCGTTCCGCGCGGCTCGACGGGTGAAGATCCCCCCTCTGTCAGCTCAAACTTCAGCGCACCCGTCAGCGGATTGGCTTCGGCCAGGCGCAACTTCAGACGGTCTCCCTGCGCATAGCGGACGCCGCTTTCCTCGCCCACCAGCACCTGAGCGCGCTCATCGTAATGGAACCGCTCACGGCCGAGGGTCGACACGGGAACCAGACCGTCGCCGCCCAAGCCCATGATCGTGGCGAAGAAGCCGAACTTCTGCACGCCAGTAACCCGAGTGTCGAAGATCTCGCCGACGCGGCTTGATAGCCAAGCGGCGACATAACGATCAATCGTCTCGCGTTCGGCTTCCATAGCCCGCCGTTCAGCCTGGCTTATCGCATCGGCAACCCGCGACAGGTCATCGCGGTCCCGCTCGGATAGGCCAGAGGTTTTCGGAAGATCAGTCTTGGGCGCCGGCTGCTCAAGGCCATACGCATCGACGAGCGCCCGATGCACCAGAAGATCTGCATAGCGGCGGATCGGCGAGGTGAAATGCGCGTAAGACGCCAGCGAAAGCCCGAAGTGCCCCGCGTTTTGCGGGCCATAGTACGCCTGTGTCTGGCTACGCAGCACGGCCTCCATGATCAACGCCCGTTCGGTTTCGTCGGCTACATCCTTCAGAATGCGGTTGAAGAGACCGGGTGTAATTACCTGGCCCAGCGCCAACTTGCGATCGAACGTGGCGAGATAATCCTTCAGCGTCACCAGCTTCTCGCGGCTTGGTGGCTCGTGCACCCGGTACACCACGGGCGCGACTTTCGCTTCGAGTGCCTTTGCTGCCGCCACGTTCGCGGCGATCATGAAGTCCTCTACGACCCGGTGCGCGTCCAGCCGCTCACGCACCGCGACTTCCGCTATGCGGCCTTGCTCATCCAACACGACGCGGCGCTCTGGCAGTTCGAGTTCCAAGGGGTCCCGGTTTTCTCGAGCCGTGGCGAGTGCTCTCCATGCCGCCCAGAGATTACGCAGCACCTCGATGTCAACGGGCCCGGCCGATGACGACGAAAGAGCTGCGGGTGCTGTAGCATCGACCGCTTCTGCCGCGTCGATCCGCCTTTGCGCCTCCTCATAGGCGATGACTTCCGCAATACGGACCAGCGCGCGTGTGAAACGCCACTCCGTCACGCGACCAGCGGAGTCGATCCGAAAATGGCACGCCATGGCAGCACGATCTTCGCCGGCTCGCAGCGAGCAGACGTCCGCGGAAAGCACCTCGGGCAACATGGGTACAACACGATCGGGGAAATAGACCGAGTTGCCCCGCTTCCTGGCCTCACGGTCCACATGCCCACCGGGGCGCACGTAGAAAGAGACGTCGGCGATCGCGACCAAGGCATGGAAGCCCCCCTCTCCGTCCGGCTCCGCCCAGATCGCATCGTCATGGTCTCGAGCGTCAGTGGGATCGATCGCAACAATCGGCAGGTGGCGCAGATCCTCACGGTGATCGGCGCTCAGCGGCAGCTTTGCCGCGCGCTCCGCCTCGTCCAGCGTTTCCTGCACGAAGACGTTGGGAATGCCGTGCTTGTGAATTGCGATGAGACTGAAAGCACGCGGAGCAAGTGGCTCGCCGAGCACCTGGGTAACCTTGACCCCGGAGCGCGGTGACCGGCCGGCAGGCTCTGCAAGTACGAGCTCGCCCTTCTCGGCCCCTCCGGTATCGGCAATCGGCACCGCGTTGCGAACGCGCTTGTCGACAGGAGCGAGCCATGCCTTGCCGGCAGCATCGATCTCCACCACCCCAAGCACTTGCTCCTCGCGCGCGGCGATCTTCTTCATCGGATAGGCGCGCCAGTTGCCGCCGCTCTCCTCCGTGCGGGCAAGTACACGATCGCCTTTGCGAAGAGCCGGCTGCTGGCGTTTGCCAGCGCCCCGTTCGATCAAACGAATACGCGGGGGCGGCGTCGCATCATCCGGTTGCCAGGTGTCGGGCACAGCGATCGCTTCGCCATCATCGACATCGACGACCCGCAGCACCGTAACCTTCGGCACGCCGCCCATCCGGTGATAGGCCGTGCGCTTTCCGTCGATCAGCCCCTCTTCGGCCATGTCCTTGAGCAAGGACTTGAGCTGGATCTTCTCCTGCCCCTTCAGGCCAAAGGCGCGGGCAATCTCCCGCTTGCCCGCAGGTTCGGGTGAGTCCTTGATGAAATCGAGGATCTGCTGACGGGTCGGAAGGCCAGGGGCATGCTTGAAAGCCATTGCTCGGGATCTAGGGGTACACTGCCCCCTCCGCAATGGCACGGCGTCTTATTCCTCCAGTGGCACGAACGCTCCGCCCGGCACGGCTGCCGCTATCGGACTGCGAGCACCATTGTTTCCGGTGGCACTCACACCGAAAAGCCAATCGTCTCCGCGCACCCCCTTCAATCGAGCACTGGTGGCAGTCAGGTCCTGAAGCACCGGATTCTCTTCCCAATCAGACGCGTCTGTCCGCCGGCGCCAGACCGAGTAGCTGCGCGCGCCGGCAACGGGTTGCCATGTCACGTCCGTGTATGTCTGCACGGCCGCCTCGACCTTCGGAGCAGGCGGCATTGGAGCCGACGCGAGCGAGGCCAGCGATGCGACGTTGAGGCGCGTGACCTTCGCCAAGTACGGAAAGTCCATCTCCTCGATCGTATCGCCGTAGGTCACACCCTCTTCGGTACGAAGATCCTGGTGCTGATGCTCATAGTCCTCGATGGCCACAGAGAACCGGACGGCCGGATAGCCCGCCTCCTGGAACGGCAGCTGGTCGCCGCCGCGTCCCATGCGGTCGGCACGCCAGACCTGGCGCACTTCAAGCCCGCCCGGTGCTTCATCACCCTCGGCAAGCTCTGCAATATATCGAGAGAGATTCCGACTCGGGCTGTCGTTCTCACCACCGAAGCGCCGGGCGGCGGCTCGGGTGGCGTCGGTGGAGTCCGCACGCGGACCTTCGGAAAAGACTCGCACGTGCTGGTCGTCGACCACGCCATCGGAACCGCGCGTGTTGCCGACGATATCGTTGTTCAGCACCGCCTTGACCTTCCACCCCTGCTTTTGCGCGTGGTCGGCCAGCAGCTTACTGCCATAGAGCCCCTGCTCCTCACCGGACAGCAAGGCGTAGACTATCGTCGTGGGAAACTTTCGTTGGGAAAGGACGCGCGCCGCTTCGAGCACAAGAGCGCTGCCCGAACCATCGTCGTTGGCGCCGGGTGCGTCGCTGGTTGCATCCATGACGTCGGAGACCCGGCTGTCGATGTGCGCCTGGACAATGACGACTTCGTCAGGCCGCTCGGTACCGGGCTGGACCGCCACCACGTCGGCCAGACGGACCGGCTTGGGAATACGCGGGCCGCTTGCCATGGTCTCAGGCACGGACACCTGTAGGCAGCCGCCGCACGCTCTGGAAGTGCGTCCGAACTCCGCTTCGGCCCATCGAACCGCCGCGCCGATGCCGCGCCGAGGGTCAGTTTGCGTCGATAGCGTGTGACGGGTTCCAAATGAGACGAGTTTTTCCACGTCCGCACGAAGGCGGGCCTGCGAAACCTCACCATGCCTGTCCGGCGCCGCGATCGCGGCAGATGACAGGAGGACGGCGCAGGATGTGAGGGGAATCAGAAGCTTGTGCATGCAGGCAGGTTTCACCAGCCACATCACAATAGCAAGCGCCCTCAATCGATGGTCGGAGGCGCGCCATACCGGTTCTCGCCTGGCGTGGAGGGCCACACCCCAAAGACGAACACGAGTACCATCGGCACCCAGCCAAGCAGTCCCTGAAGGACAAAGCGGCCGCGCATCGCCTCGACCGCCTCGAGATCACCGGTCTGCGCCAGCACGATAACCCGGATCGCATCGTCCATCGTAGCAATGGTCATCACGGTCGCGACGACCTGAATGGCACCTGCGACAACAGCGATCCACGCTGACCTGCCGGAATCATGCAGGCGCCTCGTAAATGCGGCCAGCAGGAAGGCCACGAGCGCGAGCGACAAGGCAACTGAAACCCACAGGCTCACCCGCATGACTTCATTGACCCTCTGGAACACGCGCTCCTGGATCTCCGCCTCGCTGGCACCCCGCTGGGCCGCCACCAGAATGTCGCCCATCATGTTCCCGGTGATGGGCACCGAGACGAGCAGCGAGATCGCAGTGTGCACCAGAGCGAGGAACAGAACATAAAGCCAGAACGTCGTCCGACTATCGCGTCCCGTGAAGCTGAAGAGATGCGTCAGGTTGTGCTTGATCGCCTTCAGCATATTCGCGCCCCTTACGCAGACGGGCTCAATACGCCCTTGCGACGTATATCCTCTCCACTGCCGGACGATCTGTAAAGATGCACTGGCCGGAAACCTGCGGACCATCCATCGGCGTATTCCGAATGGTCAGCTTCAGCGCCTTCAATTTCTGGATCACCGCGTCGAGCTCGTCGCCCGTAGGTCGCGACCAGACCACTTCGGCCCATCCCGGATAGCGCTTATCTTCGGAGAAGAACGTCGAGAGCGCATCGAAGCTATCCACCCTCTCAATCCGGGCATCACGCTTCGACTTGGCCTCTGCGAACAGGGACGACTGGATGTCCTCCAGCTCCGACACGGCCCTGCCGGTGAACTCATCCTTGGCAAGACTGACGAAGTTCGCCTTCGCTGCCGCATTCCAGAGCTTGTCGCGACGCAGCATGGATACCTGCCCGCCCGTTGCATCGCGGCCACCGATCTCCAGAACGAGCGGGACGCCCTTCTTGACCCATGCCCAGCGCTTCTGGGTTGCTTTACCGGGCCGCTTGTCAAGCAGCACCCGCACCGGTTCCCCGAACGCTTTCAGCCCCGAAAGCGCCTTGGTCAATTCAGCACAATATGCCAGCAGGGCCTCGTCCTCGGGACCATCGCGCAGCATCGGCAGCACCACGATTTGATGGGGCGCCACCATCGGAGGCACGCGGAGACCGTCATCGTCGCCGTGCGTCATGATGAGGCCGCCGATCATCCGGGTCGAAGTGCCCCAGCTCGTGGTGTGGCAATACTGCTGAGCGCCCTCCTTGTCCTGATACTGAATCCCGGCAGCCTGCGCAAAGCCCGTTCCCAGGTAGTGTGAGGTGCCCGCCTGCAGAGCCTTGCCGTCCTGCATCATCGCTTCGATCGAGTACGTCGCCACCGCGCCTGGAAAGCGCTCGTTCTCAGGCTTCTCGCCTGCGATCACGGGCATCGCCAGTTCAGTCTCGGCGAAATCACGGTACATTTCGAGAGCACGAAGGGTCTCGACCATGGCATCGTCGCGGTCCGCGTGTGCAGTATGCCCTTCCTGCCACAGGAACTCGCTGGTGCGCAGGAACATGCGTGTGCGCATTTCCCAGCGCACCACGTTCGCCCATTGGTTGGTAAGCAGCGGCAAATCGCGCCAGGATTGCACCCATCGTGCCATCGCCGCGCCAATCACGGTCTCCGAGGTGGGCCGCACGATCAGCGGCTCCTCCAGCTTGGCTTCGGGATCCGGCGTGAGGCCACCCTTCCCATCGCCGACCAGACGATGATGAGTGACGACCGCCATCTCCTTGGCGAAGCCCTCAACGTGTTCGGCTTCCTTCGCAAAGTAGGAAAGCGGAATGAACAGCGGGAAATAGCAGTTCTGCACGCCCGCAGCCTTGATGCGGTCATCCATGAGACGCTGAATCCGCTCCCAGATACCGTAGCCCCATGGCTTGATCACCATGCAGCCGCGTACCCCGGACTCCTCTGCCATTTCGGCTTCGGAGATGACCTCCTGATACCACTGGGCGAAGTCATCTTCGCGCTTGGTGTTGAGGGCGTGGCGAATGGCGGGCGTCTGATTCATGCGCCCGCTGTTAGCGGCACTCGCGCTCAGGTTCAAACGAGAGCAGCAAGAAGCTCGGACAGATCTTCGGGATACCAGGGCTCGTCCAGCAAAGCGAGTTCGCAAGGATCGAACCAGCGCCAGCTACGCATGACCTGTCGTTCAAGTTCCGTGTGCCCCCCGGTGTCAATCGCCTCTGGATCGACATGCCCGGGAAGCCTGACGAGGAAGTAACGCTCATCCGCGGTTACGGGCACCCCCTCGATGGTGATGAACTCGGCAAGCTTACAGGCGATCTCGACTCCTGGATCCGCATCGATCCCGGTCTCTTCAAGAAGCTCTCGTCGAGCCGCCTGTTCGTAGCTCTCGCCCGGATCGAGCGCGCCGCCGGGCGTGCACCAGAACGGCGGTCGATCAGGCGGATCGAACCGAAAGAGGAGCACACGCCCGGCGCGATCAAGCAGGAGTATACGCGCTGCCGGGCGCGGGATGCGCTGCATGAGCCCTGGCTTACTTGGCCAATTCGTCCAGCCGCTTCTGCATTGCGGCCATCTGCTCTTTCAAGGCAGTGAGGTCGGCGGAACTCTCTTTCTCTGCAGCGGCCGGTTCCGGTTTTTCCGCGCCTGGCATGAATGCAGATGCGGCCGCCTTGAACATCGCCATGTTCTGTTCGGCCAGCTTCGCCAGAGGGTTGTTGCCAAGGCTGTTTTCAAACGCCTTGTGCAGCTTCGTCTGGTTCGCCCGGAAGTTCTCCATAGACGCTTCCAGGTAATGGGGAACGAGCGATTGCATCGAATTCCCGTACATGCTGATCAGTTCTCGCAGAAAGTTGACCGGCAGCATCTGCTCACCGTTAGATTCTTCCTCCATGATGATCTGCGTGAGGATCGTGTGCGTGATATCGGCACCGCTCTTTGCATCGAGCACTTTATAGTTAACCCCTTCACGGGTCATCTTGGCCAGGTGATCAAGCGTGATGTAGCTCGACGAGCGTGTATTGTAGAGCCGCCGGTTAGCGTATTTCTTGATAATTACCGTATCGTCGCCGCTCGCCGCATCAGCCATCGCTTTTCCCCGGTTTTCTGCTCTGCGGCAAAGGTATCATCTGAAAGCGTCTCGACGCAACCATTTTGCTGCGCAGCAAAGTCGCAAAAAAGGTATCGGTTTCAGCGGGAAAACCTGCTCCCCAGCAAGGTCAGCAGTTCGTATTGCGACAGGCCGGACGCAGCTGCAGCGTCAGGCAGGTTGTAGGATGCCTCGACCCAGTCACCTTCGCCTACATCGGGGGCATTGGTAAGGTCGATGACGGTCATGTCCATGCTGACACGCCCCAGCACGGGAAGACTTCGATCACCGCACCGCATCACCCCCTTGCCCGACCAACAGCGCAGATAACCGTCGGCATAGCCCAATGCGATGGTGCCCACCCGCATCGGCGCGGACGCAACGAACGTGGCATTGTACCCCACAGGATCACCTGCGCCGATTTCGCGCACCTGCATGATGACAGCCTGAGGGCGAACGACCTGCCGAATTGCGCCATCGAGAGCTGCACAGGGAACGCCGCCGTAAAGGGCCAGACCCGGACGCGTCAGATCGCCGTGGTAGTCCGCGCCGAGTGCAATTCCAGCACTGTTGGCCAGGCTCGCCCGCTCATGCTGCACGATGGCACGTGCCTCGCACCACCGGGTAAGCTGAATCGCATTGAGCGGCGAGTCCTCCTCCGCAGCGGTCAGGTGGGACAGCAGAACATCGACCTCGAGCAGCTTGAGAATATCTTCGCCAAGCGCGCTCATCGGTATGCCGAGGCGGTTCATGCCCGTATCGACCATCAAATCGCAGGGACCACCTCCAGCTCGACGCCAGCGCCCCGCCTGCGCGAGCGAGTTGATGACAGGAGTGATGCCGGTCGCCTTCATCCACTCAGCGTCCGCATCCGTCACGGGGCCATGCAAAACCCTGAGTGACTGTGGATCGACCAGATCGAGCAGATCCCTCGCTTCTATTGCGTGCGCTACGAAGAAAGTTCGGCAACCAGCATCGAACAAGGCCGGCACAACGATCCGCGCGCCGATACCGTATCCATTCGCCTTCACCGCAGCTCCAGCACGCGCGGCGCCGGACAGACGATCCAACGTCTGCCAATTGGCACGCAATGCGTCACGGTCAGTCAGGAGCCTCAGCGCCGCGCTGGGCGCCGCCGACAAAGTTTCAGGCATCATCTTCAAATTCGCGCGGCGGTCCGCCTCTCAGGCCCCACATGCCCACTAAAAGCGCAATAGCCACAATCACCCAAGTGTACCACAGGCCGGAGTAGGCGTTTCCGGTCTTCGCGATGATGTAGCTGGCTATCAGCGGTAGAAAGCCACCGAGATATCCGGCGCCAATGTGATAGGGAATGGACATCGAGCTGTAACGGATCTTGGCCGGGAACATCTCTGTGAGCAGTGCTGCGACCGAGCCGTAGGTCAGGCCCGAAAGAGCCCCCAAGACCAGAAGCAGCGCGCCGATCATGAGGAGACTGCCGAGCGGCGGCACCTGCTTGGCGAAGTCGTATCCGGCTTCCTCGAGCCACCCACGCAATGTCGCCGCTCGCGCCGCCCCTTCATCCCACGCAAGCGCACCCGGCGTATCGAGCGCGCGAAGATGCTGCCCGATGGCAAGTTGCAGGCCTGGCGCATCCGTCTTTTCGTTGAGGTCGTACGATACGCCCATCGCCGTCAGGTCCGAGAGCAGCTTGCCGCAGTTCGTCGTCTGTGCGGACGCGAACGGATCGTAGCTACAATCACGGCCTGAGATGACCACCGGAGCGCGGCGCGCCGCGTCTGCAAGCCCAGGGTTGGCAAAGTGCCCCAGCCCCCAAAAGACGGGGAAGAGCAGCAGCAGTGTGAGCGCATCGCCCCAGATAATCGGCTTCTTACGACCGATCCGGTCAGACAGTTTGCCGAAGATCACGAAAAACGCCATCGAGATCAGGCCTACAAGGCCGACCACCAACTCCGCCGCCGTGTCATCAACCCTCATCGGTCCTTTGAGGAATGAGAGGCTGGAGAAGAAGGCGGTGTACCAGATCGTCGTCAGCCCACCCGTCACCCCGAAAAGGGCCACGAAGATCCGCTTCTTGTTGCCCGGATAGGTGAAGCTTTCGACGAAGGGATTGCCGGCGATCTCGCCTGCTTCGCGCATCGCTTTGAAGACCGGGCTCTCATTGAGCTTGAGGCGCATGTACAGCGACACGGCAAGCAGCGCGAGGCTCAGCAAAAACGGCAGGCGCCAACCCCAGTCCGCGAAATCGTCCGCCGGGATCAGAAAGCGGCAGGCGAGCACGACTGCAACGCTCAGCACGAACCCGCCCACGACGCTCGCCTGAATGTAGCCGGTGTAGTAACCGCGCCGATTGGGCGGAGCATGCTCGGCCACATAAATCGCAGCACCGCCGTATTCACCGCCCAGTGCCAGTCCCTGGAGAATGCGCAGCAGGATCACGATGAGCGGTGCAGCGATCCCGATGGTCGCCGCTGAAGGGATCAGGCCAACGCCCGCAGTCGCCACACCCATAAGCGTTACAGTCACCAGGAAGGTGTACTTACGTCCCAGCTTGTCGCCCAGATAGCCGAACAGAATCGCGCCGAGAGGCCTGAAGCCAAAACCCACCGCGAAACCTGCCCAGACGAGCAGCAATTGCAGCGTCTGGTTGTCAGCGGGGAAAAAGGCTTGGCCGATCAGCCCGGCCAGAGTTCCATAAATGAAAAAGTCGTACCACTCGAACACCGTCCCCGCCGACGATGCGGCGATGACCAGACGGATATCGGACGCGCTGGGCTCGGCATGGCCAGGCTTTCCGGCGAGTGATTCCGCCATTCCTCAACTCCCCCCAGGTTGCTCTTGAACCGGCCTTAGCTCTGGATCGAAGGCGTGGGAAGCAGCAGCTGCAAGGCAGCCGTCCACGGCAACATCAGCGCGCCATGGCGCCCCGGATACTCTCGCGCCGCAGCGATCGAGGAGAGACCTGGCCAGTCCGGCATTTCCGCGTCGCCAGCAAGCCAGAGCGCAATCAACTGACCAGTTCGGGCAACTTCCTCGGCCGGTCGTCCATGCACCCCCTGCGCAAAGACTGCGGCGGAGGCCTGCCCGATCGCGCAGGCTTGGCTACGCAGCCCCACGCGAGACACTCTGCCCTGCTCATCAAGCTCCAAACCAAGCGTGAGCGTACTGCCGCAGCTGCGTGAACGCGCCTCCGCGCGCAATGGAAGGTCATCCCCCAGCCGGTAGTTGGCAAGGCTGGTCGCCAGTGCGAGAACCTCTGGCGTGTAAAGGACCGCTGCCGACGCCATGTGCTACTCGACTTCGCCGTCTGGTGCTGCTTCAGCTGCGGCTGCGGCCTCACGCCGTCGCTCGGCGATCAGATCCACCAGAGATTTACTGGCTGCATCGATAAAAGGATAGGTCCGCGCCTGGGTAATCCACGTAGGGCGTCCGCCTGCGCCCCAGACCGTGTCATACCCGAGCACCAGAACCGAGAAGGCCAGGACGACGATAATGACCCCTTTGACGGCTCCGAAACCGAAACCCAGCACGCGATCGATCGGCCCCAACACTGAGCTACGGCTTCGCCGCCCCGCCCAATTGGCGATCAGCTTCATCAGACCGTAGGGGACAATCAGCAACAGCGCGAAGGCAAGCACCGCCGCACCCGAGTCCGTTCCGACATAGGGCGTCAGCAGGGCATGGAGCGGAGTATGCAGCAGCCGGATCGCAAATATCGCCGCGATCCACGCCAGCAGAGCCAGAATCTCCTGCACAAAGCCGCGCAAAAAGCCGGTAACGGCGGCCATTCCCACCAGCAGGAGGACTGCGATATCGAACCCGGTCATCTGCAGTCACTTATGAAGTCGACAGCACCCGGTCAACGAGGTTCGGCAGCAGCGTAAGCGCGTCATAGCGCAGGCCCTTCTCCGGCGCGCCTCCGGAGCCAGCCGGGCCAAAGGCACGGCCGAAGCCGAGCTTCGCGGACTCACGCTGGCGGATTCCAGCGTGCGCCACCGGGCGAATCTCCCCCGCGAGGGAAACCTCGCCGAACCAGACCGTGTCACCCGCTAACGGCTTGTCTCCCAAGGCCGATACGAGCGCCGCAGCGACAGCCAGATCCGCGGCTGGGTCAGCCAGGCGATACCCACCTGCGACATTGAGATAGACTTCGGCATTGGAGAAATTGAGCCCGCACCGCGCTTCCAGCACGGCAAGCAACATGGCGAGCCGGCCAGTGTCCCATCCCACGACCGCCCGCCGCGGCGTCGCGCCGCTCTGCAGACGAACGATCAGAGCCTGAATCTCGACCAGCACCGGACGCGTTCCCTCCATCGCCGGAAATACCGCGCTGCCGGCCACCGGCTCATCGCGTCCCGACAGGAAAAGCAATGATGGATTGCCGACCTCGGCCAACCCTTGCCCCTCCATGGCGAACACACCGATCTCGTCCACCGGTCCAAAGCGATTCTTGATGCTGCGCAGAATACGATACTGATGGCTGCGCTCACCCTCGAAGCTCATGACCACGTCGACCATGTGCTCAAGCACGCGCGGCCCCGCGATCGACCCATCCTTGGTGACATGGCCCACAAGGACGAGTGTGACAGCATTTTCCTTGGCATAGCGGATCAGTTCGAAAGCACAGCCTCGCACCTGACTGACAGTGCCTGGCGCTCCTTCGATCTGATCGGAGTGCATCGTTTGAATAGAATCGATCACCAGCAATGCCGGCGGTGCCATTCCGCCCAGGGTCGTCAGGATGTCGCGCACAGAGGTGGCCGCCGCCAGCCGGATCGGTGCATCCGACAGACCGAGACGCTCAGCACGCAGACGAACCTGCCCGGCAGCCTCCTCACCACTCACGTAGACGGCGTCGCCTCCCGCTTTGGCGACGTGGGCCGAAGCCTGGAGCAGCAGCGTAGACTTGCCGATGCCTGGATCGCCACCCATGAGGATCGCTGATCCGGGAACCAGGCCTCCTCCCAATGCCCGGTCGAACTCGGCGAGCCCGCTGGTGCGTCGAACCAGGCGTTCGCCTGGTGCATCGAGGGGCTCGAACCGGATTGGCCGTCCACCGGAGGAAAGGTCGTGCTTGGACGAAAACACCGTCTGCGGCGCATCTTCGGCAAGCGTGTTCCACTCGCTGCAGTCGGCGCACTGGCCCTGCCAGCGGTTGGACGCGGCACCGCAGGCCTGACACACAAATCGACGTTTCGGCTTGACCATACGTGCTGCCTAGTCGGAACATTGCGCGAACGCAATTGCCGAGCGGCCCAATACCGCTAGATGGGGGTCTATGCGGCACAAGGAATTGCGGATCGCCCTCGTCTGCTATGGCGGCGTCAGCCTGGCAGTCTACATGCACGGCGTCACCAAGGAGCTATGGAAGCTGCTGCGCGCCAGCAGAGCATTCCACACCGGGCAGTCCCCGGGCGAGGGAAGCGAAGGCGTCTACACGGCTCTGCTCCGGCAGCTGCGGGAGGAGCATGGCCTCTCCCTTTCCGTGATGACCGATATCGTTGCGGGTGCGAGCGCCGGCGGCATTAACTCGGTCTTTCTTGCTCAGGCGATCCACTCCGGACAATCGCTCGATCCTCTCACCGAGCTGTGGCTTTCCGAAGCTGACATCGATGTCCTTCTGGACCCCGATGCGCGGCCCGGTGCGCGCACGGCGAAGTTCTGGATGACCCCCGTGGCGTCCTACCTCCTTCAGCGACCGGGAAACGGAGTGAGCAGTTCTGTCTCACCGGAAACGCGCGAAGAAGTTCGGGAAAAGCTCTCGCGCCTGATCCGCTCGCGCTGGTTCGAACCGCCGTTCAGCGGCATAGGCCTTTCCCGCCTGCTGTTAAGAGCACTGAAGGCGATGGCGGAGGGCCCAACTGCAGTGCCGCTGCTGCCGCCTGGCCATCCGCTTGACCTTTTCGTCACGACCACGGACTTCAGCGGACGGTTACAGCCATTGCGGCTCCATTCGCCCGAACTCGTCTACGAAAGCGAGCATCGGCTCTCGATCGGGTTTCGCGGGAAAGTCCCCGACACTCCTGGAAAGCCGCTGGCTCCGCTGCTCGATCTTGTCTTCGCCACTCGTGCCACCTCCAGCTTTCCAGGCGCTTTTCCGGCCTTGCAGATCAGCGAGATCGAGCAACTTGCGGACAAGGAAAACATGGGCTGGGAAAGCCGGGATCGCTTTTTAGAGCGGATCATGCCCGAACACGTGCAAGCGGGCGATGTCGAGCGAGTGTCGCTCATCGACGGCTCGGTGCTGGTAAATGCCCCCTTCGCGGACGCGATGGCGGTACTGCACGAACGGCCCGCTCACCGCGAAGTGGATCGTCGCTTCGTGTACGTCGATCCCACACCGCAACAGACGTTCCCAGGTACACCCGACGATCCCAAGGGACCGCCCGGATTTGTCGCGACCATCTTCGGAGCGGTCTCGGCCATCCCCCGCGAACAGCCAATCCGCGACAACCTTGAGGCACTGGAAACAGCCTCGCGCGAAACGGCCACGCTGCGCACGATCGCCGAGTCCCTGCGTCCCGAGATCGAGGACGCGGTCGAGAAGCTGTTCGGACGCACGCTGTTTCTTGACCGGCCGACGCCGAAGCGACTGAGTGCATGGCGCGCCAAGGCGCAGCAAGCGGCCTGGCAGCAGGCGGGCTTCGCCTACCATGGTTATTCGCAGGTCAAGTTCTCCGGCATTCTCACCCTGCTTACCCGCATAGTCATGCAGGCTGCGCCCGGAGTCGGATCGCGAAGAGCGGTAAACGACGCGCTCTCAGCCTCTCTGACTGCGCAAGGACTGGATAGGCTCTCTGCTCTGCGCGGCAGCGCTTCACCGCCAGTGATTGCCTTCTTTCGACAGCATGATCTGTCGTTTCGGATTCGCCGGCTGCGCCTTTTGGCCCAGCGAACGACGGAGGAAACGATCCTGTATGACGCGGCTGACGAGACTGCGGCGGACCGAATGCTCGGCATCACCTATGAAGCGCTATCGCTTTACCAAGCCAAGGAATCCGTCAGCGCCCTTGGCTCCGCGTTTGCGGGAGTGGCAAGCAAGGTCTTCGAAGATCCGGCCGCAGTGCTGGAATGGATCGCAACTCGGCGCAATCTCCCGCAGTTGGATAGTCAGGTCGATACGATGATCGCCGAAGGGCTCGGCGCACTGCCAAGCGCAGCACGAAGGCGGCTGCTACTCGCTTACCTTGGCTTCCCCTTTTACGACACTGTCACCCTGCCCTTGCTACGCGGTGAAGGCAGCAACGAATTCGATCCAGCAAAGGTCGACAGGATTTCGCCCGATGATTGTCATGCGTTCGCAGCCACAAGCGCCCTTCGCGGCACCGAGTTCTATAATTTCGGAGCATTCTTCAGCCGCGCCTACCGCGAGAACGACTATCTTTGGGGACGACTGCACGGCGCAGAACGGCTGATTGATCTTGTGGCCTCAACTCTGGACGAACGGCCACTGAAGATGGAGCATCTGGATCGCTTCAAGCGCGAAGCGTTCTGCGCGATCCTCGACGAAGAGGAAGGTCGTCTGACTATCGATCCGGAGCTGATTGCCGGCGTTCGCAATGCACTTGCTTCATGGCCTGCTTAGAGGTCGATTGTAGCTCTATCCGCACGTGCAGAAGGCCTCTGCACGTGCGGATAGTGACAGATCGAGCTTAGTCAGTGATGCCCGTCCAGGCATCCTTGATGCGTTCGAAAAACCCCTTCGAACCTGGGCACTCATCACCCGTTTCGGTCTCCTGCAACTCGCGCAAGATTTCCTTCTGACGCGCGGTCAGGCGGGTGGGTGTCTCAACGCTGATTTCGATGACGAGGTCGCCCCGCCCCCGGCCCTGTAACACTGGCATGCCAGCGCCGCGCTTGCGCAACTGCTTGCCTGACTGGATGCCGGCAGGAATGTCGAGAGAGAGCCGCTCGCCGTCGACTCCCGGAATCTCGATGCTGCCACCCAGAGCTGCGGTCGTGAAGGTGATCGGAACGCGCGTAAGCACGGTCGTGCCCTCGCGTTCGAACACGTCATGCCGCTTGACGTGGAGGAAGATGTAAAGATCTCCCGGTGGCGCGCCGAACGGCCCCGCTTCCCCCTTGCCGGACAGACGAATGCGGGTGCCCGAGTCCACCCCAGGGGGAATATCGATCTCAAGCTGCTGGGGCTTGTCGACCCGCCCTTCTCCGCCACAGGCGCGGCAGGGCTTCTCGATCACCTCACCACGACCGTGGCAGGTCGGGCAAGTCCGCTCGACCATGAAGAAGCCTTGCTGCGCCCGCACCTTGCCGTGGCCGCCGCACATCGCACATCGGCGCGCACCGGTTCCGGGCTCCGCGCCGGAACCGTGGCATGGCTCACAACCTTGAGAAACCTCGATTGTGATTTCGGTCTTCTTGCCATGGAACGCGTCTTCGAGCGTGATTTCCATGTCGTACCGCAAGTCGGCACCGCGACGCGCCTGCTGGCGAGCCCCTCCACCGAAGGCCTGACCGAAGATGGATTCGAAGATGTCGCCTATGTCGCCAAAGTCACCGCCTGGGCCGCCGCCGGGGCCGCCGTTCTGGAACGCAGCATGACCGTACCGGTCGTAAGCGGCACGCTTCTGCGGATCCTTCAGACAGTCGTACGCGACGCTGATCGCTTTGAAGCGAGCTTCGGAATCCTTGCAGCCCGGATTCTTGTCCGGGTGGTACTTCATGGCGAGCTTGCGGTAGGCCGACTTCAGAGTCTTGTCGTCCGCCGTCCGCTCCACCTCGAGCAGTTGGTAAAAGTCGATTTCAGTCGCTGACACGTATTCTTCCCCGCGCATAACCTAACCGCCGCTGGCACAATATGCACCAGCGGCGGTCGCGGTTTTCATCAGGTTATCAGCCCTTGTTCTCGTCTACTTCCGAGAACTCGGCATCGACCACATCCTCGTCGCCACTCGACGAAGAACCAGCGCCTGCCTCAGGCGACGCAGCCGAAGACTGCTCCCGCTCGTAGATCGCCTGGCCCATCTTCATCGCGACTTCGGTCAGCGCCTGCGACTTCGCAGTGATCTCAGCAGTATCGCCGCTTTCGATCGCCGTCTTGGCGGCAGCAATCGCGCTCTCCACGTCGGACTTGAGCGAAGCGTCGATCTTGTCGCCATTTTCGGCGAGCTGCTGCTCGGTCGCATGAACAAGGCTCTCGGCATTGTTCTTCGCCTCGGCAGCCTCGCGACGCTTCTTGTCCTCTTCGGCGAAGCGCTCGGCATCCTTGACCATCTGGTCAATGTCGGAGTCGGACAGGCCGCCCGAAGCTTGGATGCGGATCTGCTGCTCCTTGCCCGTGCCTTTGTCCTTGGCGGACACGTTCACGATGCCGTTCGCATCGATGTCGAAGGTCACTTCGATCTGCGGGACGCCACGACGTGCCGGCGGAATGCCGACAAGGTCGAACTGACCCAGCATCTTGTTGTCCTGCGCCATCTCGCGCTCGCCCTGGAACACGCGGATCGTCACCGCCTGCTGGTTGTCCTCGGCAGTCGAGTAGACCTGGCTCTTCTTCGTGGGGATCGTGGTGTTGCGGTCGATCATCTTGGTCATGATGCCGCCCAGCGTCTCGATACCCAGCGAAAGCGGGGTCACGTCGAGCAGCAGCACGTCCTTGACGTCGCCCTGAAGCACGCCGGCCTGGATCGCCGCACCCATCGCAACCACCTCATCGGGGTTCACGCCGGTGTGAGGCTCCTTGCCGAAGAACTCCTTCACGACTTCACGCACGCGCGGCATGCGGGTCATACCACCCACGAGAACGACGTCGTCGATCTCCTTCGCCGAAACGCCAGCATCAGCCAGCGCCTTGCGGCAAGGCTCGAGCGTGCGCTGGATCAGGTCCGCGACCATCTTCTCCAGGTCTGCACGGGTGACCGTCTCAACCAGGTGAAGCGGCGTGGTGCTGCCGCCTTCCATGCGCGCGGTGATGAAGGGCAGGTTGATCTCGGTCGTCGCGGTGGACGACAGTTCGATCTTGGCCTTCTCAGCCGCTTCCTTCAGGCGCTGGAGTGCAAGCTTGTCGGTGCGGAGATCCATGTTCTCCTTGGCCTTGAACTTGTCGGCCAGCCACTCGACCAGCTTGGAGTCGAAGTCCTCACCACCCAGGAAGGTGTCGCCGTTCGTCGACTTCACCTCAAACACGCCGTCGCCGATCTCAAGGATCGAAACGTCGAAGGTGCCGCCGCCAAGGTCGTAGACCGCGATGGTCTTGCCGTCCTGCTTGTCGAGACCATAGGCCAGCGCAGCCGCGGTGGGCTCGTTGATGATGCGCAGCACTTCGAGGCCCGCGATCTGGCCGGCATCCTTGGTCGCCTGACGCTGCGCGTCGTTGAAGTAGGCCGGCACCGTGATGACCGCCTGCGTGACCGTCTCACCCAGGTAGCTCTCGGCGGTTTCCTTCATCTTCTGCAGGATGAAAGCGCTGATCTGCGAGGGCGAATAGTCTTCGCCGCCGGCGCTGACCCACGCGTCGCCGTTCTTGCCACGAGTGATGGTGTACGGAACCAACTCGGTGTCCTTCTTGGTCACCGGGTCGTCGAAGCGGCGGCCGATCAGGCGCTTCACCGCAAAAATCGTGTTGTCGCCATTCGTGACCGCTTGGCGCTTCGCCGGCTGTCCGATCAGGCGTTCGCCATCCTTCGTAAAGGCGACGATCGACGGCGTGGTACGCGCGCCTTCCGAATTCTCGATCACCTTGGGCTTGCCACCGTCCATGACGGCAACGCAGCTGTTGGTGGTGCCAAGGTCGATACCGATTACTTTACCCATTATCCCCATTCCTCACGTCGTTTGGTGACACCGCGCGGATCGCCTCCCTCACAGAGGCAAGGCGGCTTGGCGGCTCGATGACGTCCCTGTGCAAGGGCATGTCGTCGCGGCGCGATATAGGTGTGGTTTTGCTTGGCACAAGAGCGGCATGCAGGCATGAACCGACCCAGTTCTGGACGCTTGGCATAAGGAAATTCGCGCCATGAAAATCCGTCGCCCCTTGATGCTGACCATTGTCGCGGCCGCGGCTGCGAGCCTTGCCGCATGCAACAGCTCCGAAACCCCGCCGACGGGGGAAAGCACGAGCACCATCGCGGCTGACGAAGCCTCCTCCGCCATGGGCCCAGAAGCCAAGCCGGGTGTAAGCGCCGCTGAGGGGCGGCTCGTTCTGCCTCTGGTACAAGGGCGCCCAGGAGTCGCTTACTTCAAGGTCAGGAACACCGGCGAGGCTCCTGTTTCCCTCGCGGGCGTGCATCTCGCCGGCGTCGGCAAGGTAGAGATGCACCGCACCGACGGCGGCAAGATGGCACCAGTCGATCAGGTTGAGATTGCGCCGGGAGCAGAAATTGCCTTCGAACCCGGCGGGTTGCACGTGATGGCCTTTGACGTGTCCGACACACTGAAAGCCGGAGGCGAGACGGAGATGACTTTGACCTTTGCGGATGGCGATAAACTCTCCATGCCGATCGCTGTCGAAGCGAGGAACCCGGACGCGGAGATGGCGCACTGACGCAAACTGACGGATGCTGCCCGCCCGGTGGTGAGCGCCCGCTTACCACCGGGGAGCAAGAACTGGTGAGGTCGGTCTTTGGAAGATCGGTTGATTGCGAACCGGTCCGAATAAAGCGCCGCCGCTGGTTTCCGTTGCAGCCAGTGGGCACCTTGATGGCGCCTACGGGACACATCCACTTCCACCCGCATTCGCCGCACTACGTGGAAGATTTTGCAGGCGCCGGGCTACATGCCCAAGCCCTGTTCCTGCACGAGATGACTCATATCTGGCAGACGCAGACAAGAGGCCGATGGTACCTGCCCCTGGCACGGCATCCGCTCTGCCGGTACGATTATGCGCTCCGCCCCGGATGGCGCCTTGAGCGGTACGGCATTGAGCAGCAGGCAGAGATCGTACGGCACATTTTCCTGTTGGAGCGCGGCATCCATGTGCCGGGCGCTCCTCCGCTATCGTCCTATCGGGGCATCCTGCCGTTCCGTAGCGATTAGCGGACTGAAATAGAGATGGCGCGGGCACCCGCCCACGCCATCAAAGATGATTAACCGCAAAGGCGATCAGCAATCCCGGTCGTAATAGCGACGCCCGTCACGGTCATAACGATAGCAGCCGCCGTTCCGGTCCTTCTCGACCTGAGAGCCCGCTACCGCGCCCGCAGCCGCACCGACTGCCGCACCTGCAGCGACATCGCCCGCGAGTGCTCCGACGCCCGCGCCGAGCGCGCCGCCCGCCAGTGCGCCCTCACCCGAGTAATTGGACGCGCATCCGCCTAAAGCGAGTGCGCCAGCCGCCATGACAGGAAGAATGAGCTTACGCATGTTTATCTCCGTGACCCAGTAAACGATCTTCGAGATCAACGGAGATGCGCCTGACTTGTTCCTTCCAGTACAACGGCCGGTCGCAGGGAGAGGCGCGGTGAGCGCCCGTTCAGGGTCAGTCTGGCTTTTTAGCCACAGCAACCATCGCCGGCCGGAGCAGCCTGTCCTTGATCATGTAGCCGGCCTGCAGTTCCTGCACGACCGTTCCCGGCTCAGCATCTGCTGAGGGCACTTCAATCATGGCCTGATGCTGGTTGGGATCGAGCGGCAGGCCCATGGCAGCAATGCGACTGATACCGTGTGCGCCAAACACCTTGTCGATCTCGCGGCTGGTGGCCTCGATGCCTGCTACAAGGTTCTTCATCTTCTCATCGTCCCGCAATTCAGCAGGAATGGCCGAAAGCGCGCGCGAGAGATTGTCGGCGACGGAGAGGATGTCGCGCGCAAACCCCGTTGCAGCGTAGGCGCGCGTATCCGCGATGTCCTTCTCAAGCCGGCGCCGTACGTTCTGCGTTTCCGCGCGTGCGTAAAGCATGTCCTGCTTGGCAACCTCGAGCTCCTCACGAAGGCGCGCCAGTTCGTCGCCGTCCTCCGCGTTTCCGTCATTCTTCTCGAGCAGCTCCTCGGGAACGCCCTTCAGTTCGTCGGCAACAGCCTTGCCATCTTGGGGCTGCGTCTTGTCGTCAGTCATGTCCGTT
This sequence comes from Novosphingobium rhizovicinum, assembly GCF_040813635.1. Lineage (NCBI taxonomy): Bacteria > Pseudomonadati > Pseudomonadota > Alphaproteobacteria > Sphingomonadales > Sphingomonadaceae > Novosphingobium > Novosphingobium rhizovicinum. The sequence continues at coordinate 68,066 of NZ_JBFNXR010000033.1, read as the reverse complement.
GAGTTCCAGCTATCCGATAAATTTGTCTAGGCTTCGGCCCAGGCTCCGAGCGGTGAAGTCCACCATGGGGACGACGCGGGCATAGTTCAACCGAGTTGGCCCGATAACCCCCACTACTCCGATCACGCGTCCTTCGCGGTCGCGATAGGGTGAAGCGATCACCGAAGACCCGGAGAGGGCGAACAGCCGGTTTTCCGAGCCGATGAATATTCGCGTTGCGCGTGCATCGCGGGCCATGTCCAGCAGATCCGCGACCGATTGCTTGTTCTCGAGGTCATCGAGAAGGGAGCGCACCCTTTCCAGATCAGAGACAGCGCTCTCGTCCAACAAGTTTGCCTGGCCCCGAACGATCAGCACGGGCCGCCGTGCGGCATCCTCGCTCCAGACCGCAATGCCGCGTTCGATCAAATCATGGCTGGCGGCGTCCAAAGCGCTCCGACCCGAAGCGATATCTTTGCGCATGGATTGCGCCGCTTCGGCCAATGTGCGCCCGGAAAGATGTGCGGTGATGTAGTTCGACGCCTCTTCAAGCGCCGATGCAGGCACCGGGGCGCCCAATTCGACAATCCTGTTCTCAACCGCGCCGTCTTCACCGACCATGATGGCGAGAACCCGCCGTTCCGCGATGGAGACAAGCGAAAGCTGTCGCAGCCGCGCCTCCCGCTGAGGCACCATCACCACGCCCGCGCAGGCCGAGAGATCCGAAAGTATAGCACTCGTGGCTTCCAGCGCAGCCTCGATCGGCCCCGGCTCGGCAAGGCGGCTCTCGATCGCCGCACGTTCTTCGCGCGTCGGTTCGGCGACCTGCATCATGCCGTCCACGAACAGCCGCAGCCCGGTTTCCGTGGGTAGCCGCCCCGCGCTGGTATGCGGCGCCGCAAGGAGGCCGAGCTTCTCCAGGTCCGCCAGGACTGAACGGATCGACGCCGGTGAGAGATTGAGCGCCCCACCTCCCGCGAGCGTACGCGAGCCGACCGGCATGCCGGTGTCGAGATACCCTTCCACCACGAGCCGAAAGATCTCTCGTGCACGGGTGGTCAGTTCAAGAAAAGGTGGAGTCGTCACGGGGTGCAATTTAGGCATCGCCCTTGCAGCCTCAAGCCCGTTCAGCCAAGGCACCCCTCACGAGTTCACAAGAGGAATCTTCATGCGACCTTCCGGCCGCGCGCCCGACGAGATGCGCGCTATCGATATTCAGACCGGCTTCACGAGGCATGCGGAGGGTTCTGCGCTGATTTCCTTCGGGGACACCCGCGTGCTGGTGACTGCCTCCGTCGAGGAGAAGGTACCGCCGTTTCTCCGCGGCAAGGGTGAAGGCTGGGTCACAGCCGAATACTCGATGCTGCCGCGTGCTACGCACACCCGGGGCAGCCGTGAGGCCGCAAAGGGCAAGCAGTCCGGCCGCACTCAGGAAATCCAGCGGCTGATCGGTCGCAGCCTGCGCGCCGTCGTCGACATGAAGAAACTGGGCGAACGGCAGATCGTTCTGGACTGTGACGTCATCCAGGCCGACGGTGGAACGCGAACTGCCTCGATCTCGGGCGCATGGGTCGCGCTGCGGATCGCGGTCGACAAGCTCCTTGCGGAAGGCAAGATCAAGGAAGATCCGATCACCGCACGCGTCGCCGCAGTGTCCTGCGGCATCCATGAGGGCACCCCAGTGCTCGATCTCGACTACATCGAAGACAGCAACGCGCACGCGGATGCCAACTTCGTGCTGATCGAAGGGGGCCTCATTGCCGAGGCGCAGGCCACAGCGGAAGGCGCGCCTTACGACGAGGAAGCGCTGCTGCGCCTCCTGCGCCTGGCTCGCATCGGCTGCGACCGGATTTTTGCGGCCCAGGCAAAGGCCACCGGACGGTGAGCCGCCGGCTCGAGGGGAAGCGCCTGCTCATTGCCACGCACAACGCTGGCAAGCTGAAGGAGATCGGCGCTCTCCTCGCGCCATACGGGATCGAGTGCCTCTCTGCAGGAGCACTGGGACTGGCCGAACCCGAAGAGACCGGCACGACGTTCGTCGAGAACGCGATCTTGAAGGCACGCGCGGCTGCGAAGGCCGCCCAGATGCCCGCTTTGGCGGACGATAGTGGTCTGTCAGTCGCGGCGTTGGGTGGCCGTCCGGGAGTCTACACAGCAGACTGGGCCGAGCGACAGTGGTTCGAGGGCCCCTCGGGGCGCGACTGGTACATGGCGATGGGAAAAGTCGAAGGGCTGCTCTGCGAGCTTGGGCCGGCGGCGGACCGCTCTTGCTGGTTCTCGTGCGTTCTTGCCCTCGCCTGGCCCGACGGGGACAGCGCGGTATATGAAGGCCGCGTGGAGGGCACGTACTCATGGCCCCCGCGTGGCACCATGGGTTTTGGCTACGACCCCGTCTTTGTCCCTCAGGGCAAAGACATCACCTTCGCGGAGCTTGCACCCGAAGAAAAGCACCGCATCAGCCATCGCGCCGACGCATTCGCAAAGCTTGTGGCCGATCAGTTCGGCGCCTGAGCGAGCACCTCGTGTTCAGTAGCCTGCGCGGGCCGAAGTTGCTAGGAAACCGGCATGGCCCGCGCCCTCTACATTCACTGGCCGTTTTGCCTCGCAAAGTGCCCCTACTGTGACTTTAACAGCCACGTGCGCAACCGCGTGGACCACGACGCCTGGGAGGCAGCGCTGCTTGCCGACATGCGCCGCGAGGCCGAATGCGCGGGCGGCGAGCCGCTCGCTTCCATTTTCTTTGGTGGCGGCACGCCTTCGCTGATGCCCCCTGCTCTGGTCTCCCGCCTGCTTGCCGAAGCGGAACGACTATGGGGCTTCGAAGACGGAATAGAAATCACGCTAGAGGGCAACCCGTCCTCCGTCGAAGCAGCCAACTACGCTGTACTGGCAGAGGTGGGCATCAACCGTGCTTCGCTTGGCCTTCAAGCACTCGATGACGACACATTGCGCTTCCTCGGCCGATTGCACGGGGCGTCCGAAGGATTGGCAGCACTCGAAATCGCACAGCGCCATTTCGCCCGCGTCTCCTTCGATCTGATTTACGCCCGCCCCGGGCAGACGGCGGAAGACTGGGATGCCGAACTGGCGCGCGCCATGGCGCTGGGCACTGGCCACCTCTCCCTTTACCAACTCACGATCGAGCCGGGCACTCGCTTCGAAACGATGGTCCGGAAAGGCGAATTCATCCCCCTCGATAACGATGTGGCGGCAGATCTCTTCGACCTCACCCGCGCCCACACGGCCGCTGCCGGGTTACCTGCCTACGAGATCAGCAACCACGCGCGGCTGGGCGAGGAGAGTCGCCATAATCTCGCCTACTGGCGCTACGATGACTACTGCGGCATTGGCCCCGGCGCTCACGGGCGCAGAGCCGGAGCAGCAACAGTGCGCCACCGCAAGCCGGAGAACTGGCTTACCGCTGTGTCGCAGCAGGGAGACGGTCTTGCCGAGGCTCGCAATCTTGGGCGGCACGAACAGGCGGCAGAGGCTATGCTCATGGGTTTGCGACTGGCCGAGGGGGTCGATCTGGCCCGGCTCTCACGCAAAGTGGGGGTGCCCACCACAGACTTATACGTGGCCGAGAAACTCTCCTTCTACGCTACCCAAGGTCTCGCATGGCAGCGCGATACGCGGATCGGGGTAACGGAGCGAGGAATGCCGCTGCTGGACGCCTTGCTGGCTGAGCTCGTGCCGGCAGCTCTCGTCGAGGCATGACGAGCCGTGCCGACGTTCTGGAGGCTTGGGGTGCGCACCTGGCCCACGGCAGACGCCGCTCTCCCCACACGGTTCGTGCCTACATCGCGACAGCCGCCCGCCTAATAGGGCAGGACACGTGCGACTGGGCATCGCTGACCCGGATCGATGCCGCCGACTTGCGGCGCCATCTGGCGGCACGGCGAGCCGAGGGGATCGGTAACAGCTCCGCCGCACGCGAGCTTTCTGCGTTGAAGGCGTTTCTTGCGTTCGCGCGGCAGCAGGCGGAATCCGACAGGGCGCTGCCGCGTTTGCGAGGGCCTCGTGTCAAGAAGGGTCTTCCCCGTCCCGTAACTCCCGATGAGGCCGTGAATCTTGCCGTCACGGTTGAGGAGGACGCATCTGAACCCTGGATCGGCGCACGGGACCGAGCGGTCCTGCTTCTCCTCTACGGTGCGGGTTTGCGTATAGCCGAGGCCCTTTCGCTTACTGGCGCAGCATTGCCTCTGGGCGAAACGCTGACAGTCACCGGCAAAGGGGGCAAGCAGCGCGTGGCACCTCTGCTGCCAGTCGTGCGCGAAGCGATTGCGGACTACCTGGCAAAGACGCCGTGGCCTACCGGCCCCGCCGACCCTCTGTTCCGCGGGGCCATGGGAGGGCGGCTCTCTCAAGGAGTGGTGCAAAAGGCCACGGCGCGAGCGCGCGTCGTGCTTGGCCTTCCGCCCAGCGCAACACCGCACGCGTTGCGCCACAGCTTCGCGACCCACCTGCTCGGTGCAGGCGCGGACCTGCGATCGCTGCAGGAACTGCTCGGACACGCAAGCCTGAGCTCGACCCAGATCTACACCAAGGTTGACGCTGCCACCTTGCTCGACGTCTACCGAAATGCCCACCCGCGTGAGAACGCGGATTGAACAGAGGCGCGATCAGTTCTCCGTCGGCTTCCAGGTGAATACACGCCAGAAGTAATAGACAAGGGTTGCGGCCACCACGGCGATGGTCGCCCAGCCCAGATATTTTTCGGCCTCCGAGAAAGCCATCCCTGCCCAGCGGCCCGACTGGACCAACACCAGGTTCCAAATCGCCGCACCTGCCGCCGTGTAAAGGAGGAAGCGCATGTGACTCATGTGCGAAAGACCTGCCGGTATGGATACCACGGTGCGAAACATCGGCACAAATCGCATAAAGAAGACCACGGCGCCGCCATGCTTCCGAAAGAAGTGGCTGGCACGCTCAACTTCGTTCCAGTCCATGGTGAGCCAGCGCCCCCAGCGATCCACGAAGGGTTTTAGCCTCTCATACCCCAAGCGGTCGGCCAGCAGGAACAGCGCATAGTTGCCCAGCGTCGCCCCGACCGTGCCGGCGATCAACAGGGGGACGAGTGTCATCGTTCCGCGCGCCACCGCGATCCCGCCGATCCCCATGATGAGTTCCGAAGGAATTGGGGGAAATATGTTCTCTAACGCCATCAGGAACGCCACGCCCCAATAGCCGCCGCCCTCAATGAGGCGGATAACCCACTCGCTCATGGCAGCTCCCGTGCTGGCTTCACATGGCAGCGTGGCGCCGTTCGATCGCCTCCCATATCTTTGCGCCCGTGTCCGTGCCGTTGAAGCGGTCTATGGCGACAATGCCGGTAGGCGACGTCACGTTGATCTCCGTCAGCCATTGTCCGCCTATTACGTCAATGCCAACGAAAACGAGCCCACGTGCCTTCAGTTCCGGGCCAAGTGCCGCGCAGATCTCCTCCTCGCGCACGGTGAGACGAGCTGCCTCCGCTGAGCCGCCAACCGCCAGGTTCGACCGGAATTCACCTTCGCCTGGCTTACGATTGATGGCGCCGGCAAACTCGCCATCCACGAGCACGATGCGCTTGTCTCCCTCACTGACGGAGGGGAGAAACGGCTGCACCATGAACGGCTCCGGCCAGACTTGCCCGAACAGTTCTGTCAGCGCGCCAAGATTGGATCCGTCTTCCGGAATGCGGAAAACCGCCTTCCCGCCGTTGCCGTGAAGCGGTTTCACCACCAGTTCCCCGGGGTGGGCCGCATGGAACCGCCGCACATCTTCAAGCCGGCGCGCGATGAAGGTGGGCGGCATGAAGCGCGCGTAATCGAGGACGAAGACCTTCTCCGGCGCATTCCTCACCGACACCGGGTCGTTCACCACCAGCGTCGTGCCAGCGAGCCTTTCCAGCAAATGTGTGCCGGTGATGTAGCCCAGATCGAACGGCGGATCCTGCCGCATGAGCACGACGTCCACGTCGACCGCGAGGTCGATCAGCCGGTATTCATCGCGAGCGAAGTGATCGCCGGGAACTGATTTCACCGTAACTGGGGCAGCCCACGCGGTCAGACGCCCTCCCGCACCCTCGCTGGTATCGTATGAGAGCGAGTGGACGTCGTAGTGGAACATCGAGTGTCCGCGCGCCTGGGCCGCCAGCATGAGCGCAAAAGAGGAATCGCCTGCGATGTTGATCGTCTCGAGCGGGTCCATCTGGACCGCAATACGTAACGGCATCTCACTCCTCTCTAAGGGCATTTACCACCGGCTGCATTACCGGAAATCAACGGCGGGGCGAGTACATTCGCGCGGCTGGCCGCACGGCGGTCTCCCCCCATGGGCCTGTTCGTGTCGGTAGGTGGCAACCACCACTGTCACCTCAGACGCCGGGCTGCCAGGCATTGGCGATCCGGCGCGGCCAGCACCAGGGCGCCAGCAGGATAACGTCGATCCGCACTGTCTCCCCCTCACGAGCATAGCGCGCGACCAAGCCTTGCGCGGCTGCGGCGACACGCTGCAGCCGTCGCGCGTCTATCGAGGCATCCAGATCAGTCTTCCTTGAACGCCACTTCACTTCGACGAAGCAAACGGTACGCGCTCTTCGCACGACCAGATCAACTTCGCCGCGCGCGGTTCTGACACGCCGGCCCAGGATGCGCCAGCCCGTCAGCCGCAGATACCAGGCGGCCCACGCCTCGCCCCGTCTGCCCTGCATCTCCGCACGCGCGCGACGTTCACTCACTTTAATTCCAGTGCACGTGCGTAGAGCGCCTTGCGATCCAGGCCGGTCACCTTCGCAACCCGCGCTGCCGCTTGCGACGGTTTGTCGGTCTTGAGAGCCTCACGCAGAAGCGCATCGACGTCCGCTGCATCAGGAGGTGGCGCATCCGGCGGCGGCGCCACCAGCAGGACGATCTCGCCTTTGGGTGGATGAGTTCGAAAGTGAGCTGCGATCTCCGCAGGCGCTCCGCTCCGGCACTCTTCAAAGCGTTTGGTCAGTTCCCGCGCCACCGCCACCTCACGTCCCGGTAACACGATCTCGATCGCATCCAGGGAGTCCAGCAGACGCGGACCGGTTTCATAAAAAATCAAAGTAGCAGGCACGGCTTCGAGCTCTCGCAGAACGTCCTCGCGAGCCTTGCTTTTGGCCGGGAGAAACCCCCCGAAGAGGAAACGATCGTTCGGCAATCCTGACAGCGTCATACCCAGGACAGCGGCATTCGGCCCGGGGAGGCTGGTCACCGCGATGCCCTCGTCCCGAGCTGCCCTGACGAGACGGTAGCCCGGGTCGGAGATCAACGGGGTGCCGGCATCGCTCACCAGTGCAACCGGCCCGTCCCTCATGGTCGCAAGAAGGCGCTCCCGACTCCCCTCGTCCGAGTGGTCGTCGTACCGCAGCATCCGCTTCTTCAACCCGAGGTGGTTGAGCAGCTTTCCCGTGACGCGGGTATCCTCGCAAGCTACGACGTCAACCGCACCAAGCACCTCGATTGCCCGAAGCGTGATGTCGCCAAGGTTGCCAATCGGGGTGGCGACTATGTAGAGGCCCGGCAAAAGCGCGTGTTCCATGGTGATGTCCATGGCCAACCCGGAGGGGGACAGCAAGTGATGTTCGAACGGCGAATCGCCCGGCGCAATCTGCTCGCGGCAGCTGCAATGGCAGCTCTGGGGGCCTGTACCGTCGTTCCCAAGGCTCCCTCACCCACGCCAGCCCCGGTGCCCGCGCCGACCCCGGCACCAAGCCAGCTCCCGAGCGATACGCAACGTCACCGCGTAGCGCTGCTGGTTCCGATGAGCGGCCCCAATGGCGCGGTGGGCCAGTCCATCGCCAATGCTGCGGCTATGGCTTTGATGGACACAAACGCCCAGAATCTGCGCATCACCAATTATGACACCGCGGTGAATGCGGGAGCAGCAGCCAGGCGCGCGCTGGAGGACGGCAACCAGTTGATCCTCGGCCCGCTCCTCGCCAGCGACATTCCGGCGATCGCGGCCGTCGCAAAAGGGGCGAACGTTCCTCTGATCTCGTTCTCGAACGATGAGACCGCCGCTGCACGCGACGTCTTCGTGATGGGCAGCTTGCCCGGCGAATCGGTACGCCGTACAATCCGCTATGCTCGCGGCCAGGGGATTACCAACTTCGGCGCTCTTGTTCCCAAGGGAGAATATGGAGAGCGGGCTTCGCAGGCATTGCTGGCGGAAGCACGCGCTGCCGGGGGGGCGATCACCGCCATGGAGACCTACGACCGCAGCAACGCCTCCATCACCGCCGCCGCACGCAAGCTTCGCGAGCGGGGGCCATTTGACGCCGTTCTCATCGCGGATAGCGGATCCCTCTCTGCGCGGGCAGCCAGCCAGCTGAAGCCGCAGGCGAGCGCTTCGTCCCCTCGCCTCCTCGGCACGGAGTTGTGGAGCGGAGAGAAGGAAGTGACCGCGACGCCTGCCCTGAAAGGCGCTTGGTACTCCGCCGTCTCGGACAGCCGCTTTCCCCAGTTCTCGCAGAGCTACCGCACCCGCTTCGGAGCAAGGCCATACCGGATTGCGACACTGGGCTATGATGCGGTCTTGCTCACGCTGCGTATCGCGCGCGACTGGAAGCCGGGAAAAGCCTTCCCAACGAAGGCTCTGAGCTCTGAAGACGGCTTCCTCGGCCTCGACGGTGCGTTCCGCTTCGATCGGAACGGTGTTGTCGACCGCGCACTGGAAGTGCGGGAGGTCGGTCCTGGAGCTGTGAAGGTCATCAGTCCGGCTCCAACGAAGTTCGGCAACTGATCCGCTTCGCTGTTACCGTTGGAGATAAACCCGCGGGCAGCTTGCGCGGGGATTCCGCACAGGCCTATAACTGCCGCCATGGCCGATGACTTGTTCGACAAATTACCGTCCTCGGGCGGCGAATCTTACGATGGTTCTGCAATCGAGGTGCTGGAGGGGCTGGAGCCTGTCCGCCGGCGCCCCGGCATGTACATCGGCGGCACGGATGAGCGGGCGCTGCATCACCTGGCTGCCGAAGTGCTCGACAATGCCATGGACGAGGCGGTCGCAGGACATGCCAATCGCATCGAAGTCACGCTCGAAGCGGAACCGGGATCTGCTGGTCGGCTGACAATCACCGACAACGGGCGCGGGATCCCCGTCGACGAGCACCCGAAATTTCCCGGCAAGTCGGCGCTCGAAGTGATCCTCTCGACACTGCACTCGGGCGGTAAGTTCTCCGGCAAGGCATATGCCACCTCGGGCGGCCTTCACGGCGTCGGCATCTCGGTGGTGAATGCGCTTTCGAGCCATACGCGTGTGGAAGTGGCCCGCAACAAAGAGCTTTTTGCGCAGGAATTCTCGCGAGGGCAGACCTTGGGCAAGCTGCAGAAGATCGGAGCAGCGCCGAACAGGCGCGGCACGTCGGTCGCGTTCACGCCAGATACCGAAATCTTCGGCGATCAGAAGTTCAAGCCTGCGCGGCTGTTCAAGCTGGTGCGGTCGAAGGCCTACCTCTTCGCCGGGGTAGAAATTCGGTGGAAGTGTTCACCCGAACTGGCAGCGGAAGATGTTCCAGCAGAGGCCGTGTTTCAGTTCCCCGGCGGTCTGGCTGATCACTTGGCGGAGCAGATTGGCGGGCGCGAGTGCGTTACCAGCCAAGCCTTCTCAGGCAGCCAGGAATTCCCGCGCGGCGATGACGGTTCCGAGGGAGGGCGCGTGGAGTGGGCAATTGCGTGGCCGCTCTACTCCGACGGCTCCTATTCGTGGTATTGCAACACCATCCCCACGCCCGACGGCGGCACCCACGAACAGGGACTTCGCGGGGCTCTGACCAAGGGCATCCGCGCCTTTGCCGACCTTGTCGGCCAAGGCAAGAAAGCCAAGGATATCACGCCTGATGATGTGGTGACCGGCAGCGAGGTCATGCTCTCGGTCTTCGTCCGTGACCCGCAGTTTCAGAGCCAGACAAAAGATCGCCTCACCTCGCCAGAGGCCGCCCGCCTCGTAGAGAATGCGGTGCGCGATCATTTCGACCATTTCCTCAGCGACAACATGGATCGCGGCAAGGCACTGCTCGGTTCGATCCTCGAGCGCATGGACGAGCGCCTTCGCCGCAAGGCCGAGCGCGAGGTCAAGCGCAAGACGGCCACGAACGCCCGGAAGCTGCGCCTGCCGGGTAAACTGACTGATTGCTCGGGCGAAGGCGATGGCGAGACGGAGCTGTTCATCGTTGAGGGTGACAGTGCCGGCGGCTCGGCCAAGCAGGCGCGCGACCGCAAGACGCAGGCGATCCTTCCGATCCGCGGCAAGATCCTGAACGTCGCGAGCGCAAGTGCCGACAAGATCCGAGGCAATCAGGAAATCGCCGACCTGCAACTCGCGCTGGGCTGCGGTATCCGCAAGGACTGCAACCCGGACAACCTGCGCTACGATCGCATTGTCATCATGACGGACGCAGACGTCGACGGTGCGCACATTGCCACGCTGCTGATGACCTTCTTCTTCCAGGAGATGCCTGAAGTCGTGCGCCGGGGCCACCTCTACCTCGCACAGCCCCCGCTCTACCGGATAACAAGCGGCGCCACGTCCGCCTATGCTCGCGATGACCTTCACCGTGCAGAGTTGGAGAAAACCAGGTTCAAGGGCAAGAAAGTCGAGGTATCTCGCTTCAAGGGTTTGGGTGAAATGAACCCACAGCAGCTGCGTGAGACGACGATGAGTCCCGCCAGCCGATCCATGATCCGGATCACGCTGCCTCCCGAATATGAGGATCGGGCCGCCGTGAAAGACCTCGTCGATCGCTTGATGGGCCGCAATCCGGAGCACCGTTTCCAGTTCATTCAGAACCGCGCAAGCGAGATCGACCCCGAACTGATCGACGCCTAGAGCATGATCATCTTAGATTGAAGCCTATCCGCTGTTTTTAAGGTGAATCCCCTGTCGATTCACGCAGACAAGATCCTACACTAGTCTGAGGTAATTCACGCCTCTGGTTCACCGTCAAAAGGCGGTTCTGGCACGATCGGATCAGCGAGACTCATGCGGTCGAGCATGGTCGCCATTTCGTCCCGCAACAGCAGCATCAGCCCGCGCAGCCTGCAATCGGCCTCAGGAAGACAGTTCGCGCAGGTCTCGTGCGCGTTCCGGCTGGCACAAGGCACCAGGGCGAGACTGCCTCGCGTGATGCGTATGATGTCACCGTAGCGAATGTCGACGGGCGGGAGGGCGAGTTCGTATCCGCCGGACCGCCCCCGGTGGGAGACGACGATACCCTCACGGGCAAGTTCCGAGAGAATCACGGTTAGGAATTTGCGCGGGATGTTCTGTGCGGTCGCAATTTCATCCAGGCGCACCGGCCCCTGCATGTACTTGTCGGCCAAGTGCTGGAGAGCGCGGATCGAGTAGCGAGTCTTCTGCGAAAGCATGGTCGCAGGAGTCAACGCTTCCTGCGTTCTAAAGTCAACTTAGACGCTTGAAAGCTCTTCCGTATCCGACCTTCTTCCGTATCCGACCTTCTGCCGTGTCAGACCTTCTGCCGTGTCAGACCTTCTGCGGCGCGTGCCTCTCCATCAGCTTGTAAGCGCGCGAGTACCAGATGCTTCCGGGATAATTGCGCGCGAGCACTGCCGCAGCCTTCTGCGCTTCATCCGGTACACCCAGCGAAAGATACGATTCAACCAGCCGGAAGAGCGCCTCGGGCGCGTGGCTCGTCGTCTCGTAATTATCGATCACGTTGCGGAACCGCAGCGTCGCCGCCAGCCAGCGGCCGCTCCGCTCGTAATAGCGGCCGATCGTCATTTCCTTGCCCGCAAGGTGATCATTGACAAGGTCGAGCTTCACCTTCGCGTCAGCGGCGTAAGGTGTTGTCGGATAGCGCCGCACCACGTCGGTCAGGGCCTGCTTGGCTTGCTGCGTAATCCTCTGGTCGCGCGTGACGTCGCTGATCTGCTCGTAATACGACACTGCGATCAGATAGAAGGCGTAAGGCGCATCCTTGTTGCCAGGATGGATAGACAAGAAGCGCTCCGCCGACTGGACCGCCTTGTTGTAGTCACGCGCGGCGTAGTAGCTGAAAGCGCTCATCAACTGCGCCCTGCGTGCCCAGGGCGAATAGGGATGCTGCCGCTCGACTTCGTCGAACAAAGCCGCCGCCTGCCTGGTCTGCCCCCGCTCGAGGCGGGTTTGTGCGGCACTGTATAGCGTATCGACGTCCCGCGCGACGTAGGCGGTGTCAGTCTTTCCACCTCCCCTACCGGCACATCCCGCGGTCAGGATCATCGCTCCTGTGGCAGCAGCAAACAGGAGGGGCTTCAAACGCGATCTATCCAGCATGGCGGGGTCTATAGCCAGCCTCGGGCTGAACGCCAAGTGAAACGCAGGACGTACATGCGATCCTGAAGCCCCTCCTCAGCGCATCAAGCGAACGCCTCTTCACCTTCAAGCTTCGTGCGCATCATCAAGCGACCAGACTTATGATCATAGGGCAGCGCCCGATGCATGGTGCCGGTGTTGTCCCAGATCACCATGTCGCCGAGAGACCATGTGTGCCGGTAGCAGAACTGCGGCTGCGTAGCCCAGTCACGCAGGCGGACGAGCGTCTTTTCACTCTCGACGATGTCCATGCCCTCCACCTGCAGAGCGGTCGCGCCAAGCACGAGTGACTTGCGGCCCGAGCGGTGCTTCCACACCAGCGGAAGCGTGTTGCTGCCGCGGGCCATCCAGCTTTCAAGCTCGCCTATGCTCGGCTCCGGCTTCCAGTAGAGCTGCGAACGCCACATGGCATGAACCACCTTCAGAGGTTCGATCGCGCGCTTCTCCTCTTCGGGAAGGTCGTCGTAAGCGGCGTAGGTGTTGCAGAAGTCCGTTTCGCCACCCTCTTTGGCGAGAGCACGTGCACTCATGATCGACGCGAGGATCGGCTTCTCCGACATGGTGCCGTCGATGTGCCAGAAGAACGCACCCTTCAGATAGCTCGCAATCGGGTTGATGCTCTCATCCATGGTGATGGGATAAACGGCATCCTTGCCGTCCTTACCGCCCTCGCCCTCCTCATGCGCGAAAGTCCCAAGCGTGTGGGTGAAGGCAATCTGCTCATCGTCCGACAAGTTGATCTGCGGGAAAACGACGACTCCCCGTGCTTCCATGATGGCACGAATTTCTTGCGACTTTTCGCCGCTCAGCAGCGTCTGCTTGTCAGTGCGGATGACCGCGCCGATCTTCTCGTTCGCGTCGCTGACTTCCCAGGTGTTTGCTACCGTCGCCATGTCTTATCCTTCCCATACCGGCTTAGCGCCGCGTCGTTGCTGAACGGTTGTACAGCACGGCAGGCCAGGGGGTCAAGAAAACGCCACCTAAACAAAGAGGCCCGCTTGACGGACAAGCGAGCCTCTTGTGCATTCAGGAGTACATGCCGGATCAGGCGTAAGCGAAAGCTTCTTCGCCCTCCAGCTTGGTGCGGTGCATCATACGGCCGCATGAGGGATCGTAGGGCTCCGCACGGTGCATCGTGCCGGTATTGTCCCACATCACGAGATCGCCGACTTCCCACTCATGGCTGTAGGTGAAGTCAGGGCCGGTCGCCCAATCACGCAAGCCATGGATGATCATCGCACTTTCGAGCGCCGACTTGCCGACGACCTGCGCCGCGGTGCAGCCGATCACCAGGCTCTTGCGACCGGACTGATGCTTCCACACCAGCGGCAGTTCCTGTTCGCCGATCTGCGCGTAGCCCTGCAGCTTGGCCAGGCTCGGCTCAGGCTCATAGTAGAACAGCGACGCCCAGGGGCCGTGCACGACGCGATAGCTCTCGTACTCGGCCTTCTTGTCCTCGGGCAGATCCTCAAACGCGCTGTACGTGTTCGCAAAACCCGTATTGCCCGTGCCTTTGGGCGACGGCTTGATGCAGGTCAGCAGCGAGGCAAGAATCGGCACGTCGTTGCGCGTGCCGTCGATGTGCCAGTAAAGCGAACCCTTGAGGTACTCGGCCGCAGCCGGGTTCTCCTTGGCGTCGAGCGTGATCTTCGTGATATCCTCGTCATCACCCGCACGCTCGGGCGCGAACGTGCCCAAGGTCTTCGTGAAGGCGACCTGCTCCTGGCTTGTGAAGCTGACCTTAGGGAACACCAGAACGCCACGCGCTTCCAGCAGCTCACGAATCTCCTTCGCCAGCTCACCCGAAAGCAGTTCTTCCTTCGTGTTGAGCACGCGCGAGCCGATCTTGGACTTGATCGCTTCTGACTTCAGCATGACCTTGGTTGCAACCGACATCGTTTTCTTCTCCCGAACACCGCCTGTGGGAACACTGTTCTTCATATAGGCGTCAAGGCATGGGCTCGTCCAGAGCGTCCCTACGATAACACTGATCGACCAGGCAGACCCGATCAGTCGCCGGGGTTGTCAGCCGGTCCTTCCGGCCTCGTTCCATTGCCGGTCAGCCGTTGAAGCCAGTCGAGGACAAAGGCCATCGCCTCATCATGACCGATCCTCACGCCCAGGTTCTCTTCCATGACGATGGCCCGGCCCACCCCCGCAAGGACCACGCTCAGGCCCGCCGGCGGGCAGCCGTCCGGCCCCAACAGGCGGTCCCCAAGCGCATGGCGAATAATCTCGACCTGCCGACGGCGCATGGCTTCGCTATGCTCCGCCATCTGTACTCTCAGAGCGTCCCGGTGGTTAGCCATCGCCATGAACTCCAAAGCCATGGCGGTGCGACTGGTATCGACGAAGAAGCGCCACAGCGCCTCTAGAGGATTCTCGGAAGCGAGTGCTTCCTCGATCATGCGGTCGCTTTCCTCCGCACCTCTTCGCGACACTTCGATCAGGAGGTCGTCGGTCGTCGGGAAGTAGTAGTGGACCAGCGACGGCTTGAGTCCCGCACGCGCCGCGATCCGGCGCGTACTGACGGCGGCATACCCTTCCTCACGAATGAGGCTTTCAGCCGCCTCCACGATGATGGCACGCGTCGCCGATGTCTCGGCTCCGATCCTGCGCACTGCGCCAGCCATGGCAATTCCCTTCGGGGCCAGCGTTGCTGAAACGTGTCTGGCAAGTCAACCAGCGAAGGACTCCGCATCCCCGGCCCGTCTGCTCGGCATAGACCGACAGATCGTCATTCGGAGTAAAATCGACATCGCCTATCTAGTGAGCTTGCCGGACTCTCCTGGCACAAGCAGGCCAGACTGCCGCCACAGATAACGCCGCGGCGCAGCGCGGACATCGCCGGAGGCTGGAGAACCCTCATCCGCGAGCGACCCCCAGCCTTTGCTTTCGTTACTGATTAGCCGATGAAGTCGAGAATCGACGGCACCAGTTTCGGCCAGGACCGGAAGAGCGTGTGTCCTTCCTGACCTGAATGGGTCTGAGCCGAACGATAGTTCCACTCGTTGTCTTCCCACGGCGGATCCAGCATCACCGACTGCGGCACGAGACGGTGTACCCACTCGCTGGTTGCGCGCGTGTGGGACAGATCGCTTTTTCCGCTGCGGAAGACCAGTACGGGCATCGTCAGGCGTGCAAAGTCGCGAGGAGTCATCCCGGGTACGGGCGAGATATCCGATGGCACATAGGCCGCTGCCCATTTCTGCATGACCTCGATAAACTTATCGGGGTTCTGCGCCTGGATGAACGCCTTCGCCTGTTCACTTTTCGACAGGTTTTCGGCCCACGAGGTCGCCTTGAGGACGGCTTCCATACCGCCGACACTCGCCAGAGTACCTGCTTCGCCGCAATAGTAGGTGGCAAGCTGCATAAGGCCGATGGGATCGCCCGAGATCCACCAAAGCACCAGATGCGAGCAGATCTCCGGGTCGCGCGCGGCAGCCAGCATCGACACGCGCGAGCCGCCAGACCCACCTGCAATCACCGTCGGCCCGAGATCCAGCTTGCGGATAAGCCCGGACAGCGCCTCGGCCTGCATCTCTGACTCGCTCGGCCCGCGCAGACATGCATCCGAGTACCCGCAGTTGGGCCGGTCGTAGATCAGCACGCGGCGCCCGGCCTTCACCAGTTCTTCCGCCATTTCCCGTAGACCGGGAACATCCATCGTGAAGCGACCGCCCGGGGTCAGCGCAACGGCAGGGTCGCCCTCCTTGCCGAGCAGTTCGTATGCAATGCCGATCCCATCAACGTCGATTCTCTTCATAAGCCTCTCCCGTGCGCGGTTGCACCGCATTCGTTCTTCATCGTCTGGACTTGTCTGTCTTATGGCAAGTCCCAATCCGGGGATGGTTCAGCTCTTCCACTTGCCCGGCGCGATGTTACGGGTCGCCGCGTAGGTAGCTTCGGTCCAGCTGGTCGAGACGGGTTACTCCCGTCATGGCCATCGCCACGTCTATTTCGTTCGCGAGCAGCGAAATCGCGTGCGCAGCCCCCACCTGCCCGGCCGCCGCGCAGCCATAAAGAGTGGCCCGCCCGATCAGCACCGCTTGCGCGCCCAGCGCGAGCGCCTTGAGAACATCGGCCCCTCGCCTCACGCCGCTGTCAAAAAGAACCGCAGCATTCTTGCCTACTGCATCCACGACCGAGGGCAGCATAGCAATCGCTGGCGGCGAGGAATCGAAATTGCGCCCTCCGTGGTTGGAAACGACGATGCCATCGACGCCGTGTTCCACCGCGATCTTCGCATCCTCGGCACTCAGGATGCCTTTCACCACCAGCTTGCCCGACCAGCGACGCCGCAGCTCCGCCACGTCATCCCAGCACACTGAGGCGGAGTTCGCCACCCGGCTAACGACCCCGGTCAGCTTGGCTCCAACTTCAGGGGGATAGTTCGCGAACTGAGGCAGACCGCCATTCAGATAGTAGCGAGCGATAACTGAGGCGAACCAGGCCGGTCGCTTGAGAAAATCGCCGACGAGGACTGCGTTGGGCCGGATGGGATTGGACATGCCTGCACGCTTGTTGAACTCGCGCAGGGGCCACATGGGAGTGTCCACCGTTATCACGAGGACCTCCGCCCCATTCTCACCGGCGGCGTCCACCACCCGCCAGGACAAGTCGCGCCGCTCCCACAGGTACATCTGCATCCAGTGCCCGCTGGTTGCGACCTTGGCGATATCCGCAAAGCTGGTGGTCGAACTTGTCGTCTGGGTGAACGGGATTCCCGCTCTGGCTGCCGCTGCAGCGATGGCTCGCTCGCCGCGATAGGAAAGGAGGTCCGACACACCAGTGGGCGCGATGACCAGCGGCAGCGGCTGCTTGCGGCCAAACAGTTCGATCGACGCGTCGCGTTGTGACACATCCCTGAGCACCCGAGGGACCAGGTTGAGCTGCTGGAGCGCGGCAACATTGCGTCCGATCAGCAGATCGTCCTCGGTGCCGCGCTCGATAAATTCAAAGATCGCGCGCGGCAGACGACGGCGTGCCAGTTCCCGCAGTTGCGCAATGTTGTGCGCCTTGTTCCCGACGGAACCCATCGGCTGCTGCGCTTAGTCGAGCCCCAGATTGGCGCGGAAGGTCGTTCCCTCGTACTCGGTGCGGTAGACGCCCTTCTTCTGCAGGATGGGTACCACCTGGTCCACGAAGTCCTCCACGGAGGAGGCCATCACCGTCGGTGTGATATTGTAGCCATAGCAGTCCGTCTCGCGCCAGATCTGCTCCATGCGGTCAGCAACCTGCTCCGGCGTGCCGACGATCTGCGGCTTGCCTACTGCAAGCCCCCACCGGATCGCCACTTCGCGCAGAGTCAGCGGCTTGTCGCCCTCAATATTCGCGAACGCCTTCATAAGCCCCTGTGAAGCTTGCGTCTCGATGTCAGCGAGCGGCTGATCCAGCTCCATTCCGGCAAAGTCCACACCCATGGTCCCCGACAGGCGCGCTAGGCAGCCATCGATGGGAAGCCTCTCCACAAGGTCATCGAGCTTACGCTTCGCCTCTTCCTCTGTTCCGCCAACGATGGGCTGAATACCGAAGCTGACACCCGGCGCCTTCTGCCCGGCAGCGCGCGCCGCATCCTCCAGGTTCGCCTTGAACCGTTTCATGCCGGGCACGTTCGGTTGAATTGAAAACACCACGTCGGCATGGCTGACTGCGAACTGCTGACCGCGGCCAGAACTCCCCGCCTGAAACAACACCGGGCGCCCCTGAGGCGACGGCGGGACCGGCGCTACGGTCTGGCAGGAGAAGAAGTCACCCTGATGGTCGATGAACTCAACCTTGTCCGGATCGGCGAAAACGCCCTTCTCCCTGTCCGCCAGGATCGCACCCGGCTTGATGGAATTCCACAGCTTGTAGCAGACCTCCATGTACTCGTCCGCGCGGTCATAGCGCCGGTCATGGTCGAGCTGCTCAAGCCCGAGCGCACGATGTTCACCCCGCAAGTGACCGGTCACGATGTTCCAACCGGCTCGCCCTCCGGAAAGATAGTCGATCGTCCCGAGTTGCCGCACGATCGTCCAGGGCTGGTACGAGCTCGTCGACATGGTGGTCGCAAGGCCAAGATGAGTGGTGGCGGCTGCAAGTGCGCTCAACAGGACCACCGGGTCGAGCGATGGCCAGCACACCCCGTATTTCACCGCATCGGCATAGCTGTCGCGATAGCGATCGAAAACACCGGGCGTATCCGCAAAGAAGATACCGTCAAAGCGGCCGCGCTCCAGGGTCCGCGCAAGATCCTGCCACAGCTTCAGATCGTGCAGCGCTTCGAGGCGGTTGTCGCCCGGAGCAGCCCAGCTCAGCACCGTGTGGTTGATCGGCGAATTGATCAGGAAGCTGACTAGGTGGATCTGCTTGCTCATATTCTCGCCCCAAACGTTGTGGTTCTCAACGCGGTCATGTCCGCTGAGGAGACCTTGGGCAAGCACTTTCCGAGAAAATGTATCCAATCCTTCGCGAGCATTGCGGCAACGGCGTAACCGTCAACTATTCCAGCTAGGGTATCCGCCCGCCCTCTTCTCCCGGTGTACATGCGCCGCAAGGGCGAGTCCGAGGACCGCCATGTGCATGTAGTTGGGCGCCTGAGTCATCGCTGCATAGGCAGAAGGATTCAGTTTCGGGAGAGTGATACGCGCCAGATGGGAACCAAGTGCGGCAATCTGAACTCCGCCCATCCAGAGCGGGAACATTCTGTTAGCACGCAGAGCTACGCCGACAATCACCACTAGCAGGAGCACGTCCAGGACGAGGTATATCGGATCAACACTTTCAAAAAGATCCGGGCGCGCGAAGAGGCGATTGTAAATAGCCAAGAGCGAAAGGCACGCGAACAGGGCACCGGACAGGAGCCGCTCCGGCGCCGCCCCTCGCCAAAGCGCACCTAGAAAAAGCAGGGCCCCAAGTGGCACCTGCACCAGAGCTCGGAGGAACCAAAGATCTTCAAGCATTGCACATTCCGCCCAAACCGACCCAAGCGATCGGGCGCTCCAGTTTCACGATGCTGCATCTGACGCAGGCGTATTACCTTTTAGCGCAACACGCATCAGGACAAGCCTGACAAGGATAACAGCGTCGAAAGCGCCTGGGCCACACCGAGAGCAACCATCGCGCCGGCAAGCAGTCCGACAGCAATGATGATCATCGCAGCAAGGCGATTGAGGCTACCAATGCTGCCAATGAAAACGTCAGGTACAGCACGCCCGATCTCCTGCGGTTGCAGGGAAAGCAGCGCAACCGAACTATCCCGCTCCTCCGCCAACCCCTCGTGCAGCAGGCTCGCAATTCCAGCAGATGGTGAAGCCCCCTCTCCGATCCCCGACGCACCGCCTCGACCAGTCTCTGATGACCAGCCCGACGATAGATAGTGTCGATAGGCTCGCGCAAGTTGCGCGCGAGGGAGAAAGCCCGTGCGCGCCCGCACTGCCTCTATCCGCTGGTTCACCGCGCTTTCCGAAACGCCGAGCCGCCCGGCGATCTCCTTACTGCTCCGGTTCTCGGCAACAAGCACAAATACTTCGTGCTGCTTTGAAGTAAGACTTGCGAACATGGGCGCAAGACCAGCGACATCGCTGGATGTGTCGCCATTTATTCTTGGCGCAATCATAACCATACTTGCTTCTGACCGCGCTAGACACGCGACCAGAAGCACCCCCAATTACTGACCTTCCTTATCGTTACTGCCTTGTTAATTCTTGGCAACCTAATTTTCAAGAATTCGCACATGCTTACGCGAAGACAGGGCGCGCCCACTTCTCACAAGCGGCACCAGATGTATCCCCAGATCGCTCTGGTGCGCGCGCCGAGAATGGCTTCAGCGGTCATCCCGCCAAGTTGAATCCTTGATCTCGATTCCCATTTCAACAACTGCTGTTCGGAAACCAAAGATGTCGAAGGGACGCTCACCGGCGGCGATGCGCTTACGAATTCCCACTTCAGTGGCGGCTCGCTTCTCCGCGCCCTCAACGGCGTGACGCAACAAGGCCTGTGGAATCACAAGAACGCCGTCCGTGTCCGCACATATGATATCGCCGGGTTCAACTATCACACCGTCGACTGTCAACGGCACGTTGACTGCCGCCGGGCCGCGCTTTTCCGGATGCTCGACAGAGATCGCCGTCGACCAAACCGGGAAATCGAGTTCACGGATCGCATCGATATCGCGCGCCGCACCTTCGACGACGGCGCCGGCAAGCCCCTGCTTCTTGGCGAATCCGCAGGCCACGTCACCCCACAGAGCACCCTGGTGCCCGCCGCCGTTGGTCAGGACCAGAACGTCGCCTGCTTGAGCGACTTCAAGAGCACAGTGTATCGCGAGGTTGTCTCCCGGATAGTTCCAGGCCGTGATGGCCGGACCGATCAGACGTCTACCCTCCTGCCGGGCCTGCATCTTCGGGGTCATCAGGCACATGCGCCCCGCTACGGCACCGAGACCCTCATGAAGATCGGCGACACCGAATTGACTGGCGCGCTCGATCAACGCTGGATCGGGACGGGGAATACGCTTGTAGATGACGGACTTGACCGGACGCATGACTGTCTCCGCTAGACGACCCGCCATAGCGGATCATGGAACAAGCCCCGTCAATCGCATCCGCCGCAACCATGCGCAACGCCGAATATATACATTTTGACGCCTAAGCTCACGCCAGCTGTGCGGACCGCACGCTCGTCCCGGGATCGCCGTACAACGTCGTCCGGCGCTTCAGCGGACGGCCGACCGCCCTGGCCGCTGCGGCAAGATCGTCCACACTGACGTCCTGACCGTGCGTAGCACCGGCAGCCCGGCTGATGCTCTCATTCATGAGCACGCCGCCGAGATCGTTGGCACCGGCTTTCAGAACCGCCGCAGCTCCGCTCACGCCCAACTTCACCCACGAGCACTGGATTGAATCGATGGCGCCATGCAGTGCGAGGCGCGCGACTGCGTGCATCATCACCGCTTCCCTCCAGGTCGGCCCCTTCCGACTCTGGCCACGCCGATAGAATGGCGCTTCCATGTGCACCAGCGGCAGCGGAACGAATTCGGTGAAGCCGCCAGTTTCCAGTTGCTGGCCGCGAAGCGCGAGCAAGTGCCGCGCCCAATGTTCCGGCCGCTCCAGATGCCCGAACATGATGGTAGAGGTGGTGGGCAGCCCTACACGATGCGCGTCCCCTACGACGCTCAGCCACTCTGCAGTGGTCAGCTTGTCAGGGCATATCTGCTCTCGCACATCGTCACACAGGATTTCTGCCGCGGTGCCCGGTAGCGAGCCGAGCCCGGCGTCCTTCAGCATTCGCAGGTAGTCGATCACCGGCATGTTCAGCGTCCGCGCGCCCTGGCTCACCTCAAGGGGTGAAAAGGCGTGGACGTGCAGATCGGGGCATTCGTCCTTCACGGCGCGCAGGATCGATAAGTACGTCTCGCCTGTATAGCTGGGGTGTATGCCTCCTTGCAGGCATACCTCGGTTGCGCCCCGCTCGACCGCTTCGCGTGCCCGCCCGGCGATCTCGGACAGATCGAGGTTGTAGGGCTTGTCCCGGAGTCCGCCCTTGCTGCTCGTCTTGGAAAAGGCGCAGAACGAGCAAGAATGCGTGCAAATGTTGGTATAATTGATGTTGCGGTTGATGACGTACGTCACGTCTTCGCCGCTGACCTTGGCCCGCAACGCATCTGCGGCTTCGACCACAGCCTGCGCAGCCGCGCCTCTGGTCGAGAACAGAGCGACGATCTGCGCTTCTGACAGGCTCTGCCCGGCTTCCGCCTGAGCAAGAATCCGGTGCAGCTGAGATGCGACGGCCCCGTGATGCAGCGCGCCAAGTGGCGCGCGCGGCGTTCCGGGGGCGGCTTCAGCCACTCCAGGACTCCAACGGCTGTCGCGCCCCAGGCCGTCACTATCTGCAAGCTTGAGCACTGCAGGACGGATCGCCGCGTCTAGCCAGCTCCGATCGTCTGTGGCGACGAAGCGAGGATAGACCGTCAGTCGTTCGACCAGCGGCAGCCCCATCGCGTCGCAGACCGCCGCCAGCCGCCCGACTTCCGGCCACGGCGCCTCGGGATTTACGTGATCCGCCGTCACCGGCGAGATCCCGCCCCAGTCGTCGATGCCGCAATCGATCAGCTCGGTCAGGCGCTCATCATTGAGATTGGGCGGCGCCTGAACGGAAACTTCGTCCGGCAGCACGATGCGGGCTGCGGCGATGACGCGCAGGAAATCCGCTTCACTGCTCTCGGGTGCCTGCGCCATCTTGGTGCCGGGCTTCGGGCAGAAGTTCTGCACGATAACTTCCTGCAAATGCCCGTGCTCAAGATGCAGGTCCCGCAACGCGAGGAGCGCCTCGATCCGCTCTTCGGGTGTCTCGCCGATACCGATCAGCACACCGCTGGTCATTGGGACTTTGGCGCGACCGGCAGCAGCCAGCGATTCGAGGCGCACCGCCGGCACCTTGTCCGGAGAGCCGTGGTGAGGCCCGCCCTTGTCCAGCAAGCGCTCCGCGCTGCTTTCCAGCATCAGCCCGCCGGACGCCATGGCGGGGCGCAGCATCCGCCAATCGTCCTCATCCAGCACGCCGGCGTTAACATGCGGCAGCAGTCCGGTTTCCTTGAGCACCAGCTCCGCACAGTGACGTACGTAGTCGATGGTACGCTCGAAGCCGTGATCAGCCAGCCAGTCCCTCGCGGCGGCATAGCGCCGCTCAGGCGCGTCACCCAAGGTGAACAGCGCCTCCTTGCAGCCCGCGGCCGCGCCATCGCGCGCAATCTCGAGAACTTGCTCCGGCGAGAGGTAAGCGGCCTCGACCCGAGACGGCGTGGTGGCGAAAGTGCAGTAATGGCACACGTCCGTGCACAGCCGGGTCAGCGGAATAAAGACCTTCGGCGAATAGGTCATCCGCGCCGGACCACGCCGTGCGCGGCGCTCCCGCGCCTCCGCCTGCAGCTCGGCCAGAGGGGAGGAAAGGAGGCGTGAAATTAGTGCACGGTCAGCGGGTGCCATGGTCTTCCTGTTCGATGCGGGCTGCCGACAGTGCTACGCGCGCAAGCCGCTCCCGATCATCGGCATCGCACATGACTGTTCCCGTTATCGTGACGGAAAGGCCAAGCGCATGCAACCCCTCGGCGTCCGCAGCGTCGGCATCGTCGATCACAAGGTGAGTGGCCAAACCCTTGTAATGCTTTCCGATGGCCAGGTTACTTGCCTCGGCTCCGAGTTCGTCCAGCAGCTTGCTAAGCGGGCCTTTCAGTGACTTGCCACCCACCAGCGGGGAGACCACCACGACGGGCACCGGCAGCGCTGCCAATGCTTGGCGAACGCCATTGACCGCAAGAATAGGGTCCACGCTCAAGTACGGATTCGAGGGGCAGATGATGACACCCGCCAAGTCTGGTCGGGACAGCGCCTCGGCCAGACGCGGCGACGGCTGAGCCTGGGCTGCGCCTTCGAAGCGGATAGCCTGCGCAACCGGTCGACACTGCTCGCGCACAAAGTAGTGCTGAAAGTCGAGCACCTCTTCGTCGCTGACGATCTGCGTGCGCACGGGCGCATCACTCATAGGCACGATGGCGTGGGCGATCCCCAACCCATTGGTCAGCCGCCCGGTGACCTCTGACAGTGTCTCTCCAGCGCGAAGCCGCCAAGAGCGCGCGATGTGCATGCCCAGGTCGCGGTCACCGAGGTTGAACCAGTCGGTCTCGCCCAGTTGGCGCAGCATGGCCATCGCCTGCCAGGTTTCGCCAGCGACCCCCCAGCCCCGCTGCGTGTCGTTCAGCCCGGCCGTCGCGTAAGTCACGGAGTCGATATCGGGGCAGATGGTCAGCCCCAGATGTTCGAAATCGTCCCCGGTGTTGACGGCTATGGTGAGATCGCACGGCGGGAGAACCGCAGCCAGTCCAGCCGCAAGCTTGGCTCCGCCCACGCCGCCGGACAATGCAAGAATGTGCCGCCTCATCGAAACATGTCCTGCTCTACAGGCCGAACTCCGCTCACAGCACCGGCGCCCTCCTCATCGGTGACCCAGCGTCCTGCGCCCCGTATAAGCACCGCCGGAACGCCTTCGTCGCCTTCGCCCATGGCCAGCGCGGCCATGGCAGCAACCGAATCCGCGACAGCGATTTGCGTCGCCTGCAGAACACGGCCAAACAAATCTCGTCCAGTACCGCGCCGGTCCTCGACCACGGTGAGGCCGGCGCATCCAATCGCGGTGCCGACCGTACCGATGCGCCAGGCCCGGCCCATGCTGTCAGCAATCACGACCGCCGGACGGACACCAGCTATCTTCGCGATCCCGGAGCGAATGGACCGCGCGCACGCATCGGGGTCCTGCGGCCACAACAGCACCGCGCCTCGCTCGCCGCCTTCGATATTCGATGCATCGATGCCCGCGTTCGCGAGCACATGACCGGTACGATGGCGGGCGATGATAGCGACCGGTGTCGTACGCAGCAGTTCCCTACTCTCGTCCAAAATGAGCTGAACCATCTCTGGCTCACGCGCAGTTTCAGTCGCGATCCGGTGCGCATTCGAACTCGGCTTCACTGAGGCCAAATCCACCATGCGCCCTTCCTTCTTCGACACGATCTTCTGCGCCAACACGACGACGTCGCCGCTTTGCAGGGCTTCGCCCTCGCGATCAATCGCAGCACAGATCTCGCGGCTCAGATCGCTCTGGGTGTCAACGAGCGGCATGCCCCGCAAGGGAATGGTACGAAGCGCCGTCATCGGCGGGGCTCATCTGATCCGGTTCGCACTTGCATCGCTTATTCCCAAATGTGGACTTTTCGTTGGCGTTGTGGGGGCGCTATCGGCAATGACCACGCAGACGCAACATGCAATTATTCGGGAGTAGCACGAGAGATGGCATCCATCGCGGTGATCGGGGGAACCGGCGCACTGGGCAAAGGCATCGCTCGCAGGCTCGTCAAGGCGGGCCACGAGGTGACCATTGGTTCACGCTCGGCAGAGAAGGCTCAGAGCACGGCAGAAGAGCTTGGCGCAGCGGGTTACGCGGGCAACGCTGACGCAGCAGAGGGCAAGGACATCGTCATCGTGGCCGTGCCCCACGCGTCGCAGGGGGACACTCTTGCTCAGATTAAGGACCGGGTCGGCAGCGCCATCGTCGTTGATACGACCGTCCCGCTCGTGCCGCCGAAAGTCATGCGCGTGCAGCTTCCCGCGGAAGGCAGCTCTGCGCAGCAGGCACAGGCGCACCTCGGCCCTGACGTGCGGCTGGTGACGGCATTCCACAACGTTTCGGCGCATCATCTTGATAGCGACCACCCAATCGACTGCGACGTGCTCGTCTTCTCTGACGACATCGAAGCACGAAAGACGATCGTCGAACTGTGCCCCGGCATGGGCCTTCGAGGATTGGCCGGTGGCGCGCTCGCGAATTCCGCAGCTGCCGAGGCACTGACCTCGATCCTCATCTATATGAATAAGACCTATAAGGCCGATGGCGCCGGTATCCGGTTCACGAACCTGACGGACGCACCTCCAATTCCGTGATGGGAGAGGCGACCACCTGCTGGGCACTCATTCCCATCAAGCCACCCGGACAAGGCAAGAGCCGCCTTTCCGGGGCACTCGATGCGCAGGTACGCAGCAGGTTGGTAGAGGCAATGCTGAAGCGCGTGGCAGACGCCGCGCGCGCCTCCCCGGCGATACAGCGCGTCTGCCTGTTGAGCGATCCTGAGCTTCGGTGCGCAGCGCCCCTGGCAGTCCTGAACGACGCGGGTGGCGGCCTGAATACGGCTCTTGAAGCGGCGATGGCCACACTACCTCAGCCCGCGCCTGATCGCATCGTCGTAATCGCGGCCGACCTTCCGCAATTGTCGCCGCAGGACCTCACCATGCTAGCGACCGTCTCCCCGCGCACGATTGCGATCGCGCCCGATCGGCACGGGATGGGCACCAATGCGATTTCGCTGCCCATCACTGCAGCCCAGCGATTCCGTTTTCAGTTCGGCACCCAAAGCTTCATTGCTCACCGGCATGAAGCGGATCGTTTGGGATACAGCGTCGAGACGATGCTGAGCGACGGCTTGGAGAAAGATATAGACGAACCGGCAGATTTGCCGGATGCGGAGGTATGCCTGCAAGAAGCGCTTTGAAGCGCCGGGGGAGAGAAATGGATACAAGCGATATCAGCCTCGTCGGCCAAGCGGCTTTCATAACCGGCGGAGGAGGCGGCATCGGCCGCGCCTCGGCACTGTGCCTGGCAGACATGGGTGCCGACGTGGCGATCGTAGACGTCATTCCAGAACGCTGCGAGCAGATGGTTGCCGAAATCCAGAAGCGCGGACGCAAGGCATTGGCCTTGCCGGTCAACGTCATGGAGGCGTCTGCCTTGCAGGACGCGGTGAAGGCGGCCGCCGATACCTTCGGCCGGCTCGACGTTCTTGTGAACAACGCGGGTGGCGTGACCCGGCGCGGGTTCCTCGACCTGCAGGAGAAGAACTGGCGCCGCCACATCGATCTCAACCTGGTCAGCAACCTGGCCGCCACTCAGGCAGCGGTGCCAGTGATGATCGAAGGCGGGCGCGGCGGCTCGATCATCAATGTCAGCAGCATCGAAGGCGCGCGCGCGGCGCCGGGCTACGCCGTGTACGCCGCGTGCAAGGCCGGTGTCGACAATCTCACCCGTACGCTGGCGCTGGAGTTTTCGGAGCACGGCATCCGGGTCAACGCGATTGCACCTGACTTCACCCGCACGCCCGGTACGAGTGGCCAATTCACCGGCCCTATCGACGAGAGCAAATGGTATCAGCCCTCGCCCGCGCAACAAGATGTCATCCGCCGCCGAATCCCCTTGGGCCGCGCTGGTCTTGAGGAGGAATGCGGCCGGGTGGTGGTCTTCCTCGCATCCTCGATGGCGAGCTATGTCACCGGTTCTATCATTCCAGTCGACGGTGGCTCCTGGGCATCAAGCGGGTGGGTACGCTCCACCAGCGGCGACTGGATCCTCCCCCCCGAGGCGGCGAACTGATCTGTAAAGCTCCGTCTATTCAGAAAGTTGACCCATGACCTTCACGCTTAGCACAACATTTCCCTTCGACCATGTTCAGCATCCGGATGAGTTCATCTCGATGGACGCTGTTCATGAATGCGCCCGGGCGGTCGAACAGGCTGGCTTCACCGCCGGCACTGTGACGGATCACCCGGTGCCATCCTCTCGCTGGCTGGAGAGCGGGGGCCACTACGCACAGGACCCCTTCGTCATGCTCTCGATGGTTGGAGCGGTGACGACGAAGCTGAAGCTGCAGACGAACATTCTCGTGCTGCCCTATCGCAATCCCTTCATCACCGCCCGGATGGTGTCTTCACTGGACCGATTCACCAATGGACGCGTGATCCTGGGCTTGGGCGCAGGTTATCTGAAAGCCGAATACAAGGCTTTGGGAGTCGAGTTCGACAACCGCAATGACCTGATGGACGAGTACATCCAGGCGATGAAGCTGGCCTGGACTGGCGAGGACTTCGAGTTCGAAGGAACTGGCTACAAGGCTCCTGGGAACCGCATGCTTCCCACGCCGGTCCAGAACCCTCACCCGCCGCTGCTGGTTGGCGGCAATTCGAAGCGCGCGCTACGCCGCGCCGTCGAGCACGGCGATGCGTGGCACCCCTTCTTC
The DNA here is from genome assembly GCF_040813635.1 of Novosphingobium rhizovicinum. NCBI lineage: Bacteria > Pseudomonadati > Pseudomonadota > Alphaproteobacteria > Sphingomonadales > Sphingomonadaceae > Novosphingobium > Novosphingobium rhizovicinum. The sequence continues at coordinate 40,162 of NZ_JBFNXR010000033.1, read as the reverse complement.
GTTCCGAAGATGGTGACCGATACGGCCCGGACCGCCAACCTTTCCGACGATCAGGACATCCTCGACGCCATCGCCTATATGGCGGATCACTGCCAGAAGGTCGGACGCGCAACACCGCCCAAGGTCGTCGCCTCGTCGACTTTCACCCTCAAGGATGACTGGAGCGCCCAGGAAGCCCTGGACCATTACGCACACCTCAAGTCCCTGGGAGTCGACGGCTCAGGTGCAAGCATCTCGACGCAAAGCCGCACCGAGTATTGCGAGCATGCTCTACGCTTTGGCGAGGAAGTGATTGCAAAACTTGCGTTTTGAACAGCGTAGCCGAGCGCTGGAGCATTAACGATGAGGCGGCCGAACACAGTGCAAAGGAAGTGGCAGCTATCGTGGCCGCCCGTCATCGCGGCGATGGTCGCAACAGCCTGGCAGCGTGTAATCAGCCCCGAGCAGCAGAGATCGCTTCACTGAAAGCGCGGACTGCCGCCTCTTCGTCGCCGTTCCACACTGCACCGCTCACCGCGAGGAAGTCCGCGCCGGCTCTAACCAGGGGCGCACAGTTTTCCGGGGTGACGCCGCCGATGGCAACGCAGGGTATTTCGAATAGAGCCTGCCACCAAGCGAGGAGGTCCGGTTCGGCGTGGTGCTTTACCTCTTTGGTCGTGGTGGGGAAGAACGCTCCAAACGCGACGTAGTCCGCGCCTGCTTCCCCCGCTTCCATGGCCAAATGGCGACTGTCATGACAGGTGACGCCGATCTGCGCGCTGCGTCCCAGAATCGTGCGCGCCTCGGCGGGATCGCCGTCTCCTTGCCCCAGGTGTACACCATCGGCCCCGATCCGCTTTGCCAGACTGATGGAATCGTTGACGATGAAAGCGACTTCACGCTCGGAGCAAACCGCCTGCAGCGGCTCGGCAAGCCGCACCGCTTCGTGCTGATCCACGCCCTTCACCCGGAATTGGAAAGCCGCGACCGGCCCCGCGTCCAGCGCTCTGGCGAGCCGCTCCGGAAAAGCGCCCCCCACTTCGAGCGGGGAGATCAGGTATAGACGGCACTCTGGAGGAAGTTCATCATCGGACATCGCCGCGCTCTAGCCGCACGTGCAGCGCTCGCCAAGCGTTCCGCGCGCATTCAGGTTCGAGCCCGCGTAAAGGCGCCATGAAGCTACTCTTAGTTCTCGCCGCTCCAGTGGCCCTCGCCGGCTGCGCCACGCTGCCCTCCCCGGCCCTCATCCCGCAGCAGCAAAGTGATGGGCTTAGCCGGGCGGAGATTGGCGAGACGGTCCTCGTCAATGGACCCAGAGTCACACCGCTCAGCGTGCTGGAAGACAGCCGTTGCCCGATGAACGCGCGGTGCGTCTGGGCTGGTCGTGTGCGCTTGAAAGTCAGGATCGATCTAGGATCCGGCAGCCAGGATCGCGAACTCACGCAGGGGGAGCCGGTACAGGTCGCCGACGGGACTCTCGAACTCGTCGAAGTTCAGCCCGACGCACCCGCAACCAATGAAGCCCCTCTCAAGCCTGGTGATTACCGCTTTGGCTTCCGCTTCATGGGTGGACTGTAGACAAGCAAAGAGGCCGGAAGCTTTCGCCCCGGCCTCCTTTAATCTTTGACCTATGCAGAAGGCGCGATCAGCCCTGCACGGCTGCAGCAACCTCAGCTGCGAAATCGCTGACCTGCTTTTCGATGCCCTCACCGAGCTGAAAGCGCACGAAGTCCTTGAGCACGATCTTGCTGCCCGCTTCCTTGCCGGCCTGATCAACCACCTGCTGGATAGGCGTCTTGTTGTCCATTACGAACAGCTGGCTGAGGAGAGCGTTCTCCTTGGCGTACTTGGCAATTGCCCCGTCCACCATCTTCGCCTGAACGGCCTCGGGCTTGCCGCTCTCTGCTGCCTTCTCGGCCGCAACCTTGCGCTCACGCTCGATCAGTTCGGGATCGAGATCCTCAGCATTGAGCGCCAGAGGGAACGCTGCTGCGATGTGCATGGCGATCTGCTTGCCCAGTCCCTCGAGCGTCTCGGCCGAAGCTTCGGATTCGAGCGCCACGAGCACACCGATCTTGCCGAGGTTCGGAGCAGCCGCGTTATGCATGTAAGGAACGACCAGGCCCTGAGAAACCTCGACCGTCTTCATACGGCGGATCTGCTGATTCTCACCGATCGTGGCGACGTTGTTCGTGAGCGCATCAGCCACGGTCCCACCGCTCGGGTAAGCCGCCGACTTAAGGGCTTCGACGTCGTCACCAGCAACACTCAGAGCCGCCTGCGTGGTGTTACGAACGAAATCCTGGAACTGCTCGTTCTTGGCAACGAAGTCGGTTTCGGAGTTAACCTCAACAGCAACGCCCTTGTTACCGGACACAGCCACTCCGACCAGGCCCTCGGCCGCAGTGCGGCTGGACTTCTTCGCTGCAGCGGCAAGGCCACGTGCACGCAGCGCGTCAACGGCTGCCTCGAAGTCACCGCCCGTCTCGTCGAGTGCCTTCTTGCAGTCCATCATTCCGGCGCCAGTGCGCTCGCGCAGGTTCTTCACGTCAGCGGCGGTGTAAGCCATCGCTCAAATTCCTCTTGCTTGAATGGGCAGACGCGCCGGGCCCATTGGACCCGGCGCGCGACATTTCGATGACGAAGTGTCGATAACACCGGGCCTCAGGCGCCGGCGGTCGCTTCCTCCGCGACGGGCTCGTCCATAGCGCCGATGTCCACGCCAGAGTCGGCGACGCCCTCGCGATGACCCTTCGTCGCGGCACGAGCAACCGCGTCACAGTACAGGCGCACAGCGCGGCTGGCGTCGTCGTTGGCGGGAATCGGGAACGCGATGCCCTGCGGATTCACGTTGGTATCGAGGATCGCAACGACCGGAATACCGAGTACGTTGGCTTCCTTGATCGCGAGATCTTCCTTGTTGGCGTCGATTACGAACATCACGTCCGGAATGCCGCCCATGTCGCGGATGCCGCCGAGCGAGAGCTCAAGCTTGTCACGCTCACGGGTGAGCTGAAGGATTTCCTTCTTGGTCAGGCCGTGCGTGTCGCCCGAGAGCTGCTCTTCCAGCGACTTGAGGCGCTTGATCGAACCCGAAATCGTCTTCCAGTTGGTGAGCATGCCGCCCAGCCAGCGATGATTGACGAAGTGCTGACCGCAAGCCCGCGCGGCCTGAGCAATCGGCTCCTGAGCCTGACGCTTGGTGCCGACGAACAGCACCTTGCCGCCTGCCTGAACAGTCGACGAAATGAAGTCGAGCGCACGAGCCATCAGCGGCACGGTCTGCGACAGGTCGATGATGTGGATGCCGTTGCGGGCGCCGAAGATGTACGGCTTCATCCGCGGGTTCCAGCGATGAGTCTGGTGGCCGAAGTGTGCGCCGGCCTCGATCAATTCCTGCATCGTGACGACTGGAGCCGCCATAAGTATTTCCTTTCCGGTTGCGCCTCTGGGAAGCTGGAACCGTGCGGAAGGCCATCCGACCTTGGACCCGCTGCGGCACCGGTATGTGCTGCTTCCCATGTGGATTCGCCACATCAGCCGCACCTCGAACGACGAAGGGGCCTGTGACGCGCGCCCCTTACCTCAAGCCATCAAGGAAATCCACCCTCATTTCAGCGCAAGGTGAATGTCACTTGTCGCATCCAACGATATCGCTCGGCGAAATCAGGAACTTACACCATTAATGCCGTGTTTGCACGTTGTCGACCTAGGCGGGACGTGCCAAACACCAGTCGAAGCACTTCAACCGACACAGGTCGCTCGGCGCGGGTCAAGCCCGCATCTCGGAGATGCCCATGGTTGTAGTGGCTTCGTTCCTCTTTGTGATTGCCGGCGTAACTTCTCTTGTGGCGGCAGCCCGCGCTTTCCACTTGAGCCTGCCCGCTCTTAGGTATCTCCGCAGGAAGCTGCGCAGCCCCGAATACGGGAGCGAGATTGTCATTTCGCTGCTCGAAGCGCCCGTAGCGACCAGCGCCACGCGCAACCTCAGGCGCCGCCGCCAACAAAGGCATCTCGCAGCCAAGCCGACAACCCATCGCCTGCGTCAGTCCGTCAAACCGCGCACGGCGGCATGAGCATCCTGCCCCTGGTCGCCGCGGCAGCACGCTGAAACTCGTTGACATGCGGAACAGACTGGGAACATAAGGCGCCTGAGAACAAGAGTAGAACGAAGCAACCTGTTCACAAGCTATCCACAGGTTGTCAACGGTCCTGCTCACAGATCAGGAGGTCACCATGTTCATCATTGGCTGTGCCACTCTCTTCGTGCTGGCGGCATGGGCCGCAATTGCGGCCATTTGCGGCGCCTGGCGCTCCTATGAAGCCGACGTGATGTGCTTGTTGAGCGAGCGATCTGGTGAGCACGCGGAGCGGTATCTCACCTGGCGCATCACGCCGACAGGCTCGACCGTTCTGAGTGCTGCGGTCACACAGTCGGCGGCACGCTATCGGCTTGATGACTGGGCGCACTCGGATCTGGCGGAGCAGCGCCTCGCCGCTTGAGCCGCATGTAGCGGGCAATGCCGTAGGGGACGAATGCCAGATAGATAATGGTCAGGCCGGCAAGCGACCACCAAGGCTCGATCAGCAGAGCGGCCATCATGATGCCTATCAGGGCCAGAAGGCCGATCCGTAGCTGGCTAGGCGGACGAACCCGTGACCAACTGAGGGTGGGCAGGCTGGAGATCATGAGGAAAGCGATGAGCAGCATCCAAACGCTCACAGCCACGGCATTGCTGAACTCGACCATTCCGCTGGCAATCCACAGGTAGATTGGGAGGAATGCCAGGCCGGCACCGACCGGCGCAGGCACTCCGGTCAGAAACCCGGCTTGCTTGTGAGGCTGATCGACGAGATCGATGCGGGCATTGAACCGCGCGAGCCGCAGGACGCAGCAGATTGCAAAGGCAAGCGCGGCTATCCACCCCAGACTTGGCAGATCACGCAGGGCCCACAAGTAGACGATAAGCGCTGGCGCCACACCGAAGGAAATCGAATCAGCCAGGCTGTCCAACTCGGCACCGAAGCGCGACTGCGCCTTGAGCAGGCGTGCCGCACGGCCGTCGATGCCATCAAGCAGGCCCGCGAGGATGATAGCTTGGACCGCCTTTTCAAAATCTCCGGCAATGGCGAAGCGGATCCCCGTCAGGCCGGAGCATAGCGCAGCCGCCGTGATCGCGTTGGGGACAAGTGCTCGCAAGCTCAGGCTGCGCGCCAAGCGACGCTCGGCCCTTCGGTCGTCCGACAGACTCACTGTGCAATACCTTCGATTATCTGGGCGTCACCCAACTCTGCCAGCACAGTCTCTCCTGCGATGACCCTCTGGCCAATCAGAACCTTCGGCTCTGTGCCCTGCGGAAGATAAACATCAACGCGGCTGCCGAAGCGGATCAATCCCACGCGCTGGCCCGCCGCGATGAAGTCTCCGGTCTTGACGAACGGCACAATGCGCCGCGCGACCAAGCCCGCGATTTGCGTCATACAAAGCACCAGACCATCCGTGCGTTCGATCAGCAGGTGCTGGCGCTCGTTCTCTTCACTCGCCTTGTCGAGTTCGGCATTGATGAAGCGTCCTGGGATGTAGATGACTTTTCGCACCGTGCCGCCAATCGGCGCACGATTGATGTGGACGTCAAAAACGCTCAAAAAAATGGATACGCGTGTAACTGGTTCCGCACTCATCGGCGGGACCCCGCTGCCGTCATCAAGCGTCAGTTCCCGGGGCGGCGAAATCTTCTGAATCAGAGTCACGAGCCCATCAGCGGGCGCGACAATGCCCCGCTCGCTCTGCGGCACTACCCGGTCCGGGTCCCGAAAGAACGCCAGCACGCCGATGGCCAGCAAGCCAAGCGGCCATGCCAGCCATGACCAGCCCAGAATGAAAGCCAGCAGGCATAGCCCGGCAGCGACCGCACCGAACTTGCGGCCTTCCGGATGGATCGTCGGCCAATTCCACGAGGCTTCGCCGCGCCCTCTATTATCGAAAATTTCCCCGGCCATGAGGTCCATCTAGGCCCTGCATCCTCGCTCCGCAATGCAGAGAGGTCCGAATATGGAAAGCCTTTGCTGCGGAGGAAGGGTGGTGGACAGGGCTGGATTCGAACCAGCGTACGCTTGCACGGGCAGATTTACAGTCTGCTGCCTTTAACCACTCGGCCACCTGTCCACACCGTTCCGCGTGTGGCGGGAAACCCCGCCGATGCGGCACCCGAAGGAGCCGCGCTGCCGAGAGGTGGCGCTCATGGCGAACGGAGCCTTGCCTGTCAATGGGGTGACTGGCAGGGAGCGACACAATTGATCGATCAAAAGGACGAAAAGATGGCAAAAGGCGATGCCAAAGCTGGCAGCGGCCGGGCTCTACGCGGACGCGCCGGGCGAATGAAGAACGGCCGCGGCTCTGGTCGCGCCTCCACCGGCATGGTTCGGCTGTGGGGCCGACACGCCGTGGAAGCCGCGCTTATGAACCCTGATCGCCGCCACACGAAGCTGTGGGCGACGCGCGAAGGCGTTGATTCGCTATCGGGTGAATTGCCCAGCGATTTCCCGGTTGAGTGGGCACAGGCCGCCGACCTTGCGCGCCTCGTGGCGCGGGATGCACCGCACCAAGGCCTCGTGCTGGAGTGCGAGCCGTTGGAAGACGTTTATCTTTCCGATGTGCTCGATGCCGACCCTGCCCGGCCGGTCCTGGTGCTCGACCAGGTCACCGACCCACATAACGTCGGCGCACTGATGCGCACTGCGGCGGCGTTCAATGCTGCTGCCGTCGTGACGCAGGACCGGCATGCTCCACCCGAATCGGGAACACTGGCGAAGTCCGCCTCGGGCGCACTTGAAGTCGTGCCCTGGGTGCGCGTCGTGAACCTTGCGCGCGCGTTGGAGGAGCTCGCCGAAGCCGGGTACTGGCGCATCGGACTTGCTGGAGAGGCAGAGATGACCCTTGCCGAAGCTCTTCCCGCAGGACCGGTCGCTCTGGTCCTTGGGGCGGAGGGCGAAGGCATGCGGCACAACATCATGCAACACTGCGACGCCATCGCCCGCCTGCCCATCAGCGATGCCATGGAGAGCCTGAACGTGAGCAATGCGGGCGCTGTCGCACTTTATGCGGTCGCAATGCGCTAAGTCATCCGCCGTAGGCAGCGTCAACCACCGCGGAGCAGCTATACAGGCTGCTCCGTAGGGCGTGTGGGACATCGTTTGCATTAACACTTTCTGCCGCAGAGCGCCCTCATGGTCGGCGCTCCTGCTCGATACCTGTGCCCGAAACACCCGTTATCGTGCGGCTTTCGCGACATGCCCCGTCCTTCTGTTGCTGGTTATGGTTAACCGCTTCAGAATTGCTCCATGATTCACCTGATCTTGGCTTGAGGCCCAAATTAGCACCGAAGCCCGAATAGCGTCGCGTCAGCACATCACTGACACATCAACGACAATCTCGGGAGCAGCGGGGAGCATCGATCGCTTCGCTTGCTGTCAAACCCGATCAGAAAACGGGCGCAACGATGAAGTTTGCTGTTAGATCAAAGTCCATGATCCTGCTCTTGCCACTGCTGGCGGCATGCTCGGGTGGCGATGGTGAGAACACCGCCGCCATGCCACAGGCGACGCCTGCAGGCACGATGGAGCTGGATACGCTAGCGACCACGCAGGGCGTGGCGCCCAAAACCAGCACCACGAAGCTGACCGATTTCGATATATGGGCGCGGCGCCTCATGGCTGATCGGATCAGCCCGGTTGTAGCCGCTGCCGGCGATCTCTCCCATGCGTGGGTGGGAGCGGACGGTAAAGTCGCCAATGTCGTCGTGCGAACGCCCCGCACCGCAGGCAAACCGACTATTTCGATCTCCCCTCCTGCGTCGGGAGCCGATGCAACGCCCGCATTTCAGGCAGCCATCAGCCAGCTACGCAAGGCGGGCGGCGGCGTCCTCAATGTTACGGCAGGGGAGTATCGTTTCAAGTCCGCCAATACAGAGCAACCGAGCGCGGGCCACATTCTGCTCGCGAATCTCCAGGACGTAGACATCCAGGCGACCGGTGCGCACTTCCTTTTCGAGAAGGATGTCGATGGGATCGGCATACGCGACAGTCAGCGGATACGGATTTTTGGCGCAAGGATGCGCGACGCTCGCGTGCTCTCGGGCATGGGCCGCATGCGGCTCGTGGACGGAGCGACGCGACTCGTGCTGGACAAGCTACTTCCGCCAGGCACGACGATCAACTGGATCAGGCCGATGAACGAGGGCAGCCACACCTGGCCGCAAACGCGAACACGCGCGATCATCTCCCCGTCGACGGCCCAGCCCTCGCGGATCGACGAGCGAACCTTCACCGCGCCCGAGTTCAAGCCCTTCGAGGACGGTCAACTGGTGGGCGTGAAGTTCACCTATTACGGCACCCGAATGGTCTATGTGCGAGACAGCTACAAAGGGACGAACGAGGATATCGTCCTTGACGGCATCCGCATCGGCTCGACCGGCGGAATAGGCATTCTGGCCAAGACGCGTGGACGGGGTCTGGCCATCCAGAACTCAGCCATAGCCGCGGAGGAAGGCCGTCCTTACAGCACCAACTACGACGGCGTGCACGTGATCGCGAGCGGTGGCGACATTCTGATCCGCGGTAACTCTTTCGCGCATACAGGCGATGACCAGATCAATCTCCGCTCCATGATCCACAAAGTCAGCGTGCTCGGCACCAACCGGGCAACGCTGACGAATGACGCCAGGCTCATCCGCGGGGGCGATGAGGTGGCCTTCTTTAACAAGGATGGTGAGTACCTGGGACGGCGCTTCGTGTCCGCTGCGCCTCCGATCGGCAACAGCGACGTAATCACCTTCGACTTCAAGCCGGGTGAGCCGTTCACGGAAGCCAAGTTCGCGCGAGTGCTGACGATGACGCCGCGGCGATTTGCGATCGTCGCTAACACTCTGGCCGATAGCATCGGTCGGGGAATGCTGGTCCAGATCCCCAACGGAGTCATCCAGAGCAACGTAATCCGGCGCCTCCCCCGCACCGCGATCCGGCTGCTGACCAGCTTTGACCCATGGCTGGAAGGCGCGGGGGCGATCAACGTCCGCATCATCGGAAACACCATCGAGAGCGGGGGCGCAGAACTCGGATACAATCACCCCACAGGGATCATCATGGCGCAAGCCGAGGTGCTTCCTTACAAGATTGCCGGAAACATGCACAACGGGCCGCTGAGAATCGAAGCGAACCGGTTCAAAGCGCCGCGCGCCGCCTGCGTGGTCGTTTACAACACCAAGAACTTTGTCGAGCAGGGCAATGTCTGCGGAGGCGGCTGAAAACACGGGAGCCGGCGTAGGAGGAGCGCCGGCTCCACATTTCGGACGATCCATTGTGCAGATCGCGCAATCCCAACTTTCCACACAGCTTGATCTTTATTAACGTCCGACCATGTCCGTCCGTTCGATGATCGAGAATAGCCCGCTGGCCGCAGTCGTCAGCGATCCGCGCCTCCCCGACAACCCCATTATCGAGTGCAACGCGCCGTTCCTCGAACTCACCGGTTATGAGCGGCATGAAGTGATCGGGCGCAATTGCCGCTTTCTGGCGGGGGCCGACACCGAGCCCTGGCTTAGTGAAAAAATGCGAGAGGGGATCCGCAATCAGAAGCCCGTACTGGTGGAGATTCTGAATTATCGCAAGAATGGCACCTGCTTCCGCAATGCCGTGATGATCGTACCCCTTTTCGACGAAAACGGCGAACTGCAGTACTACTTGGGATCGCAAGTCGAAGTGCCGAAGGGCGATGGCTACCTCAACGGTTCAAGCCAAGGTCTCTCCTCCTCAAAAGGCAAAGTCGCGGCGCTGACCTCCCGCCAACGGGAGATCCTGATCCAGATGGCGGAAGGCAAGCTCAACAAGCAGATCGCATTTGATCTGGGCCTGAGCGAGCGCACCGTAAAAATGCATCGCGCCGCGCTGTTCCGGGCACTCGGCGTCAAGACAAGTGCGGACGCCATCCGCATCGCCGTCGAGGCAGGGCACTGACGCCGGCGCTGCAACGCCCCTCCGCACTCGCCTCGCAAGCTTAGACGGCGGCTCTCGCAATCAGGAGCGAGGGCCGCCGTTTTGCATCAGGTCAAGGCGCCGTGACAGTGCTTGTACTTGTTGCCCGAGCCGCAGGGGCAAGGCGCATTTCGGCTGATCTGCATGTCCGCGTACGGGTTCTCTCCCGAAGCACCGGGGCCGACAGCTGCTTGCGGACTGCCAGCCAGAGCGCCGAACAGAGCCGCCCGTGCTGCCGAGCCATCTCCGTCTCCAGAGTTCTCGAATCCCGTCAACGGGTCGATGTGGCCTGTCAGAAAGTCCGGCAGGTCCGGTAGGTCGACCGGCTCGGGCATGCGCAGTTCGCTAACCGAGAGAATTCGCGTCACATCCTCGCGGATCGTCTCCAGCATGCGCTCGAACAGACCGAACGCTTCCTGCTTGTACTCGTTGATGGGCGTCTTTTGCGCATAGGCACGCAGGAAAACCACCTGGCGGAGCGCGTCGAGCGTTGCCAGGTGCTCCTTCCAGTAATGATCGATGCGATCGAGCAGGATGCTCTTCTCGACCTGGCGCCAGATAGCCGGATCGTCGCGCCCCATCTTCGCGCTCATGTGCGCGTCGGCGAGCCCCGTGACACGCTCCTCGATACCTTCGGGATCGATGCCATCCTCTTCCATCCACGCCTCGAGCGGAACGTCGATGCCGAGCACATCGCGTGCGCGCTCCTTCAGCTCCTCAACCTTCCAGTGCTCGGGGTAGGAGCCCGGTGGGCACGCATCGGCGACCAGCGCATTGATCGTGTCGTGGCGCATGTCGACAACGACATCGTCCACCGTTTCCGCATCCATGATGTCCGCGCGCTGCTCGTAGATGACCTTGCGCTGATCGTTCATCACGTTGTCGTACTCGACGACTTGCTTGCGCACCTCGTAGTTGCGCGCCTCAACCTTCTTTTGCGCTGTTTCGATGGCCTTGGAGAGCCACTTCGATCCGATCGCCTCGCCATCCGCGAGGTTTGAGTTCATCATCTTGGAGAACAGTGTGTCCGGCCCAAAGATGCGCAGCAGGTCGTCTTCAAGGCAGAGATAGAACTTCGACAGACCGGGATCGCCCTGACGGCCTGAACGACCGCGCAACTGGTTGTCGATACGCCGGCTTTCATGACGTTCGGTGCCGATCACGCAAAGCCCACCGGCTGCAAGCACCCTGGCCTTTTCCTCGGCGACTTCGGCCTTGATGCGTTCCATAGCCGCGTCACGCTCCGGCCCTTCAGGCATGTCCCGTAGTTCATCCTCAGCGCGGAACTCCACGTTGCCGCCGAGCTGGATGTCGGTTCCGCGACCGGCCATGTTAGTGGCGATCGTCACGGCATTCAGGCGCCCTGCCTGAGCCACGATATGCGCTTCCATCTCGTGGAAACGCGCGTTCAGGACGTTATGCTGCACGCCCTCCTTCTTGAGGAAGTCGGACAGCAGCTCGGATTTCTCAATCGATACCGTGCCCACCAGCACAGGCTGGCCGGTCTCGTTCTTCTCGCGGATCAGCTTTGCGATGGCCGCGAACTTGTCGAGCGTGTTCTTGTAGAACTCGTCCTCCTCGTCGATCCGCTGCACCGGCACATTGGTCGGGATCGTCACGACGTTCATCTTGTAGATGTCGTAAAATTCGGCAGCCTCAGTCGCCGCCGTACCCGTCATGCCGGACAGCTTGGGGTACATGCGGAAGTAGTTCTGGAACGTGATCGAGGCCATTGTCTGGTTCTCAGGTTCGATCTGGACGCCCTCCTTCGCCTCGACAGCCTGGTGCAAGCCGTTCGACCAGCGCCGGCCTTCCATCATGCGTCCGGTGAACTCGTCGATGATGACGACCTTGCCGTCCTTGACGATATAGTCGGTGTCCCGCTTGAACATGACCACGGCTTTCAACGCTTGGTCCAGGTGGTGAACCACCTGCGTGTTCTCGACGTCGTAGAGGTTCGAGCCTTCGAGGAGACCAGCTGCCTCCAAGATGCGCTCTGCCTTCTCCACTCCGTCTTCTGTCAGGACGACGCTCTTCGCTTTCTCGTCGGTATCGTAATCCTCCGGCGAAAGCTGCTTAACGATCGCGTCGACCTTGACGTAAAGCTCGGATTTGTCGTCGGTCGGTCCAGAGATGATCAGCGGCGTCCGAGCCTCGTCGATCAGGATGGAGTCCACCTCGTCAACGATCGCGTAGTTGAAGGCACGCTGCACCATCTGGCTGCGCTCGTGCTTCATGTTGTCGCGCAAGTAGTCGAAGCCAAACTCGTTGTTGGTGCCGTAGGTGATGTCGGCAGCGTAGGCCTCGCGGCGCTGGTACTCATTGAGGTTCGGCACGATCACGCCGACGGTCAGGCCCAGGAACTGGTGTAGCTGTCCCATCCACTCCGCGTCGCGCCGAGCCAGGTAATCGTTCACGGTCACGACGTGGACGCCCTTGCCCTCAAGAGCGTTCAGGTAAGTGGCAACGGTCGCCACCAAGGTCTTGCCCTCGCCGGTGCGCATCTCGGCGATTTCGCCGCGGTGCAGAACGATGCCGCCGATCATCTGGACGTCGAAGTGGCGCATCCCCAAGACACGCTTTGCCGCCTCACGTACCGTCGCAAAGGCTTCAGGCAGAATGTCGTCCAGGGTGCTGCCGGCCGAGAGCTGCTGACGGAACTTGGTTGTCTGGGCAGACAGCTCGTCGTCGCTCATCGCCTCCAGGGTTGGCTCATAGGCGGCGATCTGGCGGACGATCTTGTCCAGGGATTTGACGTAGCGTTCGTTGGACGAACCGAAGATGGACTTGACGATGGCCCCAAGCATGGCGGGTTTCCTGTTTTTGGAATGGGCGCAGCAAGTGCGCGGGTGCGCCCGCGCAAGGCAGGCGTCTCTGGCATGATGTAATCTGTGCCCGCGCTATTCGCGCGTACGATCGATCCCGATGCGGACGCTGCAGATCCTGCAAAGCGGGAGCTGTTTGCCGCCCTCTACACGAGACACGAGACGCGCATGCCGGCGGCCCGCCTCCGGCAGCTGCGCAAGCTCCACGGGTGCTGCCGGTGCACGCAACGCCACCGCAGCCGATATCGTAACGGCGGCCGCCTGCGTCCTACTGGCGCATGCTTCCGCCGGCGCAATCTGCGTGGCGAGGCCTGTCAGCAGGGCCAAAAGGGTCAAGAGCAGGCGGTTTGCCATGGCGGAGGAGATAGGCGCGGTGCGTCCGGCTGTCCACTACGTGAGACAAGATCGCGGCTGACTTCCTTGACGCGGCGTCCTCCCGGAAGCCTTCACTATCGTATTATTGAACAGGTACGCCGCTCACCAGGCTGGTTCCGGTCTGAGTTGGAACGGTCCAAATGGCAATGTTCAGGCCCATGATCAAAGCGAGTGCTAGCATCAGCCACGCCTGCGTGCGCAGCCCTTTGCGCAGCAGCACGATACCGCCGCCAAGCAGCGCGAGAGTCGCCAGGACCATGAGCGAAAGCGCAATTGCCATGCGCCCCCTTATCCTACCCGGAAACTCTGCGCGAGTCCGGTCAGCGTTGACTGCAGTTTGAGGGGTGTTCATCGTCAGGCACTGAAGGGTCTTCAATCTGCGATCAAGGTTGTATGCGGCAACAGGTGAGGTGCTGCCGCCGTTGATCGTGGCTGTCGTAATGGTGACGTTTTACCGTCGCGTCTTTGTGGTCTGGTTCATGCTCTCGCCCTGCCGGAACGCGGCTCGTCCAGACTCAGGAAGCTGGCGCGTTTGTGAGCAGGATTTCGTCGGCATCGCCTTCACCTGCTTCCCCCGTGATGGGAACGCTACCGATCCTTCGTCGTTGCTCGCGTAGCCATCACAAGGGATGTGCCATGCCGAAGACCGCACGAGGCTCCCGCCGACTAAGCCGTTCAGGCTACCTCCTGGGCTTTGGCCTCGGCGGCTTCTTCGATGCCATACTCCTTCACCAGATCTTACAGTGGCATCACCTCTTGAGCCTTGTCGAAGGGGTCGGCGACATCAGGAACCAGGTTCTTTTCGACGGGCTTTTTCACGCTCTTATGTACCTGATCGCTGCTGCGGGTCTCGTGACCCTCGTGCGCGGCAGACATGAGCTCGCGAGAGAGGGTGCCGCAAGACTGCTGGTGAGCAACGCCCTTATAGGTTTCGGCACTTGGCACGTACTCGACAGCATCCTCTCTCATTGGTTGCTCGGCATCCACCGTATCCGCGTCGACAGCTCCGCGCCTCTCATGTGGGATCTGATCTGGTTTGCCGCATTCGGCGTGGGCCCGGTGCTGCTCGGGCTGCTCCTCAGGCGCCGAGGACGAATCTTGCACAGTGGACAAGTCGCCGCTGCACTCCTTGTGTTTGCCGTTCTGGGGGGTGGCGTGTGGGCGGCTCAGTCTCCGTCAGATGCACGCTCCGCCATCGCCGTATTCCAGCCCGGAATGTCAGACGGGCACATCCTCACCGCCATTCGCAATTCAGGCGGGTCGGTGGTGTGGACTTCAAGCGGCATCTGGGCTGTCCAGTGGAGCGATGCGGGAGGCGGCGTGAGCGACCTCTATCGCGATGGCGCCCTGCTGGTGAGCAACTCCTATTTGGCGGCAGGCTGCCTTGCCTGGACAAGAATTTAGCGGGTCGGCCACCTACCGAAAGCCACCGCTCGGTCAGATGGGCTGGGGCACCCTCACCCGCACGATCAGCCCTCCCTCCGGCGCTGCCGACAGCGACAGCTTGCCACCGAACCGCGTGAGCAGGCGATGCGCTGTCGGGATGCCGAGGCCAAAACCCTTGGTCGTTCGCCCCCTCGCCTCGTCAAGCCGGAAGAACGGCGTAAGGACATCCTCGACGTGCTCGGCCGGGATCCCAGGGCCATCATCCGCGATTACGACGAACCAGTCGCTGCCTTCCTGCTCTAGCCGCACCTCGACCTTCTCTCCATAGCGCAAGGCATTCTCGATCACCGCCTCGAGAGACAGGAGCAGCGGCTCGCGATAGGTCTCGACCCATGCCTCACCTTCTGACCGGAGCCGCGCGCCTGAGTTGCCGTCTGCGATCATGTCCTGAAGCAGCGCCACCAAATCCACCTGCTCGGGTGCGGCCTGCAGGTGCTGCGCACGCAGGAACTGCTGCAGAGAACCGAGCATCGCATCCATCTCGTCGACGCTCTGGAGCAGCAAGTCGCTTATCTCCTGATCGCTGAGCAGCTCCGCAAGCACCTTCTGCCGCGAAAGCGGAGTGCGCAGATCGTGGCTGATCGCCTCGAACGATTTCGCCTGGTCCTCCAGAAGCCGGGCGATCCGATCCTGCATCTCATTCATGGCGTGAGAGAGGTTGCGCAGGTCTGTTGGCCCTTCTTCCCGGATGGCCACACGCTGCCCCTGCCCGATGGCATTCGCGGCTTCGGACATGCGGCGCAGGGGACGGGTCAGAGCGCGGATCGCTAGCAATCCCGCCGCGACGCAGACCAGCGCGGTCACCACCGTCATCCAGGCGGCCCGCAGCGCGATGGGCCACATCGACGAGATGTCTCTTGATTCGAAGTTCAGCCAACGCCCACCGCCCAGCGGCATGGAGCCGACCAGGTCCCGGCGGCCATTGGCAGCACGTCGTGTCGCAAGGTGTAGAGGCGCTCCTGCGAGCGTCGGCTCCCACCGCACAATCTGCCGGGCCATCCCTTGCAACAACTCGCCGGAGGCGGGACGCGCCACAAGCGGCGTCTCCGCCACCGAAACGCGCAAGTGCTCCGAAGTCATCACCGCGGGTGTGAGGCGCGGTTCCAGCCGGTAGACCCGGTTGCTGACGACCAGCATCTCGGCGACGCGACGCGCGTGATCCTCGCGCAGCGTGTTTGCATCAATCTCACGATAAAACAGCAGACTCGCGACGAGTTCCACCACACCGATGGCGATGAAGAGCAAGGCCGCATATGCGGACAGGCGCAGAGACTTCGTACCCGCCAACGGCCCAGGCTCTCCTTTTTGGCCGCACGCCTGAAGCGTGCCAGCACCTTTCGGCTCCTGCAGAAACGCAGGAACATCACAGCTCCCCTGTTCTCAGGACGCTAACAGCCGGATGAGGAGGAAACAACAAGCGGAAATGATAGGCTTGCCCCTGCGATCTGTGGCCGCTGCCTCGTGTATGGTGCCCATGAGGGCTCCTTCAGCCGAAAGCTCTGCGCCCGCCGTCCGCTCGCTCATAGCGAGGGAGAGTGTCGTAGGCCGGTTCGAAGCCCAGAATGGAGTACATCTCGCGATCGAGATAAGGGGCTGCGTCGCCCGCTCGCATGTCGACACGGGCGCATTCGCCGATACCGGGAACATGGGTTCGGAACAGTCCCTTGCGCACCGACCGCATCATGATTCTAGCAGCACCCTGTAGTTGGCTTCGGCGCGCCTGTGGCTGGAGGACTGGGCGAGAGCAAGCCAGCCGGCGCCTTGTCATATAAGGAGCACATAAGTGACACACTCTTCGCCGGTCGCGTTGCGCCCGGCGAAGAGTGTGCTGGAGGAGTCAACTCAGTCGATGCTTGCACCCGGCATGGGCGGCACGGCCGAGTGCGGCGTGTCGGCGTCCTCCTCGTGCACTTCGAGCCGGCCAAGGCCCACGTGGCTCTTGCGGTAGCCATAGGCGAAGTAGAACACCAAGCCGATGACACCCCACAGAGGTAGCACCAGCATCGCCTCAGGCGGCAGGTTGAAATAAAGCAGCACGCAACCGATCGCAGCAATTGGGGCGACGACCCAGACAAGCGGTGTCCGGAACGGGCGCACTCGCTTGGGATCGCGAACACGCAGGATCAGAACAGCGATCGACACCATGAAGAATGCGAACAGCGTGCCGGAGTTGGAAATGTCCGCGAGCTGACCCACCGGAAGCAGAGCGGCGGCAATCGCCACGAAAACACCGGTAATCAGCGTCACGATATACGGCGTCTTCCACTTCGGATGCACGGTCGCCAGCTTCTCGGGCAGGAGGCCGTCGCGCGCCATCACGAAGAAGATCCGCGTCTGGCCAAAGAGCATCATGAGGATCACGGAGGGAAGCGCAAGGTTGGCCGCAAGGCCGATCAGGTCACCCGCCCAGGTGTAGTTGATGGCGCGCAACACATGCGCCAGCGCCTCGTTGGAGCAGACCAGCGGAACCTCGCCCTGCTGCGCAAAGGCTGCACACTCTGTCGCGAACTGCGGCGAGCCAGGCTGCACACCCAGCGAGGTAGGCTGCGCCCCGACTGCTCCGATCGCACCAGCAGCGACGAGAAGGTAGAAAATCGTACAGATCGCCAGACTTCCGATCAGCCCGATCGGCACGTTGCGCTGCGGGTTCTTTGTCTCCTCGGCAGCCGTCGAGACCGCGTCGAAACCGACATAAGCGAAGAAGATCGACGCAGCAGCGCCGACAACCCCAAGACCGCTCGTCCCAGCCGGGCCGAACCAGCCGTTCGGCGTGAAGGGAGCGAAGTGCTCGCCCCTGATCGCCGGAATGGTCAGGATGACGAACATCGACAGCGCTGCCACTTTGATGGCGACGAGCACGGCGTTGAACGTGGCACTTTCCTTTGTGCCGCGCATCAGCAACAGCGTCACCGAAAGCGCGACGACGATTGCCGGCACGTTGATCACACCCGTGCTGAAGTCGACCCCGTCGAGCGACCAACTTGGCCCCGCCGACAAGGCAGGTGGTAATTCAAAGCCGGTCAGGCTTCTCAAGAGGCCCATGAAATAGCCAGACCACCCCACCGACACGGCAGAGGCGGCAACGGCGTATTCAAGGATCAGCGCCCAGCCCACCATCCACGCGAGTACTTCGCCCATAACGGCGTAGGAATATGTGTAGGCCGAGCCCGAGACCGGAACCATCGAGGCAAGCTCTGAATAGCATAGAGCCGCGACCGCGCAGACGAATCCTGCGATGACGAAGCTCCACATCATGCCCGGCCCCGCCTTCTGCGCCGCTGCCGCGGTCAGCACGAAGATGCCGGTTCCGATGATGGCCCCCACCCCCAGCAGCGTCAGCTGCACCGGGCCAAGGGAACGATGGAGAGATTTCTTTTCCGCTGTCGCCAAAATGGCGTCGAGCGGCTTAACGCGACCAAACATGCGGGAACCCCCGGTAAAAAGCGCATGGATGGCCGGGACGCTAGCGGCAACCGGTCACATGGCAAGGGTAATCGCACGCCATTCCCCGGCTTTGCGTGCGCCTGACAAGATCGCTACAAGCCCGGCATGTCTACCACTTTCCAGCTCGACACCGCGACCAGCCGCGCAAATCCCACTCCGCAGCCGATGAAGCGCCTTACCGTTCCGGCTATTCAGCGCCGCAAGGTCAATGGGAAGACCGCTGAACCCCTCGTCATGCTGACGGCCTACACGGCACGTCAGGCGCAGCTTCTCGACCCTCATTGCGACATCCTGCTGGTCGGAGATTCGCTGGGTCAGGTGATATACGGTCTGCCATCGACGCTTGGCGTGACGCTGGACATGATGATCGCGCATGGCGCGGCCGTCGTACGTGGAAGTTATCGTTCCGTCGTCGTCGTCGACATGCCTTTCGGCACCTACGAAGCGAGCCCGCAAGCCGCCTTCATCGCCGCGAGCAGGATCATGGCAGAGACGGGCGCCGCTGCGGTGAAGCTGGAGGGCGGTCAGGCCATGGCCGAGACGATCGCGTTTCTGAGCCAGAGAGGCATTCCGGTGATGGCCCACGTCGGCCTGACCCCACAGGCAGTCAATGCCCTGGGCGGGTATGCCGCACGCGGGCGCAGCGATACCGAACATGAGAAGATCCTCGCGGACGGAAAGGCCGTCGCGGACGCAGGCGCCTTCGCTGTCGTGATCGAGGGCGTGATCGAACCGATCGCCGTGGCCCTGACGCACTCGCTTGGAATCCCCACAATCGGCATCGGAGCTTCGGCCCAGTGCGACGGGCAAGTGCTCGTGACAGAAGACATGCTCGGCATGTTCGAGCGCGTGCCCCGCTTCGTCAAACGGTATGGCGACATCGCGGGGATGATCGGAGAGACTGCGGCGAAATATGCTGAGGAAGTTCGCGCGAGAAGCTTTCCGGGCCCGGAGCAGACATATCAGCCAAAGTCCTGAGAGTCAGCTCCTTCCCGCTTGCGAGAGTCGCGCCCGGGCTTGTGCCAGCAAGGGGGTATCGCCCAGCATCAGCCCTGCTTTCTCAAGGAGTGCGGCTGCTTGTGGGCGGTTGGTACCGCTTGCGGCGTAACTAAGCGCGAGCACTTGCGCGGCTACCGGGTTGGCGCGTTGGAGGCGGTATGCCTCGGCAGCGTAGCGTGGCGCTTTCTGCGCATCCCCGGCGCGCAGTTGCACAAGCGCCAGATCCAGTAGCAGCTGCGCGTCCTGAGTACCGCCAGCCCGGTGAAGATGGGTCAGGATCGCCTCCGCGCGCGTAGTGTCGCCGCTGCCGAGCGCGAGGCCCGCCTCCAGCCGCAACGCGCCGCGGCTCTCCGGATGCCCGGACAGGTAGGTGCGCACCATGCGGCTCGCGGCGGACAGCTCGCCAGCGGCTGCATAGGCACGAAACCGTCGAAGTAGCAGGCTCTCGGACATGCGAATGCTACCGGCTCGTGCATATCGCTCCTGCGCCGCCACTGACCGGCCGAGTGCGAGTTGCACGTCACCCGCGATCGATTGGCTCGCATAGGAACCAGGCGCCGCCATCCGAGCCCGCTCAGCCGTTTGCTCGGCTTCAAGGGAATGGCCCTGTGCCATCAACGAGCCAACCTCCCCCGCCGTGCCGACAATGCGCAGGCTCACACTCTGCGGACTTGCGGCTCTGTCCAGCAGTTCACCCGCACGGACCCGGTCGCTCAGCGCTTCATACCCGCGGGCGACAATCGTCAGCACATAAGGAGACGCGTCCGGGCGGGCGACCTCGTCGCGGAACCGCAGCGCGAGATAGCGGTATTGCCCCGAAAGGAAAATGGCCCGCGCCAGTATCCGCTGGGCATGTACGTTGGAGGGCTGCTGGTGCAGCAACCGCTCGCACAGGTCCGACGCAGAACGGGTGTTTCCGGCTGCGAGTTCAAGTACGCTACGCAGGAGAAGGAGACCGGGGCTTTCGGCAAGCTTTCCCTCGGTCCGCGCCAGCAGCGAACGCGAAAGCTCGTATCTTCCCGCGCGTGCCGCGAGTACCGCCTGCAGGTAGTACGCTCTCGCATTTCCCGGGTCGAGCTTGAGGACCTGACGAGTCGCTTCCAGCATCTCTTTTCCGCGGCCAAGCTCACCCAGTGTTGCTGCGTATTCGAGCAGCAGCGGCACATCGTCCGGCGCCTGTTGCAAGCCGCGCTCGAACCATGGAAGCGCTGCCGTCAGCCCCTCCCGCTCTCGAATCAGTTCGCCTTGGAAGCCTTGAGCTCGCACATTGCCGCCGTCGAGGCTGAGAGCATGTTCGGCGGCTTGACGAGCGAGTTCATCCTCACCACCCCGGTGCCGCAGCCGGCCGATCTCCACCCACAGCTCCGCGTCACGTGGAGTGAGTGCCAGCGCTCGGTCGTAGGCCGCACCAGCTGCTGGCAGGTTGCCCTCGGTCTGCTCGAGCCTGGCCAGCAGGCGAAACCCCTCGGCCGCAGTTTCCGGCGAGAACATGCCGGGAGCGAGCCACCCGCGCGCCCGCGTCAGGTCTCCTTGTTGCAGGTATGCTGCACCCAGCGGCGCTGCGACCCGCTCCTTGGGCACACCCTGGTCGAGTGCCGCGCGCAACTTGGCCTCGGCAGCGATGCCGTCTGCGCGCGCCAGTGCCTCCCTGCCATCCACGAGCAACGCCGCGGCCGAGTCCTCCTCGGCATGTCCGGCGAACGGCATGACGGCACACACGAGCGCAGCGGCCAGTGGCACTGCCGCAAACCGACGCGCCAGCCGCCGTCCCCCACCCTGATCAGGTCTGGAGATCGTATTGCTTGAGCAGGTCATAAAGCGTCGGACGACTGATCCCGAGGATCTTGGCAGTGCTGGAAATATTGCCCTCGCTGCGGGCAAGCGCATGGCGGATGACCTTTCGGTCCGTCTGCTCCCGCGCACTCTTGAGGTTCAGCGCAATTGATGCATCCTCTCCGGGCGCAGCAAGATCGAGGTCGGCCGCGTGGACGAGCTTCTCGTCGGCCATGATCACGGCCCGCTTCACGCGGTTCTCCAACTCTCGCACATTGCCGGGCCAGGGCCAGCTGTCGATTGCGGCCAGCGCATCTGCGGCAAAGCCGCGCACGGCAGGGTTCATCTCCTTGGCGAAGCGATGCAGGAACGACTTGGCGAGAAGCGTAGCGTCGCCGGGGCGTTCGGCCAGACTGGGGATGCGGATCACAATCTCCGCCAGCCGATAGTAAAGGTCTTCGCGGAACCTGCCGTCGGCGATCATCGCTTCCAGGTTCTGGTGCGTGGCGCAGACGATGCGCGTGTCCACCGCAATGGACGTACGCGAGCCGATCCGCTCGATCACGCGTTCCTGAAGGAAGCGCAGGAGCTTCACCTGAAGCGGAAGTGGGATATCTCCTACCTCATCGAGGAACAGGGTGCCACCTGCGGCCTGCTCGATCTTTCCCTGGGTCGTCTTCACAGCGCCCGTGAACGCCCCGCGCTCGTGTCCGAAGAGTTCGCTCTCCAACAGGGTCTCGGGAATGGCCGCACAGTTGATGGCGACGAAAGCGCCTTTCGTCCGGTCGCTTGCATCATGCAGTCCACGCGCCAGCAACTCCTTGCCGGTGCCGCTTGCCCCTAGCAGCATGACGGAGACGTTGGTGTTCGCGACCCGTTCGATAGTGCGCGCGACCTTTACCATCTCGGGCGCAGCGGTGATGAGCCGGCCCAGCACTTTCTCACCGCTCTCCACCTTGGCGGCGAGCTGGCGGTTCTCCTGCTCCAGGCGGTGCAGGTGCAACGCACGACGCACAATGAGGCCGAGCGTATCGATGTCGACAGGCTTCTGGTAGAAGTCATACGTCCCGCGTGCGATCGCCTGCAGCGCGCTCTCCCGCGCGCCATGACCGGAAGCGACGACTACCTTGGTGTCAGGCTTGAGGGCCATGATCTCGTCCAGAACGGCAAAGCCTTCGCTCACCCCGTCGGGATCGGGCGGCAAGCCCAGATCAAGCGTCACAATATCCGGCGCCTCGGACCGAAGCAGCGCAAGCGCCGAAACGCGATCACCCGCCACCAGAACCTCGAAATCCTCGTAAGACCACTTGAGCTGCGCCTGCAGTCCCGCATCGTCCTCCACGACAAGAAGCTTGGGCAGCGGCTTGTCCCTGGTATCTTTGGTCATGCCGCCTTCTCGCTTCTCGTGGGCTGCTGATAGTGGAGGTTGGCCCGCTCCTCCTGATGCGCCGCAAGCGGGATCCGCACGACAAAGCGCGTGCCGAGCCCTTCGCGCGATTCCACGTCCAACCGTCCTCGCATCGCCCGCACAAGTTCCCGAGCCTCAAAGGCTCCAATGCCGAACCCGCCGCTTTTCGTGGACACAAACGGCTTAAACAGGCGCGTCCGAACGAACTCTGGCGACATACCCGAACCGGAATCGACCACATCGAAGCGCGCCTGCCCACCCTCCCTTACGGCAGAGAGCAGTACCGGATTGCCAGAGGGGCTCGCGTCCAAGCCGTTCTGGACCAGATGAACGAGGACCTGCTCAAGAGAGTGACGGCTGGCGGTGACGCACAGCGGTTCGCACTCGGCAAGGAGCACCTGTCCAGTGTCTCCGAAGCGCCCGACAGCGGTGCGTGCAACCTCGTCAGCCCACAGCGGCTCGAGCTTTTCGATGCTGCCGCTGCCGTAGCGCGAGAGGCGAGTCATCAACGCGTTCAGCTTCTCTGACGAACTGCGAAGAGTTACGATCATGTCGTCGCGGAAGGCCTTCTTCTCCGCATGCAGCTCAGCGTTGCGAGCCAGAAGGCTGAACTGGCTAGCGAGGTTCTTGATGTCGTGCATCACGAAAGCGATGCGTCGATTGAACTCGTCGAACTGGGACGCCTCCGCCAAGGCTTCCTGAGTAGCGTTCTCGGCAAGATAGCTGGCGAGTTGCTGCCCTATCACCCGCAAGAGGTCGAAGTCCTCCCAATCCAGCTTGCGGGCCTGCGGAGGACGAGCCAGGACGACGGCGCCAACCAGCCGGTCGTAGTGAATCAGTGGCACGACCGCCCAGGCGCGCTGATCTGCCAGCAACCATTCGGGCGCGGGCACGCCACCGGGCGGTGTCGCGGCACCTGCCCGCCAGCTATCCAACTCGGCAATGAAGCACTCCCGTTCGATGAAAGAGGCAAAAGACGTGTTGAGCGTCGCCTCGCTGCTGGCGGGGATCCAGTTCCAACGCGCGGCAAGCACGGGGGACTCACCTTCGTCACAGACCAGCAGCGCTCCTCCGGGGCTTCCCATCGTATCCGCAAGAGCTTGCACCACCCGCTCGCCCAAGGGCGGGGCGTCCGGCCCGGTAGCCCCGATCGTCCGGGTCAGCCGCAGCCACTCCTCGCGATAATCATAGCGGTGCTGGAACAGGTGCTTGGTCAACGTCACGCGCAACCAGCCGCGCAGGCGACGAGAGGGAAGGACCAGCAGCGCGACTGCAGTCGTAACTGTCAGGAACGCGAGATTGATCAGCCTTTCGAAGTCACCCCCGAAGAACGACAGCCATTGCGCCAGCAGGACCATCGCCACCAGGTAACTGCCGATCAGCAGCAGCGAGAACGTCTGGAACGTCGCCTCTCGCGAGGGCCGCAGGCGAAGAACATCGCGCCCTTGGCTTGCGCCGATCGCAAGAAAGCTGACCAGCGCGACAGTGGCCAATCCTCTCAGGGCGGCGATCTCGCGCGGCCAGTCCGCAGTCAGGTACGCGATGGTGTAGAGATTGAGATCGAAGATCCAGATGGCCGCCAGACCTGCCGTAGGCCAGCGAAGCGCCAGGCGAGTCTCGGGCGGCGCACCGCCATAAAGATTATGCACCAGCACCAGCGCGCCGACCGTGACCAGCAAGCGCAGCATCACGCCCAGGCCAAACACCGCGGCGTCGAACGCAGGACTCGACACCGCCTGCGCGTGCGCAAGATCGAGCCCCAGCAGAAGCAGTTCGACGAAGGTGAGAGCGTAGAGCACGGCGCGGACCGGGCCCAGCCTTGCATCGCGGGCGTCTCCGGCGAAAAGCTTGTAGACAACAAACAGCCAGATTAGGTTGCGGCCCGTTTCCAGCAGTGGTCCCGCAATGATGCCCCGCAGTTCGATAGCTTCGGCAAGAGACCAGACTGCAGTAAACGCAAGTGCGAACATGCAAGCGCCACCTGCGGCGCCGAGCCGGGACGCGCGGGGCCAAAGCCAAATAGCCAGCGTCGCGGCCCCGATAGCGGCGGTCATGTGCAGCAAGAGCGCAATCACGCTCCAGAAGTCGGCTGGCAAACCCTCCATCAGCGGGCGCCTTCGCTCCAAAGCACGACGCGCAGCGTCTGCAAGAGAATTAGCAGGTCGAGGAAGGGCGTGTAGTTTTTCGCGTAGTAGAGATCGTATTCCAGTTTGTGACGAGAGTCTTCGATCGACGCCCCGTAAGGATAGTTGATCTGCGCCCAGCCAGTGATGCCCGGCTTCACCATGTGCCGCTCAGCGTAGTACGGCAGGTGCTCCTCAAGGTCGGCGACGAACTCAGGACGCTCGGGACGCGGCCCGACGAAGCTCATCTCCCCTTTGAGCACGCTCCAGGTCTGCGGCAGTTCGTCGATGCGGACCTTGCGGATGAACCGCCCTACCCGAGTGACGCGTGGATCGTCCTTGGAGGCCCACTTCGCACCATCCGCTTCCGCATCAGTGCGCATCGAGCGCAGCTTGATGACGCTGAACGATTGGCCGAACAATCCGACGCGGGTCTGCTTGAAGAACGCGGGTCCCTTGCTGTCGAGCTTCACCAGTACCGCGAAGATCAGGATCACCGGTGCAGTAACCAGCAGGAGCAGTGCGCTCGCGCCGATGTCGAACAATCGCTTGGCAGCGCTCGATATCGCGCGTCCCGAAGAGAACCCGTCAGAGAAGATCAGCCAGCTCGGGCTGACAGTATCAAGGTCGACGCGGCCAGTCTCTCGCTCCAGAAAGCTGGAGAACTCATTGACATGAACCCCTGCGGTCTTGATCCGAAGAAGATCCTTCAGCGGAAGAGAATTGCGCCGCTCTTCAAGGGCAAGCACCACCTCGCTGACACCCAGATTCTCGACATAGCGGGTGAGATTGTGGATCGCTGCGCGCGGGATTGCCTCCTCGATCACCGGCGCTGCTTCGCTCATGCCGATGTAGCCGACGATCGCGAAGCCGCTCTCGGGGCGCTCCCCCAGCTGGCGCAGCCGCTGGGCGCGGTTGCCTGCACCAAGCACCAGCACGCGCCGCCGAAAGGCCGATGTGCCGAGAAACCCGCCAAGAACAAGACGGTTCGCAATGAGCAGGCAGAACGCCAGCGCCATCGAGTATGCGAGCGTCGAGCGCCAGAACGTCTCCGTACCGATCACGAAATCCAGAAAGGATAACGCGATCACGCCCAGCGAAATCGCCACGAGCAGTCTGGCCGCCGCAAAGCGCATGGAGCGCAGCGCGTCCGAACCGTAGACGCCCACGGCAATCATCGCCGTCACAACCATGGTCGCAAAGCCGATGTGCGGCCAAACCCGGGCCGTCACGGGGCCGACCTCGATGCCGATCTGCCCGGCCCTCACGCGCCATGAGAGCTCGTTGGCACCGACCAGCGCCACCAGGTCAACCAGCCAGAGCAGGACAACCGCGTGGGGTATGTAGTGCTTGAACAATCGGATCATGAGGTGTGCCGGATTCCCTGTCTCGTGACGAGACCGGCCTCTTAACTAAGGCGAAGGCGTAAAATGTCGGTTACCCGGTCTCAACCAAAGCAGATGGCACTTGCGGCCGATCAAGCGGCTCGCCCGGATGGGAGCCGGCCAACACCAAGACACGCTCGCATTAACTTCTCTCTCCCCCGGTTGCGTTACAATGGTCGAAGGAATCCACACCAATTTCATGTATTTGCCAGGGAACGCATTCTCATGAAGGGCTATCGCAACTTCGCTTTGGCTACGATCGTCGTGGCCCTGATCGTTGCGATGATCGCTGACGAGGATCAGCCCAGTTCTTCACCCGAACACCCCGACAACGCGATCATGGCATCCGTTGAGTCCCAGAAGGCGAGTTCCCCTCATGGGGAGTCGCCCGAATTCCCGCCGGAAGCAGTGCCGCCGCGCTCTGCCGCTCCTTGGCGAAAGCGGGCCTACGAAACCGCGGCAGCGCAAACGGGTATTTACGAGAGCCGCACGTCTGCCGCGCTGGAAGGCCGCGCACCACGACAGATCGCAACGGCTGAAGAGATGCGACGCCTGATCGACGAGTCACGCAAACGCAGCGGTGACGCCTCTCCGTGACGCTCGTCAGGATCGAGCAGTATGAGATGCCACGTGTGTCTGGTTTCCATAGAGGCTAACGCACACTCAAGTCATTCGAGGACCTTGGCGTACTGACTGGGGAGTCCCAGCCATTCCCGAGTCTACCTCCAGATAATGCCCTTTCAACGGACAGTCGGCATTGGCGGGCCAATCAGGTTCAGCTAGGTCTATGAAATGCTGGCTGGCCAGCGGCTTGAGCCAGGCCACGAGAGGAGACCAAGTGAGCGACGAGATCGAATGGTGGGAATATGATGACGCTGCCGAGATGGCGGCAGCAGTAGCTGACGACATCGGCTTCATCATCGAAAGCGCAATTGATGCGCGCGGCGCTGCGGTGATCGCGCTTCCCGGCGGGAAGACGCCGTTGCCGATCTACGATAAGCTCTCGTCAGCTAAGCTAGAGTGGAAGCGCGTTACGATCATCCCAGGCGATGAGCGCATCGTGCCTCTAGGTGATCCGCTCAGCAATGTGACTGCTCTCGCCAAGTTCTTTTTGCCCAAAGGTGCCCGGGTCATGCCGATCGTCCCCCACGCGATCGAGGACTACAAGGCGGCAGGCCGATCAGCCGATGCCTTGATGCAGGACCTTCATTGGCCGCTCGATCTATGCCTGCTTGGGGTGGGTAGCGACGGGCATACGGCTTCTATTTTCCCCGGCCCTGATTACGACGAAGCACTGACAGGTCCGAAGGAACGTCGCGCGCTCGGCGTGATGCCGGATCCCATGCCTGCCGATGCACCAGTGCCACGCGTCACGCTCAGCATGGCTGCAATCACCGCAGCGCGAGCTCTCATGATAGCCGTGGCGGGCAAGGAGAAGCGAGCCGTAGTCGAAGCCGCTATCAAGGAGGGGAAGTCCTCGAAGTCCCCAATCGGCCAAGCGTTGGCACGGACTGAATTGCCGGTCGATATCCATTGGGCGCCCAACTAGCGACCTGCCTGCGAGTACCCGACAATGCAGAACTCCGGCTTGGCATGTGCAAGATGATAGATGCGGCAGCAGTGTTCTGCCTGGAGGCGCCATGACTTTCGCTTCGTTCGTCGAGAGCTGGTGATAGCGCCTCCCCACGGTCACGACGGGGATCGGCGTTAGAAGGCGATAGCGACGTTGCCTCCGCCTCGTGACGGCCGAGACTGTCGCCGAATGCCCAAGGACTTCCAGCGATCGCCTGCGTATTGTGCCCCTGGGGCAGGTACGAATCCGGCATGAGTTGCCAGTCCGCGCGGAAAGCCTTGACTCGTCTACGGATCAAAGCGCCTCTGCCTCGACGAGTGCTAGCTCTGGGAGGATTTCGAGAAGGCTCGCGCCATCGGTCACGTGACCCGCATGGTTTCACCGCAAGTGAGTTCACGCGTGAGAGTCAAATACCAGAGCGGCCGCCCGAAGTTCGCCTGCGCATTCGTCGAAGGCGCCGCTTAGGTGGACTCCTGCCACCTGCCCCGCGTCCATCCATAACAAGGATGCCCGCCGCGAGCAGGTCCTAACTTGGACCATTAGTGGTGCCCCTGGCCCGACTCGAACGGGCACGTCTTGCGACAATCGATTTTGAGTCGATCGCGTCTACCATTCCGCCACAGGGGCAAACCTGCGCGCGCCGTGCTTAGCGGCGCTGCGTGCGCGGTTCAAGCAGATCCGCACACGCTGGACAAAGGAATGCTAATCCTTGAGGCTTCCCGCAAGGAGTTTGTGCAGACGCGAGTGAAGCGCGTCGTTGCCGGCCAGAACTTCTGCATCACAGATCGGAAGGGAGCGTCCACGAAAATCGGACACGAATCCACCCGCCTCACGCACGAGCAGGCAACCGGCAGCGCTGTCCCAAGGCTTCAGGCCCTGTTCCCAGAACCCTTCGTATCGACCGGCCGCGACCCAGGCGAGGTCGAGCGCAGCCGATCCGAAACGGCGAATGCCAGCCACGTTCGGCCCGATCGCCTGGTATATCCTGGTCCAGGTGCGCGTGTCGCCATGACCCGCGAAGGGCATTCCCGTGGCGATCAGCGCCTCATCCAAGTGGCGCCGGGCAGACACGCGCAAGCGGCGGTCATGCAACCACGCGCCCCTGCTCTTTTCCGCCCAGAAGGTCTCGTCGGTGACCGGCTGATAAATCACACCTGCAACGATATCACCCCAGCCGGATCCATCCAGCTTTGGCTCCTGCACTGCGATCGAGACAGCAAAGTGCGGGATGCTGTGCAGGAAGTTGCTGGTGCCATCCAGCGGGTCGATGATGAAGCGCGGCTTGTCCGGATCGCCCTCGATCTCGCCGCCTTCTTCCATGAGAAAGCCCCACTCGGGCCGCGCTGCGCGAAGCTCGTCCCAGATCGTGCGTTCGGCCATCTTGTCGGCTTTGGACACGAAATCCGCCGGTCCCTTGCGTGAGACTTGCAGATGTTCGACTTCGCCGAAGTCACGGCGCAGCCGCTGGCCAGCTTTGCGGGCTGCCTTTTCCATGACACGGATGAGACCGGAGAGGGCCATGAGATTCCTTGTACTATTGATGCGACCGGAGTGGCCGCTGCATTATCTGCCGGCGGGTTTCCCGTCGGACTTCGAGGAAGACGCTTCGGGTTGATAACCGCAAACCGCCGCAAGGCCTTGGAGAAGCTGGTTAGGATTGTCCCTACTGATCTTGTCGGGATTCTCCGCGATCAGCTTGTCCATGGACTGCGTGATCGTGCCGAGCGTGTTGTTGTAGAGGCATCCGACCAAGGCGCCCTTGACGCCTTGGTTCAACTCTTCTGCCTGAAGTGCACTGATCAGGACCTTGAGGTACAGCATTGCGTTCTGCACCTCTTCCGAGCCTGCCTTCTGCACCTCTGCCGGGGCTGCGGTGCCAGCTTTGGGAGCGGCGGCAAACGCGGGTACTGCCAAGAGCGACGCTCCGGCGCAGAGGATCGGTAGGATACGCATCAATTCAGTCAGCCTTTCGTACGTAGGCCTTCTCGTAGACGTCGACGATGATGCGCGTTCCACTCTCGATATGAGGCGGCACCATCACTCGCACGCCGTTGTCGAGAACGGCCGGCTTGTAGCTCGATGACGCCGTTTGGCCCTTTACCACAGCGTCGGCCTCAACGATGGTCGCCTCCACCTGCTCGGGCAACTGCACCGAGATGGGGCGTTCCTCCCACAGCTCGAGCAGAACCTGCATGCCATCCTGCAGGAACGCGGCAGCGT
Source organism: Novosphingobium rhizovicinum (assembly GCF_040813635.1). NCBI lineage: Bacteria > Pseudomonadati > Pseudomonadota > Alphaproteobacteria > Sphingomonadales > Sphingomonadaceae > Novosphingobium > Novosphingobium rhizovicinum. The sequence goes on along the minus strand of NZ_JBFNXR010000033.1, from coordinate 10,583 downwards.
CACCCAGGAGGTCTGCGGGCAAGGTGATCTGCTCGTAGCTCTCGGTGTCCATGAACACGAGATCGTCACCTTCGGCGTAAAGGAACTGGAAGTCCTTGGTGTCGAGGCGGACCTTCTCCACGGTGTCGGCGCTGCGAAAACGCACATTAGTCTTACGCCCGTCGATCAGGTTCTTCATCTCGACCTGCATGAACGCACCGCCTTTGCCGGGTTGCGTATGCTGGGTCTTGGCGACCTTCCAGATGCCTTTTTCGTATTCGAGAATGTTGCCGGGGCGAATGTCGACGCCGCTGATCTTCATGGGATAAGCCTTACGCTGGAAAGAGCCGTGCTGTCGGAAAGTACGCGCCCTTAGCGCCTGTGGGACGCTGTGGCAATTCCCCGGAGCAAGTGCTATCTCAGCCGACATGCGACGCGTTCTTCCCGCTGCCGCGGCAGCCCTCACCCTGATTGCCGCCGCGCCGCCCCCTCCGGTGCCGGGAGGACTGATCGACACCCTGCCTTTGGGTAAATACACCTGCGAACTGCCAGGTGACGCCGGCGGCCCCGTGCGAGTGCCGGCAGAGGAGTTCGACTTCACCGTAATCCACGGCTCCAGCTATCGCACGGCGGGCATGCGCGGAAGCTATCTGCTCACCGGCGACCTCGTGACGATGACCAGCGGAAAGTTGAAGGGAATGAAGCTCCATCGGATCTCGAGCGGTTTTCTCCGGCGCGTCGATGCCGCTGGACGAGACGACGAACTGCGCTGCGTCCTGGCAACACCCGCCAACAGTTGATCGCCACAGCGGATTGCGCGCGCTGCATCTCTCGTTAATCTGCCAACCGGGAGGACGAGAGCATGGGCCTGAAAGTCGAATACGAAGTCGCAATCGCGCTCTTCGGCAGTGGCGAACGTTCCTCAGAAACCCATTTGCCGCGCCCGAAGAATTCTCAGGAACAGTAGCGTCCCTGGCGCCGTCGCGGGCGGGCTTTAGCGTCAGGCAAGTCTATCCGATCGATGGCAGATCACTGCATCAGAAAAAACAGGAGAAGATGATGATGGATGAACAGGCGCTGCGCGTGTTGCTCGACAAGGAGGCAATCCGCCAACTGGTTCTGCTCTATTCGCGTGCGGTCGATCGCAAGGATGTTGAGCTTCTACGCGACCTCTACACCGAGGACGCGACCGACAGCCATGGGGACAGCTACGACGGACCGGCCAAGGGCTACTGCGATTTCATCGAGCAGTCCCTTCCCTATATGCCTTACAGCGGCCACCACGTCTGCAATCACCTGATCAGCGTTGAAGGCGATGAGGGCAACGGTGAGGTCTATGCGCTCGCCTATCACCTCATTCCCAACCGCGACGGCAGCCAGGAAGAAGACTTCATGGCCGTGCGCTACATCGACAACTACCGGCGCTGCTCAGACGGGAGGTGGCGTTTCTCCAAGCGAGTCGTGACATACGATTTCAAGATCCGCCGTCCGTTCGATGGTGGCGGCACTTTGGGTCAAGGTCCTGCGGATCCTAGCTATGAAACGTGCCGGCAGCGGCTGTTTCAGCGAGGCGCCCGAGCTTAAAGACAGAACACCGTGGGGCTGGCACACACGTGCAGCCCCACGGACAATGCAGAGGGCTGCGGACCGATCGGAGCGTCCACAGCCCCCCACACCATCCTTCGCCTACATTGCTGGCGCCTACATCGAGGGCGCATAGCCTCCGTTGAGCGGGTAAGTCTGCCCCGTGATCCACTCGGCGGACTGCGAGCAAAGGAACGTGACCAGCGCGGCCACGTCCGACGACTTGCCGTAGCGCCGGATCGTATAGCGCGAGAGTTGCGCCTTCGCCTGATCGCTGCGCATGATCTCAGCCAGCTGCTCAGCGGGCATGTCCGGCATGAGAGACGACAGCGAGACGGCGTTGCAAGTCACGTTATAGCGGCCCAGTTCCTTGGCGATGGACTTCACGAAGCCTTGCGCACCGGCCTTTGCCGAGGCGTAGACCGCCATCTTCGGCTCACCCACGCGGCCCGAGTCCGAGACGATCGTGACAATCCGGCCGCGTCTGGCCTCCACCATGTTAGGGATGAACCCGAAGCAGCAGTTGTAAACGCCGTAGAGGTTGGTTCGTAGATAACGGTCCCAATTGGCGGGGTCCTCCTCCCAGAAGTTCTGCGTCGGGCGAAGCGAGCCTCCCGGACCTGCCATCCCCGCGTTGTTCACCAGGATCGTTGCCGCACCGAGCTTGTCCTTGATGGCGGCATCCGCAGCCTTGATGGCATCCAGATCGCCCACGTCGAACGGCACCGCCATCGCGGGCACCCCCAGAGCAGAGATTTCTGCCGCCACGGCTTCGGCGCGCTCCGCGACGAAATCGTTGATCGCAATGCCTCCGGCGTTGTGACGCGCCAGCTCCATCGCGATCGCGCGCCCGGCATTCTGGCCCGCTCCAGTGACGACCGCCACTTGCCCTCCGAGATCGAGAAGATCGTTACTGTCCATAGCTTGCTCTCCCATCCTTGCCGTGCTCTTAGATAGTGAGCACAATCTAAATACAACCACGATCCCTGCTGAAAGGGGCGCCGAGAGGAGGATATCATGATGCCCAGCCCCATCGGCCCGCTCAGCGAGTATCTGGCTGACCTTGAAAAGGGGGTGGCCGGGCTTGCCAATACCTGGCGCCCCGATTCACCCGAATATCGCGCAGACGTTTACCGGCAGATCATGATGCAGCTGAGCTCCAGCTACTTCACCTTCTTCCACGCCGATGCCGCTCATCCTGATTGGGCGCCTCTGTGGAATCCCGTCTACACGCTGCAGCCCAATCCGGATGACATCTATCTGCAGTCGCCGATCTCGTCGGCGTATCGCTACCGGGTCAGCGGTCAGCGCGGCACGGTGAAGATGATCACTTTCAACACCCAGCGGAACAACGCGGGGTATCCCGGCGCCGTCGACATGACCGGCAAACACTACTCCGACCTCGATGACCGCCAACTGCAGATCGATGCCGACGGCAACTTCGAGATCCTTGTCAGCCAGGAGCGACCGGCAGGACACACAGGCAACTGGCTCCCGATCAGGCCCGAAGCCAACGTCCTCATGATCCGCAAGCGGAGCTACGACTGGGCAGGCGAAGTCGATCCCGTCCTCTCCATCGAATGCCTCGATCCGGCACCTCCCAAGGCGCGCCTCAGCCCCGAAGAGATCCTCGAGCGGATCGGACATATGGCCGCGATGCCCGCCCGCGCCACTGAACTCTTCTACTGGATGCAGAACCAGGTGCGCGAGGCTGTAGGCGTCAACGTCTTTCAGCCCGCTCCCATCGGAGGAGCGCTTACCCGGCAAGTCTATCTACCGGCAGTGTATGAGTACGCGCCGGATGAGGCGCTGATACTGGAGACGGAGCTGCCAAGCGTGCGGCCCTACTGGAATTTCCAGATCAACGACCCGTACTACAACGCCATCGAGTACGTTTACCGGCTCAGCAGCACCAACGGACACTGCGCGAAAGTGAGCTCCGACGGAAAGTTTCGCGCCGTGCTCTCGCTTGTCGATCCGGGCGTGCCCAACTGGCTTGATACGGCAGGCTTCACCGAAGGCACGATCTACGGCCGCTGGTATGATTGCGACTCGCGCCCGACGCCGACACTGACGCGCGTGAAGTTCGCAGAACTGCGCGATCACCTGCCGCCGGAGACGCCTCAGGTTTCTCCAGAGGAACGGGCTGAAGAACTGAGAACACGAGTGCGCGGCTGCCAGCGCAGGAGGAGGTGGTAATGCTTGAAGGGTTCGACCTTGCGGGACGTGTTGCGCTGGTGACCGGCGGCGGAACAGGGATCGGGAAGGCAATTGCAACGCTGCTTGCGGAGCGCGGCGCCGATCTGGCGCTGGCTGCCAGACGGGCCGACCGCCTGGAAACGGCAGCCGCAGAGATCGGCGAGGCGACCGGGCGCAGGGTTGTTACGTTCGCCGCGGACGTCACCGATTCCGAGGCTGTCGAACGGATGATCGCCGCTGTCGTGGACACCTTCGGCCGCTTAGACATCCTCATCAACAATGCGGGGAAGTCGAGCTATTCGGGCTTTTCGAAGATGCCGCCCGCGATGTGGGACAAGGATGTGGCGCTGAACCTCAACGCCGCCTTCTACTGTTCGCACGCGGCCATTCCTCACCTGAAGGCGAGTGGGCGCGGAGCCATCGTCAACATCTCCTCACAGGCGGGGATCAGCGGCACCGCCGGCTGTGGCGCTTACTCCGCTGCCAAAGCCGGGCTCCAGATGTTCACCCGCGTGGCCGCAATGGAGTGGGGCGGGTCGAACGTGCGCGTAAACTGCGTCGCGCCCGGCATGACCGCGACCGAGCTGGCACAAGCAGGCTGGGCCAAGACCGGGTTCGATGCGCCCGGCGCGGCAAAGACCGCCTTCGCGCTCAAGCGTCCTGGCACGCCCGAGGAAGTGGCGCAGGCGGTCGTGTTTCTGGCCTGCGATGCGGCAAGCTATATCACCGGGGAGACTTTGGCCGTCAGCGGAGGCCCCGGCCAGAAAGGCATGATCGACGTCGACTGACGGCGATCCGGAGCACCCTTACGCAGAGGCTCCTATTCGCCCCAGAGCGCCTCGGCCGCGGCAAGAGCCTGAGCTCCCCTGCCCCCCAGCTCGGCTGTCAGCAGCTTGAGCCGGTAAGTCCACAAGTGAAGCGGATGCTCCAGCGTCATGCCCATGCCGCCCAGGAACTGATGGTAGTCGTAAGTGACTCGCTTCGCCGCCTCCTGCGCGTGAAGCACGGCCATCGCGGCATCTGCCGGATCGCCGGACGCCGCAGCGCGGATCGCGAGCCAGTAGACTCCGTTCGTGACGACCTGGTCCTCGGCCAGCCTGTGGCGGATCGCCTGGAACGTCGCAAGCGGACGCCCGAACTGCTTGCGCTCCGAGACATAGGTGACCACGCTCTGCAGGGCAGCCGCGAGCAGGCCCGCCGCCTCAGCAGCGACCGCCACGCGCCAGGCACGGGTAATCTCTGCAACGTCTGCATCATGCGACGTAAGCGCATCAGGGAGGCGCGTCAGAAAGGCGACCGGATAGGCGTAGAGCGTGTCTTCCTGCGGGGCGCGGATCATCTCGGCGCTCGCTGTGAAGCTTCGGACACCGGATGGCCCGACAACTACGACCGTCGCGCCATCTTTCAGGAATCGCACCGGCTTGCGCAGTTGCCCTTCTTCCACAAGGCACAGCGGCCTCGGCAAGTCGGGATCGATCAGCGGTCGCACCAGCGCCGACGCCGCAGCTTCCACAGCAAAGGGCAGGCGTGCCAGCTTCTCGACGACCAGCGCGGCGGTCGCGGGGCCAAGCTCCTCCTCCGCCATGACGTCAAGGAAACCGCCCTCGACCAAGGCCTCATCCAGCTCGGCGCTGGTCAGGGCAAGCGAGTGGTCGTGCATCGGAACGGTGGCGTAAGGCTTTGCCAGAGTGTCGATGAAATCGAGGATCTGGCTCTGGTCTTCGCTGAGCGAAAGCTGCATCAGCGGGGCTCCCTGGGCAATTCGAGCACATCGCTCGCGATAATGTTGAGCTGGATCTCGGCCGCGCCAGAGGCGATGCCGGCAACGATTCCGCGCTGGTGGTGCATCTTGAGATAGGGAGAGGAACCGGCGAGTGCCTCTGGCACGAATTCGACCACGAACTCGCACACCGCGCGCTCGGCCATGACGGTGGCAAAGCGTGCCGAACTCGACTCGGGACCGACGCCGAGACCGTCCACCCGCTTCTGAACGATTGCGTAGTTCGCCGTCGCCGCAGCCTCGCACAGTGCCGCACACCGCGCGGCCTCTATCCTGACGTACTCGCGACCGAAATCGCCAGCATCCTTGAGCATCGCCACCGCACGATCAAGCGCGGCGCGCGCAAGAGTGAAGCGCGGAATGCCCAGGCGTTCGTTGCGCAGCGAATAGGCGATGATCTCCCACGCCTGCCCTTCTTCTCCGAAGCGGGCGCCTTCGGGCACGGTAACATCGTCGAAGAAGACCTCGTGAATGTCGCCCTCACCGATCAGCGACGGGATCTGACGCACGGTGATGCCCGGCGTATCCATCGGCACGAGCAGGATAGTGATGCCGCGCTTCCGGTCGTCGCTGGTGCGCGTGAGGAGAAAGCAAGTGTCGGCCAGCCCCGCGTAAGAGGTCCAGATCTTCTGGCCGTTGATGACGTAGTTGCCGTCCGTCAGCACCGCGCGGGTGCGCAGGCTCGCCAGGTCCGATCCGGCATCCGGCTCCGAAAAGCCCTGGCACCAGAGCGACTTGCCCTCGGTAATAGGCTCGAGGTAGCGCGCCTTCTGCTCCTCGGTCCCGTACTTCGTCAGGGTCGGGCCGATCCAGTTGACGTTCATGTACTGACCGCCGCGCGGCTCACCCGCGATCCACATCTCCTCGGCGAGGATCTGCTGCTCCCAGGGACCGAGGCCCTCCCCGCCCATTTCCTTGGGCCAGTGCGGAAACAGAAGCCCGACGTCGGCCAGCTTCTTGCAGAATTCGCGCGCAAATGCGGTCAGCGCCGGCGACGCGGGCCCGTGCTCGGAGAACTTCTCCCAGTCACCCGGCAGGTTGGCCGCGAGAAAATCGCGCAACGTCTGCCGGAATGAATCCTGCTCCTCAGTCCATTCGAAGTTCATGAGTTCCCCGGTCTTGAACGATTGCCGATCGCGTTAGCCAGCACCTGATGCCGGTACAAGAGGCCGCCGGGAACAAGCACCCGCAGACACAACGCGGGAGCGATCACCGAACCATCCGCCAACTGGCACCCGCCCTTGCGCGCTGTTTGCCCGTCACGGTAGTGGCAATGGCACGGCACACTGCGGGCGCGCAAGCCGCGCTTGCGCCAGAACCTCAGGAAATGCAGGGCAGCAAATGCCACCAGAAGAAAAGACGACCACGCAACTGCAAGCACGAGAGAGATGATCGACAAGATGAGCGAGAAGACATTCGTTGCCGTGGCAACGCTCGATGAAGTGCCCCCGGGCAGCAAGAAAGTCGTTAGCGCGAATGGGAACGACATCCTGCTATGCAACTCCAATGACCGGATCTTCGCTGTCCGCAACCTTTGCAGCCATGCATACGAATCGCTCGATTGCGGTCGGCTTCGCAATGGCTGGATCTCGTGCCCGGTGCACGGGGCCCGTTTCGACCTGGAAACCGGCGCGCCGATAAATCCGCCCGCCTCCATGCCGATCGACACGTTCGAAGTGCGCATCAACGGAGAGACCATCGAAGTCGCCGCCTGAGCGATAAGATTGCACCTCCGGGGGTCTGGACGAGCGCACAGCCGCCGTGCATGGAGCCGCCATGACCGACCAACCCGAACTCGAGAGCCTGCGCGCCCAAGTCCGTGAGTGGATGGAGGCGAACGCACCGCGTGACTGGCGCGACGCCAGTCGCACGCAGGAAGACTTTGTCGCGACCCAGCGCAGCTGGTTCGCCAAGCTTGTGGAAGGCGGCTTCGCCATCCCGCACTGGCCAGCCGAATGGCCCGGCGGCGGGCGGAGCCTCGCCGAGCAGAAGGTCATCTACGAGGAACTGGCCCGCGTGGATGCGCCGCGCCTCCTTTTGTCCTTCGTATCCACCTATCACGCCTACGCCACGCTTCACGAGTGCGCCTCGCCCGAGCAGAAGGCGAAGTACCTGCCCCGCATCCTTGAAGGCGAGACATGGTGCCAGGGCTTCTCCGAGCCCGGTGCCGGTTCCGATCTTGCCGCGCTGAAGTGCAAGGCCGTGCGCGAGGTGCGCGATGGCAAGGAAGTGTATGTTATCAATGGCCAGAAGGTCTGGTCGACGATGGCGCAGTTCGCGGACATGTGCCTGCTGCTGGTGCGCACCTCCAGCGACGGCCCCAAGCAGGCGGGCATCACCTACCTGTTGATGGACATGAAGACTCCTGGCGTATCGGTCAGCCCGATCCACCAGATCCAGGGCGACGAGGAGTTCGCCGAGATCTTCCTCGATAACGTTGTGATCCCCGTGGAGCAGCGCGTGGGGGAGGAGGGCAAAGGCTGGGCCGTGGCGCAAGCCACCCTTGCTTCCGAGCGCGGCCTGACGCTGATGGAACTGGCGTACCGCATGCGCGGCGCCCTCTCTCGCGTAGCCGAGCTGATCCGTGACAATGGGCTGGAGAACGATGCCGGCGTCCTGCGCGACTTCGGCGCGCTTGTGACGCAAGTTGACGCAACGTGCGCCATCGCCGATCGCTTCCTCGACAACCGCATCAAGGGCGTCGAGCGGATGGGCGACGCCTCGATTGTCAAGAACAGCTACAGCCGTGCACTGCGCGCCTACTCGCTGCTGGGCGTGCGTCTTGGCGGCATGGCCGAGCAATACGTGAAGCCGATCACCTTCGGCGACCTCAACACCGGCAACTGGATGGCCGACTTCATGAACTCCTACGCCTGGACCATCGCCGGCGGCAGTGAGGAAGTGCAGCGCAACATCATCGCCGAGCGCATGCTCGAGATGCCGCGCGAACCCAAGGGATGGGTGCTCTGACATGATCGAACTGAACGAACTGCAGGATGCCGTGCAAAAGGCGTTCCCCGCCGATAAGGTGATCCCCGAGCGCGATGCCAGCTGGGCACTGGCCGCCGAAATGGGCTGGCTGATGATCCGGCTGCCCGAGGAACTGGGCGGCCTCGGCCTCGGCCGCGAAGCATCGACGATGATCCACTTCGAGCTGGGACGCGTGCTTTCCAGCGCGCCGCTTATCCCGGCGCAGCTTGGGCTTCATGCGATCCTCGAAAGCAAGGCTCTAGAGGGCCGCGAGGACTGGCTGGAGCGGATCGCCGGGGGCGAATATGTACCGCTGCACATGTTGCCGACTAACCTGGAGACCGGCTCGGACGGCGCGGTGGCTGGAACCGTCTCTGGCGTATTCGAAGGCGACATGGCAGCAGCGGTCATCGCCTACCTGCCGACCGGCTATACGCTGGTTCCGACCGACGCTCCCGGTGTGAGCCTGGTCGAGCGGCCGATCTGGGACAAGAGCCGCCGCCTGTTCGATCTCACGCTTGAGAACTTCCGCCCCGATCCTGCACTGAGTCTTGCCGATGCGGCAGGCTCGCGCGCCATTCACGACGCAATTTCGCCCGAGGCGCACCTTGCCGTCGCGGCGGACTGCCTCGGCGGCGCCAATGCCGCGCTCGACGCGTCAGTCGAATACATGAAGGTGCGCAAGCAGTTCGACCGCCCGATCGCGATGTTTCAGGCGCTCAAGCATCGCGCCGCGGACTGCAAGATCAAGATCGTGCCTGCCGAGGCCCTGCTCTGGAGCCGCGCCGCTGCAGATGGGACGACGGCTGAGCAGATGGGGGCGCTCAAGACCTACGCCGCCGAAGTCTACCAATGGGTTACGGAAGAGGCGATCCAGTTCCACGGCGGTATCGGCCTCACCGAAGAGCACCAGATCCACCTCTTCATGAACCGTGCCATGCTTAACCTGCAGCTCTGCGGGTCTTCGGACCTGTGGAACGAGCGCGTAGGCCGCGCCGCTCTGGCCTCCGCAGCCTGATCACACGCGGGGCCGCACTGCTCGGGCGCTCTCTGCGCCCGTTCAGTTCGGCTGCGCCGCTCGGGCGCTTTCGGCAAATGCATTGATTTGGTCGAGCGCCTCCTCGAAGCGTCCTTCCGCCTCGGCGTTGCGGAGCATTTTCACGCGTTCGACGAGGATCTCCGGTGGCGTCGGCACTTGTGAGAAAAGCGCAAGGACTTCATCGGCAAAGTCGTTGAGCGGCTGGTAACCCGGCCGCCGCTCCTGACCGGGGGTCAGGCCAGTCTGAACTGCCGGGGGCGCCAGTTCGATGACCTCGACCTTGCCAGCCAGGGCCTTTCGCAAGGCCACAGTGTAAGCATGCAGCGCCGCTTTCGTCGCCGAGTAAGTCGGTGCCGCGACAAGAGGCACAAAGGCGAGGCCTGAAGTGACGTTGACGATCACGCCATCGTTTCTGGCGACGAGATGATCGATCAAGGCGTCCGTCATACGGATCGGACCGAGCAGGTTGGTTTCCACCGTCTGCTCCGCGTCATTCAGATTACGAGCAGTCTCCAGCGCCTCTAGCCGCATGATGCCTGCATTATTGATCAGTACGTTGAGCTCCGGGAAGTCCGCGATAAGCGCACGGACAAAGTTCTGCGTGCTCGCAGCGTCGCCCACATCGAGCACTCGGGCATGCATGTGCTCTCGACCGGCAACCGTTTCATTCAATGCCTGCTGACGGCGCCCCGCCACGATGACCGTATTCCCGGCGTCGTGAAATCGCTGGGCCAGCGCGGCGCCAATTCCGGAGCCGCCGCCAGTCATGAGGATAGTGTTTCCGCTCGGTTTCACCTCAAGAGCCTCCTGTATTCGGGCGATCCTTGGGATGAACTCGCCCGTCGACGCTTGGTTCGCTCGACAGTTCCCGGACACTGCGTGAGGCACCTGCCAAAGCGCCTTGACACAATGAACCATATAGGTTATATGCCGCAGTCGCCGGACATAGCTCCGGCGTACGGCGGGTGCGGGTGAGCGGGGCCACGCTCAACCAGCCCGCGCCATGCGGCCGGCGCTCCAGACGGGCGCCTG